>JBHHTX010000088.1:0-7209 GCA_046753585.1 Mariprofundaceae bacterium
GATTTACACCTGCGGAAGTTACCGAAGGCGAAGAGTGCCTGCGTATTCATTAAGAAACCATGAGAAAATTACAGGCTAGCTCCAGGCCCGGCGAGAGCCTAGGTTTGACGCATGACCAACAATAATATCCTCAAAAAGATTTCAATTGCCAACAATCTGAAACATTTCGAGATCAAGGAAATTTTCGAACTTGGCAGCTTCAAGTTCAGCAACAGTAAGATCAAGGCATTCATGGCCGGAGCCAAAAATAAAAACTACGAGAAATTATCCGATGAACATTTCGAAGGTTTTCTCAACGGATTGATTATTTACTCCCGTGGGACTATCGATGATCCGGCGCTACTGCCCAGAACATTGGAAAATTCTATTATTGGCCTGATAGAATCAGCCAACGTCTCTGCCATCAGGGAGGTTCGCAGCATGATCGAAGGTGCCGAAGACAATATCGGATCAGTTGATTAGGTCTTTCCGCCTTCCCATCCAGTTGACACTAAGTAGTTCAATCTCATAGATCAGAGTTTCATTCGGTTCTATCGAACCTGATCCACGATTGGTATAGGCAAGAAAAGGAGGAATAAACAAACGCCACGTATCCCCTTCATGCATAAGCAACAGGGCTTTCTTCCAACCCGGAATCATGCTCTTCAGGGAAATGGTAAGGGGCTCACCACGTTCGTAAGAATTGTCAAACTCGTTACCATCTATGTGCATTCCACGATAGTGAACCGTGACGGTATCGGTCATTTTGGCCTGATGGCCACTTCCACTTTTGAGAACCATATACTGCATACCGTTTGGAAATGAAATCACACCTTCCTTGTTCTTGTTTTCCTCGAGAAAAGCCTTCCCCTTCTCTGCGTTCCCTGCGGTAGCCGGATCAGTCTCTGAAACCGAGCATCCGGACAAGGTCACCGCAAAAAGGCATAAAGCCAAGCTGACAACCACAAAAAATTGATTGTATTTCATTATTATCACTCCAATATCAGGGCGGAAGTGGCAAGATACTCCTGGCACTTTTTAGCCTGCATTCCATGTACTTGCCCCGATTATTTCAGCCGCAGTCAGGTCGGCTAATATGGATATCGTTTCCCGAAGATGCAAGCAACATTTTCAAGCCACTTGCAACAGTCGTGAGCGGTAATCTTCATACCCACTTTGGCGTATTTCCGGACTTAATCTTTGGATTCTGGAGCCAGCATGCCCCTCAACCTTGCCTGGAACTAAACATCAGCATTGATGCCTCTCCATCAGCCTCAGTATAACTGCTAACGATGCTATGCTGAGATAGCAGTTCCTGGAATTTCCGCTGCAATACAGGCTACCGTGATCTGAGTGGCGGATCAGACCCTTACCAAGTTTCCTGCACCACATGGCCATCAAAAGAGCATCAGATACAAGTTTTCGTGTCCTGGATGTGTCTATATTTAGGTCAACAATGCGTAGGGAGAAAAGATCCACAACCGTCGCCTGGTAAAACCAGCCCGTTACCGTCAAGACGCTGGTGATATCTGATGCCCTGACACAATACGGCGAGAAGATGGAGTAGACTTTTTCTCCGCATAAAGGCCGAGTTTAGAGAACAGTGCCTGATCATTTTCAGCGTCCTGGTTGTTGGTAGTAAGCAGCTTTTCACCATAGAAGATTGAGTTGGCACCCGCCAGAAAACAAAGTGCCTGCATTTCCTCACTCATGGCTTCGCGGCCTGCCGAGAGGCGTACATGGGAAGCCGGCATAGTCAGGCGTGAAACAGCAATAGTGCGAATGAATTCAAAAGGATCCAGATTATCCGAAAACTGTTCATCTTCAGCCATGGGTGTGCCTTCGACCCGGATTAACATATTGATAGGAACGGATTCAGGATGTGGATTCATGCGCGCCAGCTGGACAATCAGACCAGCCCGATGACGTCGAGATTCGCCCATGCCGACAATCCCTCCGCAACAGATGTTCATGCCATTGGCACGGATATGTTTCAGGGTATCAAGTCGGTCTTCGTAGCTACGGGTGGAGATAATTTCTTTGTAATATTCAGGGTCGGTATCAAGGTTGTGATTGTAGTAGTCCAGGCCAGACTCTTTTAACCTGATGGCCTGATCTTCATCCAGCATACCAAGCGTGGCACAGGTCTCCATGCCTAACTTCTTTACCTCCTGCACCATATCCAGCACATGTTCAAAGGCCTTGCCCTTGGGGCTTCGCCAGGCAGCACCCATGCAAAATCGGGTTGCACCCTTTTCCCTGGCAGCGCGGGCAGCTTCGAGCACGGACTCTTTAGCCATCATGCTCTCTGCTTCAACAGAAGTGTTATAGCGGGCGCTTTGTGGACAGTATTTGCAGTCTTCCGCGCAGCCGCCGGTTTTTATCGAGAGCAGAGTAGAAAGTTGAACCGCATTGGCATCGAAATTTGAACGGTGCGCCTGTTGGGCACGGAACATCAGATCGTTAAATGGCAGCTCAAAAAGCACCTCAATTTCCTTAATCGTCCAGTCATGACGCATCTTTTTCTCCATATTCAGGTGGTTTTACAAGGAAACACTGCTTTACGCAGTGCTTCTGTTCAGGCCGGACAGTGCTTTTCTCACTTCCAGAATGCGGCTCAGGTTCATGGACAGGGAGTTAAAGCCCATATTGAGCAAGGTTTCTGTCCAGGTTATATCACCTGCCATTTCTCCACACATTGCAATTGGAATTCCCTCATTCCTTGCCGCCCGGGCGCTCATTTTAAGAAGGTGATGGATAGCCTGATGCCCGGGGTCATAGATGTCAGAAACTTCATCGTCACCACGGTCAGCTGCCAGAGTATACTGAATAAGATCGTTAGTACCGATTGAGAAAAAATCACTGACTTTTGCCAATTCATCCGCAATCAGGGCGGCAGCCGGAACTTCAATCAAGGCCCCCAGAGGGATCGACTCACTGCATCCAAGCTCCAGTTTGCATTTGTCCAGAATGGAGCGGGTTTGAATCATTTCACTTACGTTGGTCACCATTGGCACCATGATACTGATTGGCCCCTCCGCTGCAGCGTGAATCAGGGCTCTGAGTTGCGCCAGCAGTATGTCCGGACGATTTAAAAGGAGGCGGATACCCCGAACACCCATAGCCGGATTGTCTCCCGCCCAATGATGTCCCGACATTTGTTGAAATACGGCTGGCTTGTCTCCGCCGATATCCAGAAGCCTGAATGTAACCTGTTTTCCCCGCATAGCTCGAACAACCTGCCGATAATGGAGCGCCTGTTCATCTTCACCTGGTTGTAGCTCACGATTCAGAAAAAGAAATTCAGTCCGGTACAGGCCGATACCCTCAACGCCAATATCCCTGGCTAACGGTAACTCTTCGACAAATTCCAGGTTGGCCATGATAGGCAGCACATTTCCATCAGCACTTAGGGAAGGAACTTTGGCAAAGGACCTCAGGTTGGATTGGGCAGATTTCAGGATTTCGGTAAGACGCCGGTAATGATCCAGTTCAGCGGGGCTCGGGTTTAATATCCATGTACCCTTATTCCCGTCGATGATTATGACATCGCCATCCCGGGCCAATTCCATGATATCAGTCGACCCCATCAAGGCAGGAATGCCAACCCCTCGGGCGACGATAATAGTATGGGAATTAGCACCACCCTGCTCGGTAACAAACCCTGCCATGCCTTGCTGCCAACTTTGAACAAGTTCGCCAGGGCTGAAAATTTCACCAATCAGAATGGTGTTTTCAGTATCTTCCCTCAGATTCAACTCTATGTCTCTCAACAGATTACGCATGACACGTCCGCCGACCTGTTCGACATCTTCTTTTTTACCGCGTAAATACTCATCTTCAATCTGGTCAAAGACTGATTCAATATTATCCAGCTGCCTACGCAAAGCCCACTCTGCATTGATCTTATCGTTTCGAATCAGTGCTACAGCAGCCTCTCCCAATTGAGGGTCAAGCAAGAGCAAACGATGAACATCAAGTATTAATCCGGGATCTTTGCTTGCCACATTGCTTAGCTGCGTCTGTTGCTCATCAAGTTGCGCCACTGACTTTTCAATAGCCTTCTGCAGTCGAACAACTTCCAAATCAACCCTGGAGCCTTCAATGTCGTATTCCGGAATCGGTTTCCGACCGGCCGATACTTTTTGTACCTTGCCGATGGCGATGCCTGGGCTGGAGGCGGCCACCTTACCATACAAGGGAGAACCTTTTCTCATTGGTCTTCACCAAAACGGTTATTTACCAAAGTTTCCAGCGCATCCAGGGCCTGGAGGGCATCCCCCCCCTCTGCTCTGATTTGTAGATCAGTTCCTTTAGCTGCTGCCAGCATCATGATCCCCATAATGCTTTTTCCGTTCACCTCAATGTCATCTTTCATCAGATAGACTTCTGCAGCAAAAGCCCCGGATGTGGTTGCAAAACGTGCTGCTGCACGTGCATGCAGACCAAGTTTATTTTGAATTCGGACGATCCGCTCAGGCACTGTTTTTACCCTGAGCCAGAATTTCAGAGGCAAAATGCATATGATAGCGACCAGAGTCTCGAGCTTTTCCCGCTAACAATCGTAAATCATCAATGCTTTGGCGCAAAGTGGCTACTTTAATCAACATGGGAAGATTAAAGCCGGACAGAACTTCAATGTCAGAGTCCCTCATGCAGGCCAGAGCCAGGTTGCACGGTGTTCCTCCAAACATATCGGCCATCAGAAGAACCCCTTTGCCGACATTACAAGCCACAATCATTTCTTTCAGTCGTCCAAGAGAGGTATCAACATCATCCTCGACGTTGACACTCAAGGTCTTGGCGAGAGCCTGCGGGCCAACAACATGCTCCACAGCCTTGAGCATTTCAGCCCCGATTTCTCCGTGTGCCACTAGAATCATGCCAATCATCTGTCAGTCCTCCTACCCCGGATTATTCAAGAGTCGGGGCTAGCTCGCGATGACGAACCAGAGGGTTCGACATACCTTGCTCTTTCATCCATCCGGCCAATTGCTCCACCAGATATACAGAGCGATGTCTGCCGCCGCTACAGCCAATAGCGAGGGAAAAATATTGCTTGCGTTCATGTGCTAGCTTTGGCCAGTAGAAGCTCATCAACTTCCTGAGATTCAATTCTGTTTCGGCCACCTCCGACCTTTGCTCCAGAAATGATTTTACTGCCACATCCCTACCTGTTAGCCGAGCCAGTTCTGGCTCATAGTGAGGGTTTGGCAAGAAGCGTGCGTCCAGTATGGCATCCGCATCCATAGGAAGTCCTCGCTGGTAACTAAATGAGATCAGGGAAACGATAAGTGCCTTGTCCTTCGCAGTCAGGGATCGCCGCCAAAATTCCTCGACCAAATCAGCAAACTCGTAGGGATTAAGACTGGAGGAATCAAGTACCAGATTTGCCGTTGCCCGAACAGGCTCCAGAGCCTTGCGTTCGTTTGTGATAGCTGACTCCAGGTCCATGCCCGGAGAAAAAAGATGCCGCCTGCGTGTGGTGGAAAAACGTCGCAGCAAAGCTTCATTACTGGCATCGATATACATTAAACGCCAATCCTGCTCTTTCAATCGACTGGGATGTAAAGCATCGTATAGTTCTCTTATCTCTGAACTGCTCCTGACATCCAGGCAAACAGCCATTGGCTGTGGTTTTCTGGACTCAAGCTCTGCCCAAGAGGAAAGCAACTCCAATGGTAAATTATCAGTGCAAAAACAGCCCAGATCTTCAAGTGCATGTAATGCTGTACTCTTGCCCGCACCCGACAGGCCGCTAATAATCAACAGCTTCATGCAACTTTATTTATGAAAGTATTAGTATGTGTGTTGGTGTTATAATAAAGTCGGATCACGCCTTCCCCTTCTTAATGCGCTCTTCCAAGGCCTGAATAAAGGCCTTGCCGCTATCTATTCCACGCATCCTTAACAGTTGATTGCGAGTTGCTGCTTCAATGAGGACTGCCAGCGACCGGCCCGGTCGAATGGGCAAAAGAGCTTTGGGTAATTCGACACCATTGAGTTCGATCTTTCGCTCTTCCACAAGCAGGCGTTCTTCACCCGTCATGCGATCCCATGGCAACAACTCGACCACAAGCGTGACCCGCTTGGTATCGGTGAGGGCTGCTGCTCCAAATAGGTCCCTTATGTTAAGAATCCCCATGCCGCGTATTTCCATGTGATAGCGGAGCGCTACGGGACTTTTCCCAACCAGGACCCCAGGCCCTTCACGCACAAGTTCCACCATGTCGTCAGCGATCAAACGGTGGCCACGGGAAATCAGCTCCAGCGCGATTTCACTTTTGCCAATGCCACTGGAACCCACCAGCAAAACTCCAAGTCCAAAGATATCAAGGAAGTTGCCATGCTGGTATGTGCGTGGAGCCAGAGTATGCATAAGGAAATGCATACCTTCGGTCATAAATACGCTGGACGTTAGTTGAGAAGAAATGAGAGGGGTGTCAGTGCGTTCAGCCGCTTGAATAATGATCTCGGGTGGTTTCAGGCCACGGGTAAGGACAACAATGGCCAGGTTTAAATCAAAAACTGCATGAATCGCCTGCTCCTGCTCTTGAGCTGATTTTGTCGCCAGGTAATTTAGTTCGGTTTTTCCGATCACCTGAAGCCGGTTAGGCCCCATGTTTTCCATAAACCCGGCAAAGGCCAGAGAAGGTTTCTGCATGCGGGGATGGTCGATATATCGATCCAGGCCATTCTTACCAGCCAAAAGCCGCAGTTTCATGGCCTCACGCTGACTTTCCAGAAAGTCTCTGGCACTAAGTGTAGCGTTTGACTGTTGCTTCATACCTTTCTTTTTATCAACGGTGGAAACAAACTGGAAATACTCTCTGCATCTTCAGCCTGGATAATTTGCTGTCTTGTCTTTTCATTTTGCAGAATACGGGCCAGATGCGCCAGTAATTCCAGGTGTGCACGATCCTCCTTGTCTGAAGCAAGCAGTAGCACGGCGATATGAACAGGCTTTCCATCAATAGCATCAAAATCAATGCCCTGCTTGTGCCTGGCAACTACCAGGACCGGGGCACTCAGGTCAGCCAGCTTTCCGTGTGGAATGGCCACACCATAGCCAATGCCGGTACTTCCCAAACGTTCACGTGACATAATGACTTCCAGAGCCAGATCAGAATCGATATTCGGAAGCATCTTTGTCAGTTCGGTAATTAGCCCTCTTCTGCAATTAGCCTGCGAATCCAGTAAAACGTGATCTGGGGGAATAAGGTATCTTTG
>JBHHTX010000089.1:0-7146 GCA_046753585.1 Mariprofundaceae bacterium
ATGCCTGATTCAATACACCTTTCCCTATCCCCCTCCATTACGTTTGCGGTCATCGCAATGATGGGAATATCTTTGTAACGATTGTTTTCCCTTATTTTGCGCGTTGCTTCGAGCCCCCCCATCACTGGCATCTGCATATCCATTAAGATAGCGTCAAAAGTTTCCTCCCCCAGCGCTGTAATTGCCTCCTCACCATTATTCGCAAAACGCATACTGATACCGACCCTGGAAAGCAACCCCTCAGCTACCTGTTTATTGATTTCGTTATCCTCAGCCACAAGAAGGTGAGCACCATCGAAATGAGCCAGAGATTCCAGTGATATATCACTGCTTTCCTCTTCAATGCAGGTGAATGCGTTACCAAAATTGAAAACGCCTTGAATAGATTCAAGTAAAGTAGAGGGAGAAACCGGCTTGACCAGGAAGCCATCCATACCTGCTTCCTGTGCCCTGGCTCGCAGTTCATTGCGACCGTAAGCTGTGACCAGCATTTGTTTTGGAGTTAGTTGCAAGCCTGCATTGATGATTTTGAATGCTGCCTCAATCCCGTTCATGTCCGACAATTTCCAGCTTATCAGCACAAGTTGATAGCCCTTGTCGACTGGAGCATTGCTTAGTGCTGATAAAACTTCATCGCCGGATGCAAGTTGAAGTGTTTCATAGCCAAATCCAGTAAGATACCTGTCCAGAATATCACGAGAACTGGCATTGTGATCGGCGATAATAACACGCAAATCTCTTATTTCATCTGGCACGATAAGTTCCCTGCCGGTGTGTTGCTTAGCTGTGGCAAAACGAACGGAGAAACTGAAGGTGCTTCCCACACCGGGAGAGCTTTCCACAACAAGTTCGCCTCCCATCAATTCGACCAGTTGTTTGCTGATGCTGAGGCCCAGTCCGGTTCCACGGTATTTTCGCGTTGTCGAGGAATCTGCCTGGGTGAAGGACTGAAACAGCTTTGCCTGCTGTTCATCGCTGATGCCGATACCAGTATCCGTTACAGAAAAACGAAGCTGAACCATACCATCTCCCTGCTCCAGTATTTCAGTTGTAATATCAATCCTGCCACCTTCGGTGAACTTGATCGCATTGGTTGTCAGATTGAGCAGTACCTGACCCAGCCGTAGCGGGTCGCCTATCAGTATTGGCGTATCAGATGGAAAGTCGAAGATCAGTTCCAGGCCTTTCTCATCGGCAGCTTCCCAGCTGACGCTTGAAAGATTATTCAGTACCTGTTCCAGTTCAAACTCAACCATTTCCATATCGAGCTTGCCCGCTTCAACCTTGGAAACGTCCAGAATGTCATTGATGATACCCAGTAAGGACTTGGCTGCACTGTGAATCTTGGACATATAATCGCGCTGCTTGCTGTCGGTTTCACGATCCATTGCCAGATGAGTCAAGCCAATAATGGCGTTCATGGGCGTACGAATTTCATGGCTCATATTGGCCAGAAACTCACTTTTGGCGCGTGTAGCTGCCAGGGCATTATCCCGCGCTTCAGCTAGTTGCAAGGTGCGTTTGTCAACCTTGTCTTCCAAAGTATGACTGTACTCCTCAAGCTGGGCATAGGATTTGCGCAGGCTGGCTGCCATTTCCTCCAGAGAGGATACCAGCACCCCGACCTCATCATTGGTGCGCACACTGATATGGGGTGTAGCGGAAAAGTTGCCGCCAGCAAGTTCATGTGAAAAGCTGACCAGCTCTTTAATGCGTCGCGTCCACCTGTTAGCCAGAAAGAAAACGGCGATTCCACCCAATACAATAAAGAGAACTGCCGTTAACGTTGCCTGGATAAATGCACTCTGAATTTCTCTGTCAATTGTTTCCCGTATCTCGGAAATAGCCTTGTTTAACTCATCCAGAGGGAATCCAAGGCGTAACACCCAGGGGCTTCCGAAGACCTTAAAGGGCACAATTGATTCTCTGAAGGCGAGCTCATCAAGTTCAAAATCGTGTTTTTTTGGTCGGGACTGACTTAGGGCAAACTTGGCCACACGGCCTTTGAGAATAGTATTTTTCATCTCTCTGTTCAGCTTGATACCTTTGGCAAAGAACAGATCCCGGCCTTCCATTAAAATTACATATCTCAGGTCTTCAATATCAAGAACAAAACCTCGAATATATTGCCTGACTTCGGCATTGACCTGGTCTTCAGGAAGGTTCTTGGCGAGCAACCTGTGCAATTGACTTGCCATAACATCTGAAATTTTATCAGCCTTTATATTCATCTGCTCTTTGAGAGAGGCAGTTTGTGATAACAGGTGTTTTTCAAAAACAGCTCTCTGGTTGTTGATCAGCAGCATGGTTAGCGAGGAAACAATAGCCACAATCATGACTGACATGGCGATCACCAGCTTCCAACGAACACTGCTCTTTATTTCCAGGTCCTCAGCGTTGTCCGTGTTCATGTGCTCATTCATGTTTCCCTTATTTGCGCAAACTGTCATCACAAATCATCATAGGGATATGGGTCCGATAATTACAGAAGAAATTAAGGGGGCGAAATGAATGTACGCATTGGTCAGGGTTTTGATGTGCATGCCTTTGCCGGGAATCGTCGACTTATTCTCGGAGGGGCAAATATTCCTTTCCATCTCGGCCTGGCAGGGCACTCGGATGCGGATGTGCTGACACATGCCGTTATGGATGCGCTTCTTGGCGCTGCCGGCCTGGGTGATATCGGCCAGCATTTTCCTGATAACGATTTGGCCTATAAGGATGCCGACAGCCTGATATTGCTTTCGCAAGTCATGCGACATCTTGAAGCAGAAGGCTGGCAAGTGGGGAATATAGATGCCACGATCATCGCTCAGGAGCCGAAGCTGGCTCCGTTTATTCAAACGATGCGCGAGAATCTGGCCAGGGTTCTTGGAGTTGACTCCCGGAGTGTCAACATCAAGGCAACCACCACTGAACTATTAGGCTTTATTGGTCGAAAGGAAGGCGTTGCTGTTATGGCCGTAGCACTGATCCATCCTTTCTCATAAAAGTCGATTGGGTCAGAACGATTTTGCAACAGCAGTAAGGGTAAATGTACTGGCTTCCGGGGAGATATCCTCCAGAACGAGGATAAAACCTCGTGTCCCGCGAGAAAGTACCGGCATGGTATCATCTGGCGGAGAAACATAGGGCGTACGCCTTATTGCATCGCCCAGAGGTTGAAGGGTGATAGGCATGTCAACTTCTTTCAGGGCTTTCCCGTTTGTTTCATCAGGATATATCGATATACGGATTGAGGGCGGGGGGAGCTTACTTTGTAACAGGTTTTCTACTCTGCCTTCAATAAGCAGGATCGGGCTATGGTTGTCGCGCTCGACCCATCTTGCCTGCACTTTATTATCCATAATGCGCCAGTCATGGCCGTGTGTTTGAGCCTTGATGCCGATATTTATCAGGAAACTGCGAACCCATGGTTTTTCCAGCCAGGTGTCATGGCTCAACCACAATCCCGAGCCAGCAATAAAGACAAGGAAGGTAAACAGTAATACTGAAATATATGCAGGCTTGTGAGCTTGGGTACTTGCTACCGGGGTGGAGTTTGCAGATGCTTCAAAAGCATCTTCATTTTCAACATAATCTCCATACGGTTCACCGTTGGGTAAGTTTTCCGGATCGCCAATAGAACACTCAATCTCTGTACCCAGGTCAATATCGTCTGAAGTTAACTTCTCCATCTGCTCGGGGATTTCTTCTGCAAGGGGAGTTGAACTTGCAAGAGCGGGATCATCAGATTCTTGTGTATAGTCATCTTGCAAGCCCATCTCAAATTCGGTCATGCAGCGATGACAAACCAGAATGACATCTTTATCTACAGAATCGAGTTCATAGACCGATCGGCACTCCGGACAGCTTAGGCGCATAATCTTTTATATTCGCCATTGGGGACGGCTTTGCAAGTAATTTAACTGTCGTTGGTATATGGAGGCTGATACCGTTTATGGCTAGGATCATGCCTGTGATTTATATGCGTCAACTCATGCTTCGCTATCCGACGGGGAAGACTGCCCTTTCAGGTGTTACCCTGGATATTGCCAAAGGCGGGTTTTACTATCTCATCGGGGAAAGCGGAGCTGGGAAGTCATCACTGCTGAAGACTTTTTATGCCGGTGTTTTCCCCTCATCTGGAAAGCTTGAAATTCAGGGCCTTGATGTGCGTAAGGCATCCAGACGGCAACTGCGACGATTAAGGCGGCATATTGGCATTATTTTCCAGGATCATAAATTACTTGATCAACGTACCGTGTTTGAGAATGTGGCTTTGCCACTGAGGGTTCACGGTTGGAAATCAGAGCGTTTGGCCGGACGTGTGCGTAAAGTGCTTGGGTTTGTTGGTCTGGAAGATCGAATGTGCTCTTATCCGGAAGCACTATCCGGCGGCGAGCAGCAACGTGTTGCCATTGCCCGGGCCATGAGCACCAATCCCCCGCTGATTTTGGCCGATGAGCCGACAGGAAACTTGGACGTTGATACGGCCATGCGGATACTCGATTACCTGATGGCTTTGAATCAGCAGGGAACTACGGTTGTCATCGCAACACATGATTTGCAATTGATCCAGTCTCGTCCTGCCGCAGTGATACGCCTGCACGAAGGTACAATGGTTGGCCATGATATTCAAAGTGCAAACTAATTTGCCAAATAATGTAGTACATAGACTTCCGGGCGGGTTCAATCTTCCTCCATTCGGTGTTCATCAGATCTTGGCCCTGGTTGTAGTGTGTGTGGCTTTATGGGTGGCTGCTTCCTTCTGGCTGGGTATGCAGGCAGCTGAACAATGGATTGGCACCTGGCAACAGGATATCCGCTACCATGTCTATCTGGATTCCGAAGACGAGGGGAAATTGAATAAGCTGGCAGATAGCTTGCGGGATATTCCGGGTGTAAAAGGTGTAACCATTGTCGATCATAAAAAAGATGTTCAATGGATGCAGTCCTGGCTGGGAGATGCCGGGCTGAGCAGTTCAGAGTTGGGCAGACGCTTGCCACGTAGCCTGGAGATTTCTCCCGCTTTGGATACAAGTGATTTTCTTCTTAGTGATATCAAGGTTGAGGCAGATCGCTTCGAGGCCAGAGTTAATACGAATGAAGCCAGTCTGGCCAGGGTACATAGCTGGCTAAAGGACATAAAACGACTGCTATTATATGCCGCTATTATAATGGGGTTGGCCATGGCGATTATTATTTCCAACACGCTGCGAATGACTATTCTTGACCGTTCAGACGAGATTCAGTTGATGCGCTTGCTTGGAGCACCGGAATGGTTTGTATGCATGCCGTTCATTCTTGAGGGTACATTACTTGGTGCTGGTGCCGGTTTTATGTCCTGGTTGTTGATCTGGCCGGTGGCTTTTGCGACAGATGAATGGCTCAACTCAGCTGGCATCCATCTGAGCATAATGATTCTATTGCCCCCTCTGATGTTTGCCGGAGGCATCGTTGGTTGCCTTGGCGCAGTCATTACTACGGCCCGCATTGAACCTGAATCAAATGATTCTGTTTGACAGGCTTGAGCCTTTTCTTCCTACGCGCTAAAGTACTGGCACTCTGATAGTAAGAGTGCCAAGAGGATTTTTATGTCAATTGTACCCACATTGGATATGTCGAGTCTGAGCCTGTTTCGCCGTGATGTCCGGAGCATTTCACGTCTGAGTCGTGAAGAGGAATACCGTCTGGCCAGATTATGGCGTGAAAGACAGGATCGTGAAGCCGCACGTACCCTGGTTTGCGCCAATCTTTATTCCGTCTCAGCCATAGCTCGTGAATACCGGCATTTTGGTCTGCCAGATATGGACTTGATTCAGGAAGGAACCATAGGTTTGATGCATGCTGTCAAACGTTTTGATCCGGAGCGCGGGTTTCGGCTAGTGACCTATGCGGCATGGTGGATTCGTGCGGCTATGCACGATTTTATTCTCAAAAGCTGGAGTATTGTACGTTTGGGTACTACCAAGTTGCAGCGTAAAATCTTTGCAGGATTGAGGCGTGCCAAAGAATCCATTGCGGCCATGGAAGGAAGGGGAAGGAGTGAAGTAGCTGATAAATATGGTGTCAGCGAGCATGATTACCACGAAGCTGCCAGCGCATATTTGCAGCGGGATATATCCATTGATGCGGATGAAGAAGGCCGGGCACTGGTAGAGGCATTACCCGCACCGGAAGCTAGTCCGGAGCAAAAGGTTCTGGCTGAAAACTGGCGTAGCCATCAGAGTCAAAGCCTTGGTGAAGCCTTGTCAAGATTGCCGGAACGCGAGCAGATGATTATTCGACATCGGCATTTGAGTGAAACTCCGTCCAGTCTGAAAGAATTGGCTGCTGATCTGGGCCTCTCCATCGAACGTGTACGTCAGCTTGAGACCCGTGCTATGAAAAGGCTCAGGGAGTTCTTGAATTAGGCAAGCTTTCCCGCAAACGATGCGGAGCCTATACCCCCCCTCTTCAGCCTTCGGGTCCCCGCAGCATCTGAAGGTTCGTAAACGATTGTTCAGTTGACTGTTCTTGGCCGATGAAGTAATTCGTTGAGACAGGAAGCAAGCCTTTGCGTACAAAGCCTGTTATCAACAAATAGACCTGTCCGGTCTTAGAGTTCCCGATAGGGGGTCCGTAAATCCCTCGCCTTTGGGCAACAATCATAACCGCTTGCAGTTGACGACTGACGATCTGAATCGTTATTGCTGGCCTTCCCGGATGCCGGTTTCTTTTTCTGCATACAGATCGCCTGATCCACAATTGCCTGCTCAAAGGCTGCAAACACATCTTCTCCCATGCGCTTGCGTATCTCGACAAACAGGCTCGGCACAAACGGCGGCTCATCCACATACTCGCCAAAACCGCAGAAGTACTGCAAATAGTGGTTCTCGCGTATCTGCTGCACAGTCTCCTCGTCACTGAGGTTCAGCTTGTGCTTGATGATTAGCGCACCACCGATCACCAGTCGCGCCGGTTTGGCGGGCCGACCCTGCCCCGTACTCATCCGGGTATGGTATGCCTCGGCAAGCGCATCCCAAGGCACAACCACCGCCAGCTTCACCCAGTGCGTTCTCAGCGTTCAGATCGCATCCGAATGGATGGATGAACTCATTCAGTTGCAGTTGGCGTCCGCTAATCTCTCGTATCATGTGCAAGCCTTTTGAGCCAAGTGTGGCC
>JBHHTX010000090.1:0-7129 GCA_046753585.1 Mariprofundaceae bacterium
ATCAGTTTTTTGATGATGTGATGGTGATGGCTGAAGACGAGAAAATACGCGCCAATCGGCTGGCACTGCTCTCCCGCCTGAGGACACTGTTCCTCAATCTGGCAGATATTTCACGCTTATAAAGCCTTGTGTGAGGCCTGGGCTGCAAGTGGTGCGCCCTAGAGGATTCGAACCTCTGACCTTCGGCTTCGGAGGCTGACACTCATGGTATTGGTGCCCAGTTAAGCTAGCGCTCATTCCTCGAAGAAAGATGGGTTGTTTCATTTTCATGGCGGCTCATTAGCATTCGTCAATATATTTGTAGCGATCAAACACTGCATTATTGTGTATCAGGCTTGTATGGCTATGAATTGCAATGTTTTCAAATATGCACCCTTAGCTCAGCTGGATAGAGCACTGCCCTCCGAAGGCAGGGGCCAGAGGTTCGAATCCTCTAGGGTGCGCCATCTTTCTTTGCTCCAAACAGCAGCCATTCTCTTTACCGAGGGTTTTCAACGTATGACGGCCATAATCAAGGAGTTCGTCACCGTTACGCGATACCAGTCCGCTCCAGTCAAAACCTGCCGGTAGCATAGTTGCTCGTGATTGCTCATTGGCTATTTTCAGAATCACCATAGCTCATAGTGTTTATTGAGCTGCTAACTCTTGGAGCAATTTACCTTTTTTTGATTACATTATCGGAGAAGTGCAGGCTATGGGGAAAATCAGTGGTGAACTGGATAATTACACAACTTCCAATGCCGCATACTTAAGCATCAACCGCTTTACACCGGCACGTCTGAATTGCACAGCAATGCGGGTGGCGTCTCCTGAACCCTCTACACTCAGCACAACGCCCTCTCCAAAGGTGGGATGAACGACATCCGCACCAGGCGGGATTCCGGTAACTACTCCCGGTGTTAGTACAGGAGCAGACACGGGATCTTCTCTTTCCAGCACGTTGGCGGACAGGTCGTTAATAAAACGGCTGGGTAAGGGGAAAAACATGTCACCAAAAGCACGTCGTATCCTGGCTGATGTCAGCAACAAATGATCTCTGGCCCGGGTTATTCCAACATACAATAGCCGCCTTTCTTCAGCTATACCCTGTTTTCCTTCATCCAGTGAACGCTGGTGGGGGATCAAACCCTCTTCCACCCCGGCAATGACTACAGTATCAAACTCCAGTCCCTTGGCCCGATGCAGACTCATCAGAGATACAGACTCCTCGCCAGCCTTCTCCTCTCCACTTTGTAAAAGCGCGGCACGGTCCATGAAATCAACCGGAGACAGGCCTTCTCCTATCGATATTTCAATAAAACCCTGGAGTGTCCTGATGTTTTCGATTCTGGATTCCGCTTCCAGTTGACCCTGAGCTTGCAGGGATGCCAAATACCCGCATGCTTCAAGCAAATCCCCCAGACCCAGATCCGGTTTGCTTAATGCATCGGCTCGATGCTCCCCGACCAACCTGGCCAGCGGTTCCAGTTTTGCCGCCGGCCCGGAAACGCCGATAAGCCCGTCCAGCCAGTCAGCCGCCCTCAAACCTGATTCGGACAATATACGAGAAATGATCTCCTGACCTTTGGCCCCTATGCCGCGTTTGGGTTTGTTGCAAATCCGTAGCAAATGCAGGGAGTCAGCACACTTATGAAGCAACGCCCAGTAAGCCAGGGCATCCTTGATCTCCATACGCTCAAAAAAACCAACCCCACCAATAACCCGGTAGGGAATATCCTGCTCCCGAATCAGCTGTTCAATGGGTAGTGATTGGCGGTTGGAGCGGTAAAGAACCGCCATCTCCCGCCAGGGGATCCCCATCCTGTGTCTTGATTGCAGAAATGTTCTGATGCGGCGAGCCTCATCGTATTCATCGTTGCAAATCAGCCATTGCGGTGTGGCACCGTGTTCACGTGTTGTCCTGAGGATTTTTTCATGCCGATCCGAATTTTTCCTGATAACAGCATTGGCAAGTTTAAGGATTGCTCCACTGGAGCGGTAATTCTCTTCCAGCCGGTGAACTTCAGATCCCGGCCATGCATTCTCAAAATCGAGAATATGACGTACATCAGCGCCTCTCCAGCCGTAGATGCCCTGGTCATCATCGCCAACAACAGTGATATTCCGATGATCTGAGCAAAGAAGCTGCAACCACTGCTGTTGCAACGGATTTGTATCCTGATATTCATCCACAAGCACATGCTCAAAGCGGTAACTTATTGCCTTGGCAATGTCAGAATGATCTCTCATCAGCTTGACAATATTGAGTAAAAGGTCACCGAAATCCATCCGGCCTAACTGCTTGAGTGAGGCCTGATAAACGGCATAAAGCTCACGGAGGTTGATCGTGTTCAGAATTTCATCTCCGGCCTGATCCGGATCAAGTCCGGCATTCTTGCAAGCATCGATCCAGGTAAGCAGAAAACCGGGCTGGAGACGATCAGAGTCAATATTCCGGGCCTTAAGGATGCGCCTGACAAGCACCTTCTGATCATCACTATCCACAACCTGAAAATCGCGTTCGTAACCCAGTATTTCGGCATATTTTCGCAAAAAACGAAGAGAAATGGCGTGAAAGGTTCCTGAAAAGACACCCCCGCCATTGTCTCCGATCAGATCTTCCAGACGCGCTTTTAGCTCAGATGCCGCCTTGTTGGTAAAAGTCACAGCCAGGATGCGATGCGGCATTACGCTCCGTTCACTGATAAGATAACCTATCCTGTGTACGATTGTGCGTGTCTTGCCAGAGCCGGCGCCGGCCAGGATCAATTGTGGGCCATTATCAGCCTGCACTGCCCTGATTTGGGCGGAGTTGAGTTTCATTGCGCCTTCTCGCCATGCTCAACGATAAGGCTATGGTAGGTGGCGAATACGGCATTGCGCGAAAGAATGCCAAGAACCTTGCGTGGATTATCCTTAGAGACGACCAGCATTTGTTCAAACTCCTCGCTGTTAAAGACCTGGATAGCATCAAGCATGCTGCTGTTTTCGGAAACATGGCTGACCTCCCGGTTGGCCACCTCAGAGGCTACGGCAACCTGATCCAGACTTGGATCAAGCAGCCATGGTTGCAGATCCGAAAATGTGACAATCCCCACCATCAATTCTTCATGATCCACAATCAGCACAATACCCTTTCCCGATGAAACATAAATGGCCTTCAAATCCTCTAAAGAGGTTGATTCATGTACGCTTGGAATACTTTTCCAGGGAATTTGATCCACTTTGGTGGCTCGCATCCAGGAACGCTCCAGCATCCAGCTTGTTTTTACTCCCTTTTCCTCAAGCGACTCAGTAAATACCGAGCTCTTGCCAAAGGCACGTTTGACGATTGTCGCCACGATACAGGCGGCCATGAGCGGCAACATAATCTGATAATTTCCGGACAGTTCAAAGACCATAAGAATAATGGTCATTGGCGCTTGCATGCTGGCCGCAGTCAATGCCCCGCAGGCAACCAGGGCATAGGCACCATAGCTTTCTGAATAGGCCGGGGCGATGCTATGGGCCATGCCGCCAAACAGGGCTCCGGCAACAGCCCCCAGAAAAAGACTCGGTCCCAGCATACCGCCCGGAAAGCCGCCGGAAAAACAAACGATTGTGACTAATAGCTTTCCCGCCAGCAAAAGACTAAAAAATACCGATATAGGAAGGATTATACCCAGTATTTGAGGGTCGACCCGCTCCAGCATAATAGATTCCACGGTGCCATAACCAATGGACATCACCTCGGGAAAGCCCACGCCTATCAGTCCCAGGGCAAGGCCGGCAGCGGCTGGTCTGAATCTGAAGTCAGGAACCAATTTGGCAAAAAAGTGCCGCATCGGTGCCAGCGATTTAACCAATATGGTCGCAAGCAGGCCACAGAAAATGCCAAGTCCAACGTAAGCAGGAATCTCCCAGGCACTAACCAGATGGTACTCAGGAATGATAAAGGCAGGATAATTTCCAAGTTCCGCGCGGGTGATCACTGTTGCTATCACGGAAGCAATCACTATCGGGCTGAAGGTTGCAATGGTGTAATCTGCAAGGATGATTTCCAGAGCAAATACTACCCCGGCAATAGGCGTATTAAATGACGCCGCAATTCCGGCAGCAACTCCACAACCAATCAGGGTCCGCAATTGTTTCTCGGACAGGCCAATCCGGTAACCGATCTCCGAGGAGATCACTGCACCCAGGGCCACTGTCGGACCCTCTCTGCCCAGGCTAATACCACTGCCAGTGCTGACTGCAGTTCCGAGGGTTTCTGTGATCATCTGTCTGGGGTTCACCCTGGCACCACGCTCTGACAAATCCTCCAGTACACCGGCAACACCGCGCAATTCACCCCTGGGTAAGAATCGCAATATAATGAATCCGACTATCAATCCGGCAGTGACGGGGGCGATAAGGTAGATATACCAGGGAAGCACCTCTATTGCTGCATCCCATGAGCGTTCACCGGTCCACAGCAAAGAGATCCACTCGATCCCGGAGCGAAGCAGCAAAGCCGCATAGCCTGCCAGCACGCCGACAAACATAGCCAGCACACTTAAATACAAAACATCATGGCTTTTCAGCCAGGTCATGCCCTGAACCCAAAGCTGGCTTGATGATGTAATCCGACGGATGGCGCACCTCCAGAAAATGTGCTGCAAGCCTATGCCGTGGAATGCCTGATCGCTACAACCATTCATGCGCTCATTTCAAGTTTGGTAATGGCCTTCGGGCTCTGCACGGGTATGCTTCAGACATGTTGAATATATTGCTCGGCATGGCTGCCATTATTGCTGCTGGCATCATTTGGCGCTTAATCGTTGGCAATACTTCGGCTGAAAAAATTCGTGCCCATCTGGCCAAGGCTGTCTACGAAGTTTTTCTCCCCGCCCTGGTGTTGCATGTCATGTGGCAAACTCCGGTTGATCTGAACATGCTGCGTGTGCCTGTTGTTTCTGCAACGGGTGTGTTGCTCTCCCTTCTTGTAGCCTACCTGATTTACGGTCGAGGATCGGATAGCAGCGGTAAAAAGGCTATTGGTGCCATGCTTCTTGCCTCCAGCTTCGGTAACTTCACCTACCTCGGCCTGCCAGTATTAACCCAGACCTTTGGCCCCTGGGCTCAGTCCGTCGCCATCCCCTTCGATCTGTTTTCCAGCACACCCCTGCTGTTTACCGTCGGCATTTTGCTGGCTCAACGATATGGCAGTTCCGGCAAACGTGCACATGCTGGTGTCGAGCTTGTTCGTGTGCCTGCTTTGTGGGCAGCTATTGCCGGCCTCTTGTTGAGTCTGGCAAATACCACCATGCCGGCCTGGCTGGATGAAACTCTGGGCTTGCTGGGTGCCGGAGTAGTGCCCCTAATGTTGATATCCATCGGCATGGCGCTGCGCTGGCAGTCCAGCTGGCTATCTCGCCTGCCTCTATTGCTCCCTGTTATTCTTATTCAGCTTGTTTTTATGCCCCTGGTTGTCTGGGCCGCTTGTATTGGTGTGAATATGCCTGATAAAATTCTGGCCCCTGCTGTTATCGAGGGAGCTATGCCCTGTATGGTTCTTGGTTTGGTCGTGTGTGACCGTTTCAAACTTGATTCCAGCCTTTATGCCGAAGCAGTCTCTGTCACCACTGTTCTGTCCTTGCTCACACTGCCTCTTTGGTTAAAACTTGTTCAATGAGGAGAAAATAGATTGAGTACAGGCGACATCATTTTTCTGTTGATCTTTTTCTGGGTTCTGTTCGTTGGAGCAAGGCTTGCTGTTTTTTCACTCAAGATAGACATCAGAATCAAAAAACGGATTTGGCCGATTCTTATTGTTGGCCTTGGATGTTTGCTTCTGGGCACAGCCTGGTTACTGAAGTTTCCGCTCAATGGCTACTACATCCTGGCGCCGGCCATTGCAGCGATTGTTTTCACAAACCTTAGAGGTTTCTACTTTTGTGAAGCCTGCGGCAGAATGCTGGCCCATAAGAACATTCTTACTGCACCGGTAAAATGTGAAAGGTGCGGTAGTGATTTATCTCATGTATGAAACGAGTGTTGGGTATATGCTCAGAATTTCCAGGGTGAGATTCTATCCAGTAAAAGCGACCTCAAAAGCGGACATTTCTACTTTGCGTTGACAGGTTAAAAACCGGAGAGTTAACCGGAACCGTTGGTCAGGCCCGCTGGGTTACCAGCCCGCACCTGCATTGGGGCGTTACATGAATGCAAAAATTGACCCCCTGTCGCTGTTTGAGAGCAACAGGGGATCAGCTAATGGCAACGAGATCGGGAAACAGGTGCCTAAATCAGCTCTTCTTCCCAATCAAGCCAAAGGGCTTATGGACAGGCTGATGCCGTAAGAGCTATTGGACCAGCAGGAATCGGAATAGCTCCATTCGTTGGCGTTACTGCACAGTTACCAGCCAGGCCGGGAAGGGTAAAGGAACAAACGGCTGCACTGGTTGAGGTCCCTGCTGCAAATGCACTGGCTGGATCGGTAACAATCGTCAGGCCTGCATTCATTGTTCCTGCTGCTGCATTCTGCGACCCGCTACCGGTAACATAACCTATAACAGTACCTGCCTGATTGGACAGTGTGCCACTAAAGCCAAGCTGCTGGACCGCTCCGGGAGCAGTTTGCTGGGTGGCCGCAACATCAAGTACAAACAGGTTCGGAGCCTGCCAGCAGAAGCGCCCCAAATCTACTGCCTGGGCTGTGCCAATAGAGCCCATACATAATGCAATCACCGAAATCGCCATCAAAACTCTTTTCATCCGAACACCTCCTTCAAAACACTCATGACCAGGTAAGCAAATTAGAAAATGACTCTTATGATGTTCTCGAAATATGTCAATGAAGAATCTCCCTGCCAATACCGGCTGAGACGTGAATTAAATTGTGCCGGCCATTGCAGAGATTGTTTTAACAAACCTTAGAGGTTTCTACTTTTGTGAAGCCTGCGCCAGTAAAATGTGAAAAGTGCGGTAGTGATTTATCTCATGAGTGAAATGAGTGTAGGTTCTGGGAGTGTGGTAGCGCCACAACATAACCATTATTATTATGCTATAAGAGACCTCTAATCTCTGATGAGCAGAGGCCTCATCTCGGCGATTCATGAATACTTTGGGCTGATGGGTGCGAAGAGACAGTGATCTCGGAGAAAATTCAGGCTAGGTTTCCGTATGCATA
>JBHHTX010000091.1:0-7078 GCA_046753585.1 Mariprofundaceae bacterium
AATTGCACGCTGTTTTACCCCTCAAGGGGGTCATTTTTCCACGCTGATTAACATTTAGTGACTTAATTGAACAAGCAAAGGAGCAGGGAGAACTGTCTGATAAACTTGATGCCTCTGATGCAGCTGATGAGATACTGGTCCTACTTCAAGGTTTAAGCGTCATCGGTACTGTTTATAATGATCCAGCCAGAATTCGACGCACCGGAGAAAGAGCTCTCCACCTTCTCTTAGGCACAAAATGATCCTAGAGACCTCTGCACACCGGTTGTTTGAGTCGTTTGTGATGCTCAATGGCATTTTTTCGACCGGTGAGCATATTCCCAAGGCCGATAATCCAACGGTTTTATGAAATTATCCAAGAACGTTTCCAGTCTTTCTACATTGGCTTTGACATGCTGGCTAAGTCTGGCACGGTAAAGTATCCGTCTTAGACAATTTCTAAATATTGTATGATGCCTCATATGATACAGGATCAACTCAGCTTTCCAGGTTCAAAGGGGCCCGAGATGAAAATATCTTCTGAATTTCCGCAGCGCGAAAATATCACTTACCTGAATCATGCTGCGGTTTCTCCCTGGCCGAAGCGAACATTTGAGACAGTTAAGGCCTTTGCTGATGAAAACATGTTGCAGGGTGCTGCAGATTATCCGCAGTGGCTCAAGGTAGAAATGGAACTGAGGGGACGTTTTCAGCGCCTGCTGCATGCCGAAAGCCCGGATGATATTGCTCTGGTCAAGAATACTTCTGAAGGCCTGTCACTGGTGGCCTACGGCCTGGACTGGAAGGCAGGAGATAATATTGTCCTGACCGATCAGGAGTTTCCTTCCAACCGGATCGTCTGGGAATCACTTGAGCGGTTAGGTGTTCAGGTGCGAAAAGCTGTGCTTGATGCGGACGATTCTCCGGAAAAAGCGATTACCAGTCTTTGTGACGAACAAACCCGACTGGTTTCAATCAGTTCGGTACAGTTCGGAACCGGCCTTCGTCTTGACCTGAACAAGCTGGGCGTTTTTTGTGAAAGAGAGGGAATCCTCTTCTGTATCGATGCTATCCAGAGTCTGGGCGCCTTGCAGTTGGATGTGCAAGATGTGCGCGCTGATTTTGTGGTGGCTGATGGCCACAAATGGATGCTGGGCCCGGAGGGTCTGGCAGTATTCTATTCCAGACCAAGGGTTCGACGGCTGCTTAGACTTCATCAATATGGCTGGCATATGGTGAAACACGCCGGTGATTTTGATCGTCTGAAATGGGAGGAGGCGACAAGCGGCAGGCGCTTCGAGCCCGGTAGCCCCAATATGCTTGGTATTCACGCCTTGAATGCCAGCTTGTCCTTGCTGGAAGATGTCGGCATGGCGCAGGTAGAAACAGCAGTGCTGGACAATGCGGTATGGTTGATGCGTTTGATCGGGCAGGAACCAAATCTTAAGCTTATTACGCCATCTGCAGGTGGTCGCTTTGCGGGTATTGTTACTTTCCGTCATCAGAAGGTTGATCAGCAAGCACTTTACCGTAAGCTCATGGATTGTGGTGTTATCTGCGCCGCCCGGGGAGGCGGCATTCGATTTTCTCCCCATTTTTACAATACTCGGGAGCAGTTGGAAAGGGCGGTTGATATGGCCGGGGCTTGAAGAAAAAGCGACTTCCGTTGGTTATCTTGTTAAAATATAGTATTCAGGCCGGTTTTTTGATATTGAGAAAAGGGAGGGAAAGAGATGAAAATCACTTCAAAGATTGAGCGTAGTGTATTGACGATTGATGAGCATCGAACTGTCCAGGAAGCGGCGGTTCTGATGAACGAGAAATTTGTGGGTTCGGTCGTTGTGACCGGCTCGACAGGAATAAGGGGGTTATTTACCGAACGTGATCTGATGCGGGTCGTTGGGGAAAAACGTGATTCTTCCAGGGTAAAGCTGAAAGACGCGATATCAGCCGATGTGGTCAAGGTAAATCCGGATGAAACTTCAAGCCATTGCCTGGATCTCATGAAGGAGCACCGTTGTCGCCATTTGTTGGTCATCGATGGTAGTGAATTCATCGGGATTGTTTCCTTGCGTGATATGGTTGCCCTGATGATTGAGGAAAAAGAGAATTTAATTGGCCAGCTAAAAAGTTACATCACCGGAGCTTAAGGCATTCGTGATTTCACAGCAGAAACGAGGAATCCTTTGATTGATTTCGACATGATCGGTAAGCTGCGCCGCCTTTTCTAACGGGGGTATAGGTATCGATGCAGCGCACATATTGTGGTATTTTTACAACCGAACATATCGGTAAATCTGTCCGGATTTGTGGCTGGGTACAAACTAAACGTGATCACGGCGGGGTTGTTTTTCTGGATGTCCGCGACCGTTCCGGTCTGGTTCAGTTGGTGGCCCATCCGGATCTGGAAGATGTGCATGCCCTGGCGCACAGTCTTCGTAATCAGGATGTTATAGAGGCATACGGAGAAGTTATTCCACGCAGTTCGGAGACTGTAAATCCAAAGTTGGGAACCGGCGCTATTGAAATAAGCTTGACCCGGATTCTCTGTCTGGGTAAGTCCGAGACGCCGCCGTTTCTCATTGAAGACGATTGTGATGCCGGCGAACAGCATCGACTTGAGTACCGCTATCTTGATCTGCGTCGTCCGCAAATGCTGGCAAATATGGCATTGAGGCATAAAGTAACGCATGCGGCAAGGAACTACCTTGATGAGCAGGGGTTTCTGGAGGTTGAAACCCCCATTCTGAATAAGTCTACACCCGAGGGTGCCCGAGATTATCTGGTTCCTTCTCGTACATATCCCGGTTCATTCTATGCGCTTCCGCAAAGCCCCCAGATTTTCAAACAATTGCTAATGGTGGCTGGAATGGATCGTTACTATCAGATCGCCCGTTGTTTTCGTGATGAGGATTTACGTGCCGATCGACAGCCAGAATTTACCCAGGTTGATCTTGAGATGTCCTTTGTTCATGCCGATGAGGTGATGGCATGCGCAGAGGGGTTGATTGAGGCCATGTTCAGGCCGTGTCCGGAGCTGAAGTTGTCTTTGCCATTTCCACGAATCACTTATGATGAGGCGATTCGACGCTATGGGCTGGATAGGCCCGACATCCGCTTTGGTCTTGAGCACGTGGATATAACCGCTTTAATGAAGAAGGTGGAGTTCAAGGTCTTTCGCCAGCCGGCCGATAAGGGAGGGCTGGTCAAGGTCTTGCGAGTTCCCGGCGGTGCCAGCCTGAGTCGCAAACAGATTGATGAATATACAGAGTTTGTTGGCATCTACGGAGCCAAAGGGCTGGCCTGGATCAAGGTGAATGATGTTTCGAAGTTACCGGAAGGTTTGCAATCGCCGATTGTGAAATTTTTGCCTGAGGATACCCTGCAAGATATCTTGAGTGCCTGCGATGCGGAGAGTGGAGATTTACTCTTTTTTGGAGCCGGTGATTGTAAGGTAGTCAATGATTCTCTGGGTCATTTGCGCGTAAAACTGGGGCAAGACCTTGGTCTGGTGTCAGGTCATGAGAATGGCTTTGTCTGGGTTATCGACTTTCCCATGTTCGGCTGGAATGCGGAAGAGAAACGTCTGGATGCCTTACACCATCCTTTTACTGCGCCAGTGGAATCCGATATGAACCTGCTGGAGGAAAACCCCCTGCAAGCCTGTTCGCAGGCCTATGATCTCGTCTGGAATGGCACCGAAATTGGTGGAGGCTCCATACGTATTCACGACCCCGAGGTTCAGGAGCGGGTCTTTAAGGCCTTGGATATTTCAAAGGAGGAGGCCGAGTCGAAATTTGGTTTTCTGCTGACCGCCCTGAAGTATGGAGCACCGCCGCACGGAGGTTTGGCCTTTGGCCTTGACCGTATCCTGGCTTTGATAACCGGGGCAGATTCCATTCGTGATGTTATTGCCTTCCCCAAGACCCAGAAAGCTTCTGATCCCATGTCCGAAACTCCTTCCGTTGTGGATCCGGGACAACTGCGTGAATTGGGCCTGAGGATCAGACGAACAACGGTTTGACAAGCGTCAACTCAGGGCGGAGCCTTTGGCTATGAGGTTCCTGTTTGCATTCGTTCTTACACTTTTGATGGTTGGCTGTGCCATGAAACCACCAGTGCAGGAGATGGCGGAGGCCAGGGCTGCCGTTGCTGCTGCGCGCGAACTTCCCGATAAAGGGGGGTCTTCCGAAATAATGGATAAGGCTGAATCTTCACTGAAGGATGCAGTCTCGGCCATGGACGAGAATCATTATGAGCGGGCACGCAGAAAGGCGCTTGAGGCAAAGCGTGAAGCGCAACGAGCTGCCCGGATCAAACAGCAGGCTGAATAAATGACCCTTACAAGGGTCACCCCCCAACATGAATGATGAATGCTAATACGGAGACTACTACATGAGCTTTAACCATATTCATATTCCTGAGAACGGCGAAAAGATTTGCATGGGAGATGATGGCAAACTTCTGGTTCCGGATCAGCCGATCATTTCCTTTATTGAAGGCGACGGTACAGGTCCCGATATATGGGCTGCAGCCCAAAGAGTCATTGATGCTGCTGTTTCCATAGCATACGAAGGCAAACGCAAGATCAACTGGATGGAGATATTTGCCGGTGAAAAGGCCTGGAATATGTATGGACAAACAGATGATGCATGGTTGCCCGAAGAGACCCTGCAGGCCTTCCGGGACTATCTTATTGGTATCAAGGGGCCACTGACAACGCCGATAGGTGGTGGAATCACTTCATTGAATGTGGCTTTGCGACAGCAGCTTGATCTTTATGTGTGTCTACGCCCGGTAAAGTATTTTGAGGGTGTACCCTCGCCTGTAAAACAGCCCGAGAATGTGGATATGGTTATATTCCGTGAAAATACGGAAGACATTTATGCCGGCATCGAGTGGGGAGATGGAAGTCCGGAGGTAAAAAAAGTTCTGGCTTTCCTGCAGAATGAAATGGGGGTGAACAAGATTCGTTTTCCTGAAACCTCCGGCCTTGGAGTCAAGCCTGTTTCGCGACAGGGTACCGAGCGGCTGGTTCGTGCTGCCATCCAATATGCAATCGATAATGAGAGGAAGTCTGTTACCCTGGTTCACAAAGGCAATATCATGAAGTTTACGGAAGGTTCCTTCCGAAACTGGGGATACGAACTGGCAAAAAATGAGTTTGATGCAGTAGAGATAGATGGTGGTCCGTGGTGTCAGCTTCCCAATGGCATTGTTATCAAAGATGCTATCGCTGATATTACGTTGCAGCAGGTGCTGACTCGTGCCACTGAGTTTGATGTTATCGCAACCCTGAATCTGAATGGCGATTATATTTCAGATGCTCTGGCCGCCCAGGTTGGTGGCATCGGCATTGCGCCGGGTGCTAATATCAACTATGTCAGCGGCCACGCGATTTTTGAAGCTACGCATGGCACAGCACCGAAATACGCAGGCAAGGATATGGTCAATCCATCCTCTGTTGTTCTCTCCGGCGAAATGATGCTGCGCTACCTTGGCTGGACTGAAGCGGCTGATCTTATTATGAAAGGGCTGACCGGGGCTATTTTAGCTAAAACAGTGACCTATGATTTTGAACGTCTTATGGAAGGGGCTACCAGGGTATCCTGCTCAGGCTTTGGAGATGCTCTAATTAAGCATATGTCTGGTTGCAAAGCGGAGGATAGTCCTGAGGATCAATACGACAGGCTTGCAGCCCGTTTCCGGGAACTGTTTGAATCAGGCGCAGAAAAAAGTGTCGAGTTTGCCCAAACTGCTCTGGAAAAAGCGCGTCAACAATTGACCCAGGCCGGTGCCTTTAGTGAGGAGCAGGGTCAGAAGCTGAAGTCCTTTCTGGAACGCGATCTTGTACAGCAGGCATCTGAATATGCACGCAGTATCGGTGAGGGAGCCGGTGAGCGCCTGAATCCCGCCCGCCTGGGTGCTGGTGCACTTTCCTCCCTGACTGCCTTGCTGGAAAAAGCTGGCAATACCTTATCAAACCTGGCCGGAGCAGCTGGCAAAGTGCTAAGTTTTCACTCAGGTGAAATTACCAGTGCCGGTACTTTGACCTGTTCAGCCTGTGGTAAGGAAATACACTTCAAGCAAACGGGCCGTATTCCACCATGTCCGTCCTGCCATAAAACCGAATTCAGGAAAAGCTATTGATTGATTCTGCCAGGGAATTGAACGTGAGAAGACTTTCTATACATACCTTTATTTTTTTGCTTCTCCTTATGCCGGCGGCAACCCAGGCAGGGTTTCTCGACAGTGTTATGGATGCCGTATCCGGCAAGAGTGCCGATGGAGGGTTGGCAAATACTGGCCTGACCAATGCGAAAATTGCAGATGGCATAAAAGAAGCTTTATCAAAGGGAACAGAGCGTGCCGTTTCCAAAACAGGTCAGGCGAATGGATACTGGAAGAACGATCAAATCCGCATTCCAATGCCGGATAGCCTGGCCACGGCGGAAAAAGTCCTGAATGGAGTTGGTATGGGAGCCATGACTGAGGACTTGCATATGCGTATGAATCGTGCAGCTGAAGCGGCAGCGCCGCTTGCCAAACCGATTTTTCTTGACGCGATTACGGGGATGGGCTTGTCAGATGTGCAAAAGATATGGAAAGGCCCTGATGATGCGGCGACGCGATACTTTGAAGACAATACATCCACCAAGTTAAGGGATGCATTTAAACCGGTTGTCAGCAAGGAACTTGAACGGGCAAAGGCGCTTCAATCCTATCAGGATATTGCAAGAAACTATGCGGATGTGCCATTTGTCGGCCAGAAACTAAACCTGGATCTGGATACTTATGTTACCGGCAAGGCGCTGGATGGCTTGTTTTTCATGTTAGCCAAAGAGGAAGCCGAAATAAGAAACAATCCTGCTGCCCGAACGACTGAACTCCTGAAAAGCGTTTTCAAATAGAGTCGATTCTCTCCTGTATCTGAAAATGATGGCCCGTTATCAAACCATCATCCTAGGAGTCTGTCGGACTTAGGGTGATCGTAGCGGGCATTCTCCCGCGCAGCGGGAGAATGAGTCAATAACAGCATGATTATGAGGCGCATAGTGGTAACTATGCAACGATAAATCAGGATGTTTTGGGCCGTTAT
>JBHHTX010000092.1:0-7051 GCA_046753585.1 Mariprofundaceae bacterium
CGCCGTGACCAGGCCAGGGCAGCTTCACGATGATCTGTGCTATCCTCCTGAAAAAAAGGGATCAACAGCCCCGTTCTGATCCATTCAGTGGATATGCCGGATATTTCAGCAATCTCCTTTTGCATAGCAGGATACATGGCAAGGCTTGCCTGGATCAGGCTGGAAAAAGAATCGGGATAAAGCCAGGGGTGAATGGGGAAAAGAATGCCGGCACCGGCCCAGGATGCCTCCATGCCAATGCTGCCTCGTTCAAATATCACCGGCTCGGCACCCTGCTGCTTCAACATCCAGGCAGTCAGACAACCAATGACGCCACCACCAACGATTGCCACCCGAATAGTCATGCTTCCCTCGGAAGCATGATGCATTTAAAATGTTGCAATGCAGAAAATAACACTGGAGCAATCCTATCAGTATTGCTCTGACCTGGCACGAAAGCATTATGAAAATTTCCCGACCGCATCACGTCTTATCCACCCTGAACTGAGGCCGGCTGTGGCTGCCATTTACGCCTTTGCGCGGATGGCAGATGATATAGCAGATGAGGGCGAAAGTGATCCTGAGAACCGTTTAAAACAACTCAACGCCCTGGAAACTCTACTTGAGCGCTGCCCTGATCAGGAGCTGGAACATTCCGTCTTTCTAGCCCTGGGCGATGCAATCCGTAAACATCAATTGCCAACTCAGGCCCTGCACGACTTACTGACAGCATTTCGAATGGATATCTCCCTGCATGCTTATGACAGTGAACAGGAATTGTTATTTTATTGCAGGCATTCAGCCAACCCGGTGGGCAGGCTCATGCTCGCACTGCACAGCATCAACCAGGCGCAGGCATTAGCGGCGTCGGACGCGCTTTGCACAGCCCTGCAACTAGCTAACTTCTGGCAGGATCTGAGCGTTGATCTACCCAGGGGAAGGTATTATTTGCCAAAGGCCTGGCTAAGCAAGGTCGGCCTGAATAATGAGGATCTGTTATCAGGAAATGTATCCAACGAATTGATCCGAGAAGCACTTGAGCCAGCCATCCAGCTTACGCGGGAAATGTTCCGGAAAGGTCGAGCCTTATTAATACTGTTGCCGTTTCGCCTTCGCCTGCAGATTTCTTTAACCCGGCGTGGCGGCATGGCAATTTTAAATGCTGTTGCCCGCTCGACAAGCCCCCTTGAAAAACGCCCCGTATTAAGTTTCTTTTCCTGGCTGAGAATCGCTCCGCTCGCCTTCATCGACTGCCTGATTTGCCCCTGTTTTGCCAGGAAAAAGATCGCATCATGAATCCGGCCCGGTATTGTGAGGAAAAAGCCAGAGGATCCGGCTCCTCTTTTTTCTATGCCTTTCTGTTTCTTCAGGAGGAGCAACGAAGGGCCATGATCGCCTTGTATGCCTTCTGCCGTGAAGTGGATGATATTGCCGATGAAATCAGTGACGCTCAGGTTGCGGCAAGCAAACTCGTATATTGGCGGAACGAGATTGATCGTGTTTACGAAGGTTCCCCCACACATCCCATAGGCAAGGAACTAAACCGGGCCATTCAGCATTTTGGCCTTGGACAAAAGCATTTTCACGAGGTGATGGATGGTATTGGTACAGATATTGCCGGAACTCCGTACCTGAAAAAGTCTGACCTGTCACAGTATTGTTACCGCGTTGCCGGCGCGGTAGGTCTGTTGTCGATCAAAATATTCGGGCACTCCTCTCCCACTGCCTGTGATTTCGCTATTGCCCTGGGAGAAGCACTGCAATTAACTAATATACTTCGGGACCTTAAAGAAGATGCCGACCGTAACCGTATCTATATCCCGAGAGAAGACCGGCTTAAGTTTGGTGTCCGGGACGAAGACTTCATGAGAGGAAATATGACTAATGGCATGAAGTCACTACTTGTTCACTATGGCGACAAAGCAGATGTCTGTTATCGAAAAGCAGTGAATCTGTTGCCTGCATGCGACCGGACCCCGCTTCGTCCTTCCCTGATCATGGGAAGTATTTACTACGCTCATTTGCAACGCCTGAAAGCTACAGACTTTGACGTATGGCAGCAGCCGGTCAGGCTTTTACCTGTCAGAAAGATATGGATCGCGTGGAAGGCATGGCATCGTGAGAAACGCGCCACCTCCAAAGGCATACCGGCCACATTTGCAATTTAACCGAGCCCGGATCAAGGCACACTCCCTTAAACGGCCCGATATATGGCCCAGAACAGGTATTCCAGGTGCAGATATTTTAAGGGCACTGCCCACTATCCTTACAACTTCGCGATCCAGGATTCGATAGCCTCGTCAATGAGTGTGAACGATCGTTTAAAGGCAGATGAGGATCTGCCGTACGGATCTGGAATATCCGCTTTTATCCATTTTCCCAGACGATGTGTTTTTCCACAGGCAACAGGTGAAATCGAACGGACGGCATCGCGCTGCCTGTCTTCTGCGACAAGAACAAGGTCAAAATATGTGAGCATTCCGGGTGTTAGCTGACGGGCATAATGGGAGGAAATATCGATCCCCCGCTTATCCATAAGCTCTTTCGCAGCCGGATCAGCGGGGTAGCCAACCAGGGCTGAAATACCAGCCGAAGCAACTTCAGCCTCCGGATTCGATTGAGCAAGACGACAAGCCAGTAGCCCCTCAGCCATGGGGCTCCGGCAGATATTTCCCAGACAAACCATGAGAATCCGATTAAACAACATTAGCTACTCCTCGCAGCTGGAATTGAACCATAAGTAAGGGATCAAGTCCCCTTTTCGAGAACGGCCTACTTCATAAACAGCGAAAAGCTGTAGGCCAGCGAGACGGTTGCTACTTTAGCCCGGAAGGTTCCCCTGGGGGCAGCAATGTAGCCAAACTGGGCAATGGCCGCGAGCGCATCGGAGAACTGGTAGCCGAATCCGGCATTGGTCTGCCATACCAGGCCGCCACCGACGGCCATACCTCCGCCACCGGCTGCACCCGCCAGCCCCTCGGCATCGATAAATAGCGGCAAATCAAACAGTGGCAAGTGCACGCCGGCACCGAACAAACCGGTCATGTAGGCGCCGGCCATGCCGGTGGCAGCGGCCAACCCCTGCCCGGTCAGATAGATATTGGGATGCACAAACCAGTCAGCCTGTACGCCAAGCAGATCAACATCGAGATTGGCATGATGTGTGCGCCAGTCCGCGGCTCCTTTGAAATAGTGCTGTCCGCCAAAGCGCAAGCGGAAATGTTCGGCTTCGAAACCACTCAACTCCGCGACCTCACGGGGGTTGTCATCGCTGGCATCGGGGGTAAAGAAGTGGTAGCCCAGTTTGCCGGCTATCGATGTCGCCTTGAAGCTGGTCGAAGGCACCCGCACGAAACCGCCGGAAAACTCGGCGTAGAGATGTTCGCCAAGACGCTGCTGCAGGGATGCCACGGCATCGACGATAAAGCCGCCGCCGGTAGCCACATTACCGCCGCCGGCCACGCCCACTGAAGAGGATAGTTTCAGTCTGGTACCGTCGAACAGTTTGTATCTGAAGCCGCCGCCGAACAGGATCTGCATATAACCATTACTTTTGCCCCGCATCGCTCCTTCGGTTTCGACGTGGATGAACCAGTTGTCGTCGATATAGCGATTCCACTCGATACCCATCAGATCGATATACCGATGTTGCGGAGTACCGGCATCGGTGAGCACACCTGCCGGAATGATATAGTGCCGGTACACCGGCGCCAGTTCCTGCTCGCCCATCCGGCTTGCAGTCATAAAACCTGCCGACCTGGGAGGCAATTCTCGCCAGCCTGAATCCAGTATGGTGTAAAACGGATATTCGTATGAGAAATAGGGTTGCGAACTGTGAATAGCGCCATCGGGGAAATCAAGATAGCTGATGCCGGCACCGAAATCGCCGAGCATGGTCTTGACCCTGGCACCGGCATGGAAACGCAGCATCAGGCCACCACCGGAAAGTGTGTAGCCACTGTGGCCACCACCGGCGCCGACGAAGACACCACTGGCTATTTCAACATACTCATGCAGGGGGAGACTTGCCTCTGCTGCCCCACCCAGCGTGATAAAGCCGCCGCGCTGCCCACTCAGGGCACCATACGCACCCACACCGAGTGACAGCCAGTCGTTGGTGTCAAACAGCAACGTCGTCCCAAGCAAGCCCATCTTTTCATTGGCCGGCAGAGATACATCCTCAAAGGTGAAACGGAACTTTGCCGGTACGGGTTCAATACTTTCAGAGGCTTTTGCAGACATAGGCGCTACAGCGATCGCCAGGCCCGCCACAGTCAGCAGGCCGAAAATAGCCCACCTGATACTACCGCGAACGCGATCGCTGGATTCAGTCATAGCAGTATATTGCAGATTTACAGACCGTGTGTCTAATCCCTCGAGGCAAGGGTAAGGGTAGTTTTTAAGGGGTCAAGTCCGCTTTTGACTTTTACTGCCATTGCCTTTGAGGGACCGGGTCAATACAGACTGAGAACGTGATCCATATCACATTCTTTGCTTGCTTTCCCGTGCGTTATTGGGGCACGAGTAGAATAAAGGTTATAGTAATCCCAAATTAATCATTAGGGTAGGCATCGCTATGCATGAGTTCAGCTATCTCTACGGCACGCTTTCGGTGGGAGTCTTCTGGCTCTTTTTTTTCGTGATCCGTCCCGATTTACGAAAGGATATGCTGCTGCTCTCGTTTCTGTTCGGCATCGGCGGCGTCACCTCGGAATACTGCTATGCCCGCGACTGGTGGAGCCCTGAAACACTGACCGGCACCATGATCGGCGTTGAGGATTTCATGTTCGGCTTCTTCTTTGGCGGAGCCACCTCCACCTGCTACGAAGTGATTTTCAGTCAAACCAGTGCAACTCGTAATTCAAAGCCCACAATACCAACCAGACTTCGCTATATTGCATTGACGATCTGTACCATCTTTTTCGGCAGCACGGTACTGCTCGAATTACACTCATTCACAGCCACCGTACTCTCGTTCGGCTTTTGTATCCTGGTTTTTCTCTGGCAACGACCCGATCTGGTTCGTCAAGCCATCATCGGCGCCCTGTTTGGACTGCTGATGTCGTTCCTCTTCTTCGGCATTCCGGTGTCGATCAATAACGGCTGGATCGAATCGGCCTGGTCACTGAAGAATCTCTCCGGCCTGTTTGTCTTCTATATGCCTGTCGAGGATGTACTCTGGTTCACCATCGCCGGTGCCTTTATCGCACCACTGCTCAACTTCTGGAAAAACAGGGTTTCACTCGACGCTGCTACCGCTCCGATTATCTCCTGTAGCGCCGAAATACCAGGGCCTGTTCACACTAATTCTGACCGAAGCGCTGCTGCCCCAAATAAGGCCAGTTAAGGCGCGAGGAGAGAAGTTTGGTAAATCCAAATAAACGACAAGCAACGCTGAATGGCCTTATTTGGAGCGCAGCCCGACTGGAAATGTCATTTTTGCGCTCTGCGGCGTTATTTTTCGCTGATGTGCATTTAGCACCTTACGCTCTAAATGCCTTGCAGCGTATCAAAAATAGCTATTTCGCTACGCCCAGAATTAGTGTGAACAGGCCCTAGACGGCGACCCGCTTTCAAAGCCAACTCCTGTCAAAAGCTGACATCATCTGTACCGGGTTGTTGACAGCCTCCGGATCACAGCAACCCCAACAGTGCCACGCCGGAGATAAGCAATAGCTCCTGCAGCAGCGTCGTGTTGCGCCTTGGCTGACGCCTCAACACAATCTTGGTGGCCAACAGAAACACCGTGCCCTGCAGACTAACTTCGTAGAGTTGCAACTGAATCTCTCCCTGTAAAGCCAGTACCCGGTCACCAACCCAGGGCATCACCCATGACAGCATCAACAGCAGACTCTCCAGCCCCGTTGTCAGAAACACTCGCAGATTACGCTTGAACCAGAGCTTCAGCGCCACCCACAACGCCAGCATCATGGTGGCGATATGCAGGTAGTCACGCATGACGGGCGAAGCCTGAAAATTGATCACCAGCACCAGCGAAAAGATCAGCATATATATCAAACCCTGCGCCCAGGTAGAGTCGTGATTACCGCGCCATGGATAGAGTACCAAAGCGAGAACCGCTGTGAACAACACGATCTGGGCAAGTAACCCGCTCGGCTGCAAAGTGAATAACGGTGGCAACAACAGCATCGGCAGTAACCAGGTCACGTAGGGGATCGATGCTCCCAGCCAGTGGGTCATCCGGTAGAACACCGGGTGCGAATCGTGGCGCACCTCATGCATATCTTTTTCAGCCGGCTCGCCAGAGAACTGCAAACTCATTTCCGCACCTTCGAAGCGGCCCAGCAGCAGATAGGTCAGTGCCAGCAACACAGCCAACACCAGTGACTGCACCCATTCAGCCCTGCCAATCAGCAAAAATGCTGCGCCGCCATAGATAAATGCCATAAGGTAAAAGACGGAAACCGTGCCGGCATGTGAGGCACCGATTTCGAGTAGACGGTGGTGAAAATGGGTCTTGTCCGGATCAAACGGGCTGGTCCCGTGTGCAAGCCTGCGCCCCATCACGTAAATGGTATCAGCCAGAGGTAATCCCAGCAGGATACCCATGCTGATTGGACTGATGCCCTCACCGCCACTGCTTTTCAGTAGCATCAGGGTAATGGCTGCCAGCACATAACCGAGTGTCAGGCTACCGGTATCGCCCATGAAAACGCGTGCCGGATGGGCATTGAAATAGAGAAAGCCGACCAGCGACCCGCACAGAATTACGGCAAGCAGCAGCGCACTGGCATCTGCGGCCGCCAGCGCAAATGCAGCCAGAAAAAAGGCAGCAATCAGGGCTATGCCGGCCGCCAGCCCGTCCAGTCCGTCAGAGAGATTCAGCGCGTTGATGAAACCGACCATTGCAAACAGCGTAAACGGCAACGCGAACCAGCCTGTCTCGATATCACCGAAACCGAAAAGGTTACCGACATTGGCTATGCTGGTGTCGCTCAGGTAGAGAAACAGGCCGGAGCCCAGAAATATGCCGGCAAACTTCCAGCGCGGCGAAATCTCGAACATATCGTCCAAAATGCCTGTGATACCGACAACAATCAGACCGGCAACA
>JBHHTX010000093.1:0-7021 GCA_046753585.1 Mariprofundaceae bacterium
TTTGATGCTCATGTAGATGGTGAACTAAAGGAAGTATGTTTGGATATTGAGAAGCGCTACCAAGTAAAGTTTCTGGAGATTGGCACGGACAAGGATCATGTTCATTTTCTAGTTCAGTCCATACCGACCTACAATGTAACGAGACTTGTAAGGATGATAAAAAGTATTACAGCGAGGGAGATATTCAGGCGCTGCCCGAAAGTGAAACGACAACTATGGGGTGGGGAGTTTTGGACGGACGGATATTTTGCGAGCACAGTGGGGAAACATGGAAATGAGGATATGATTGGAGATTACGTGAAGAATCAAGGGAAGGAATACAAGAAATTACATGCAGATTACCAATTGGCGCTCTTCTAATACCCCGCTGCTCGCCGCGGGGTAGTTTATTTGCCATTATAAAATATTATAGCCACTATACATCTTTCCGGATTTACGTTTTCTATGATATTTAAAGAGAGATTTAATCTGAGGGGGTTGAGAGAATGAAACGATATATTCCAATGATTTTTGCAGTGTTTGGCCTGTCTATTATCAGCCAGCCGGCAACCGCAGGGTTTATCCCTGATACAAGGGCCGATGCTGCTGCCATTGAGGCTCAAGTTGCAGGCAATAACAGTTATGATGCCTTGCTTGCCAAAAAGCTTGCACGCATTGCGGTTGAGGAAGTGGATCAACATGATATGCCGGCTGTTCGGGCATTTATGAAACTTGCCAGACAGCATGCCAACAAAGCAGGGAGTGCAAAATGATGAATAAACTTCTATTTCCAGCTTTGTTATTACTTCTTTCCGGTTGTGTAGGCACTCTGCCTATGGATTATAGTGAGTTATCCGCAGCCAAGGCAGCTATTTCAGCGGCTCGTGCAGCCGATGCCGAACGATGTGCTCCCGATGAGCTTTCAGATGCCCAGGCTGCTCTGTATCATGCTGCACATGAGCTTAGCGAGGGAAATGTTCATCCTGATGAGCAGGCCGGGTTAATTGAAACAGCAAAGAAACGGGCAGAGGACGCACTTGCAGTATCTGCCAAAAATTGCAGGCCTGAAATCATCGAGCTTCCAGGCGTGAACTTTGCAAATGACAGTTCAGAGATTACGGCTGCATCTGCAGTAATTCTTGATGGAGCAGTTAAAACACTGAACCGGAAATCAAACATTAAAGTAGAAGTTGCTGCCCATACGGATTCGGTTGGCAGTGATGCCTACAATCAGGGATTATCTCAGCGCAGAGCTAGTAGTGTGCTGAACTACCTGGTATCAAAGGGCATTTCTTCTGATCGGCTGGTGTCGAAGGGCTATGGTGAATCTGATCCGATTGCAGATAATGCTACAGAGAAAGGCCGGGCCAAGAATCGCCGGGTGGAACTCAGAATTCTTTCCAAGTAAACACCTTCCAGACAATAGCACCCCGGTTTTTTAATAGCCGGGGTGTTTTTTATGCAGGTCCCGGGTGGGTATAGGCGGTGAGCAATGAGGTGGCGATATAAGATTATAATCGTGTTAGCTGCCATGATGTTGTTGATCGTCGCGGTTCTGCCATATATACCATTGAACGACTTACGATTGACCGTGGAGCGCAACGCTACAGAAGCTGTGGCTGCGCCGGTGGCTATTTCCAGATTGAACCTGAGTGTTTTTCCTAAGTTCGGAGTTTCGATTTCCGGCCTTGTTGTGCTGGATGGTGAGACGGAAAAGGTTCGCATAACGGCCGGATCCGGCCACATTTCAATGGCAGTTTCTCCTTTTTTATCAGGTAGATTAGAGCCGGAGAATTTTGCTTTTCGTGATATTGATTTGCATCTTCCTGAGTTGCAGAGGAACGGGGAAGAAGAGCCTGTGCATATCGATCAGATGGCGGGCAATGTGAAGATTAAAGGGAAAGATACAATTTTTTCGGACTGGAAGATGGAACTCTACAAAGGAGAGACATTTGGCGAAGCAAGGTTTTCTCGTCGGGATGCAGATAAACAGACGATTGATGGCTATGTTCATGCAGGCGACATACAACTTTTGCCACTATTACAGAAGTTCTCTGGTCGGAAATTATTGACCGGAAGGCTGTACTCTGACCTTCATTTCCTGTCGGTGGGGAATAGTAGATCGACCCTGAAAAAGAATCTTGTTGTCGACATGCAAGCGCATATCATCAAAGGGAGCATTTATGGAGAACGCATGGAGTCGACTGCAGCTTTTCTGGTTGGCGGAAATCAGACGGGCACAATCCCGTTTGAAAGGCTCAGCTTTCAACTTCTGGCTAAGGACCAACAGGCGCAAGCCAGAAAAATAGAGTTTATCTCGAAATCCGTCTCTGCGCGCGGGAACATTCTGGTTGCTGCCAACAGGGTACTATCCGGTGAAATAGAGGCTACGGGTCTGGGTGGTCTGGTAAAAATGGATTTTATTCTTACGGGCACAGTTGAAAAACCCGGAGTTTCTCTAGCTCCACCTGTGAAAGGGTCATGAGAAGGGAATTAATCCGGGGCTTTCATCTTTGTGTTGTGATCTCTAACCCGCATTTTTCATGAGATTGCGGATATATGGCGCAGAACAGGAATTCCAGATGCCGCAAAAGACAAAACGTCATTTGAGAAAAGTGACCATTTGTCACCAAGCCATTGTTATCCATAAGAAAAATAATTGTGCCTCTCTGTTCTCATGAAAAATGCCGGCTAAGCTGGCCGCATGCTGCCAGGATGTCTTCACCCCTGCTTTCACGAACAACCACAACATAGCCGGCATCTGATAAAATAGAGCGGAAGGTGGCTATCCTTTCTTGATCCGGCTGACGGTAGGGAATGTCTTTTGACTCATTGAGAGGCAATAGATTTATCGTGCACGGTAATCCCTGCAGTAGCATAACCAAGCGTTGTGCATCTTCATTACTGTCGTTGACTCCAGCCAGCAGGGCATACTCAATCAACAGGCGCTTACCTGTTTTTTTGTTGAAGTCACGACTGGCGTCCATAAGGGTTTTGATGGGGTAGCGTCGGTTGGTGGGCATAATTTTATCTCGTATTTCATCCGTTGTGGCGTGAAGTGAAATAGCAAGGTTGCAGGGGAGGTTTTCCTCAATCATTCGATAGATTCCCGGGACAAGTCCTGCTGTGGAAACGGTGACCCGCTTTGGTGAAAAGGCCATGCCAAGAGGGTCAGTGATGATACGTACAAAGCGGGCAACCGCGTCAAAGTTATGAAAGGGTTCTCCCATCCCCATCAGGACCAGGTTTCGGATTTCATCCTTTGTCTGGCTTTGTGCCATTTGAATCTGGGCAAGCATTTCTACGGTGCTGATATTTCGCTTCAATCCATTGGTCGAAGTAAGGCAGAAACGGCAACCAAGAGCACAGCCGACTTGGGTGGAAATGCACAGTGTAAGCCTCTCAGCAGTAGGGATTAGTACGGTTTCAACCATATCTCCATCCACCAAACCAAGCAGGAACTTTCGGGTACCATCCTGTGACCGTTGTTTGTTCATCAGCGTTGCCGTTATGGAGTTCTGGTGATTTTTCAGATATGTGCGCAGGGAACCGGGCAGATCAGGAATGAGATCAATTTCAAAAATGCGATGACGATGCACAGAGGCAAACAACCGCTTGGCATGAACAGGCTTGGCTGTAGCTCGTCTGCATAATTCCTGAAGATCTTCACGGGTTTTGCCAGCAAGAAACGGGTTAAGGGTGATAGATTTTCCGGTTTGTATCATTTGAGAATTCAGGTGCGGATTCATCCGCACCAATCATCTGCCCGGCTAAGAGATGCCCCATTTAGCCTTGTTCTGCTCCACTTCTTCAGCGCTGGGGGGGTCACGCTCGGCAGCTTCAGCCAGCTTGAACGCATCGCGCTCGGAATCACTCTTTTCATTCAGGTCGATATCGTCAGCAAAAGATTCAGGAACATCTTCTTCCGGATAAATTGCCTCCCAGGGGCATTCCGGCTCACAGACAGCGCAGTCAATACATTCTTCCGGGGAGATGTAAAGCTGATTGGGGGTTTCATCGCTTATTTCATTGGGCTGATAAAAGCAGTCAACCGGACAAACGCTGACGCAGGCGCTATCAACACAATCTCTGCACAGTCTCGTTACAACAAAAGCCATGGCATTCTCTCTCTATTTAATTTTATCGGCCAGATACTATCACATTATTTCAAGGTTAGGCCAGAAGCACTTTCCCGATTACCATGATGTACCCTGTGTCAGAAGCCTCTCACCCTTTTCGACAAGCGCATTCAGTATCGCTGAAGCGGTCATTCCAAGCCTCGGATGGATCCAGTCAGGCAACAGTTCACACATGGGCTGTAGTACAAAGATACGCTTGTGCATATGCGGATGGGGTAGGGTGAGTGTGTCGGTATCAAGGATGAGATGATCATACATAACCAGATCCAGATCCAGTGTGCGTGGCCCCCAGCGTTCGGTACGGATGCGCCCATGTTTGATTTCAATCTTCTTTAGATGTCGGAGCAGGTCCGGGGGAGTCAACTTTGTTTTCAGAAGTATCGTGGTGTTGAGGTAGTCGGCTTGATTCGCTGGTCCCAGCGGCGGGCTATAATAGAGCATCGAACTGCCTGACAGGCATGTTTTTTCCAGAGCCGATATATCGGTTCGCGCCTGTGTAAAACAGTTGTGAACTTCACCAAGATTTCCTCCCATGGCAACAAGCACTAGGCCCACGCTACGGATCCTCCCCTTCGCGGGTCTCCGGCACCATATAATTCGCCTCTGCCATCAATGCTGATGGCATGCACCCCTCCGAAATAGATAGATTGTTTCGACCAGTCACGCAATTCCCAGCCGATACTTTGCAAAAAAGAGCGTTCGGTGCTTGTCAGGACATCAGGTTCGCAGTCAAGGATATGATCCTCATTGTGCATACGTGGAGCACAAACAGCGGATTCGATATTTTCACCAGCCAGAATATGCCTGTAAAACACCTGCAGGATTGCCCCTCTAAGCCTGTTGGAGCCACCGCTACCCAGAATCAGCGCTGGTTTTCCGTTGCGGACAAAGATAGTGGGTGCCATCATCGAAGAGAGAGTTTCTCCCGGTAAAAGTTTATGGAAGCCGCAAGGGTTGATGTCTTCTTCACCCAACATATTGTTTAAATGAATGCCTGTTCCGGGAACAACGATACCGGAGCCTTCACCATTGCTGGTCGTTATGGATACGGCCATGCCATTTCTATCAATGACGCTGATATGGGATGTACTGCCATGACGGTTTTTTGGTTCACGCTGACAGCTTGGTTTAGGCGAACGTAACCTTTTCATGGCCACCTTGATGGCCTGATGGAAATTTACTGGAGACAGGAATGTATTTTGGATTCCAGTTTGATGAATATGCCGGTCAAAGTTCAGGCTGCGACTACAGCTTGCTGACCGCAGTGCCTCTGCCAAAAGAATCCTTGGGCTTATATCAGACATCCTTTTTTGCAGTTCCTCAAGAATATGAAGGCTAAAAGCGATCAAACATCCGCCGGAAGAGGGTGGGGGATTTGTTAACAGGATGCCACCGGCAGCTTCCCGTTGCAGAGGGGAACGGATATGGCCATGTTGAGCGGAAAGATCATCCAGGCGTAACAAACCTCCGGGCGTACAGGCCTTTGCTATGCTTTTGGCGACATCCCCATAATACATCTCATCAATCCCGTCCAATGCCAATAATTCAAGTAAATGTGCCCAGTTGCTGTTGCTGAACTTCTCACCCTTCTGCAGTAAGTTACTATTTGGGGCGTAGAGTGTACGACAGTTATCTTCGGGCATGAGAATAGGTTCAAGCAACTTAATGAAGCCTGCCTGGAGTTGGTTGAGGATGACGCCCTGTCGAGCTGCGTTGATCGCCGGTTGCACGACTTCGAGCATGGGCATGCAGCCGTGTTTTCTCTGTGCCTGAAATAACATGGCCATTAGCATGGGTGTTGCCACTGAGGCCTGGCCGATATGAAAGGTTTGAACCGTATCTCCGAAATCCACGGGGATCTCCCGAAAATCCAAATGCCTTAATTCTTCGGGACGGTATTTCGGCATACTGGCAAAGCCGTCATACAGAACCGACTTGCCGTCTGGTTCCCGTAACAGTAAAAAGCCGCCGCCTCCCGGGCCGGTTAATACAGGCTCAGCGATAAAGGCGGTACAAACAGCGGCAACGGCAGCATCCACTGCATTGCCTCCGGCGCGCAACACCTCGGCTCCGGCCTCAGCAGTTGCCTTGTGCCCTGCCGCAACAATCCCGCCCTTATCCATGCGGGTCACTTGTTAACAATAAACCCTTTAAGTTTAAATTCCTTCAGGAGACGTGCTTTGCTTTTGTCCGCATTGGTACGGGATTGCCAGGGTCCGACCCGAACGGCATGCATGCCACTGTTCTTGATAACAATGTTCACGTTCCATCCGGCCAACCTTAACTTGGCAGCCTGTTTCCTGGCTCTGGCCGGATCATTGAAAGAACCAACCTGTACATAAAAACCATGTTGGAGGGGGGGGCGAGGGGGGGGCTGATTTGTGACAGGGGGAGGTTTTGCAATTTTTGCAGGTTTAACGCTCGGGGTTTCAGAGACCACTGTTTGAGATTCAGATTTTTTTGAAATATCTTTTTCCACCGGGGTGAGAGGCTGAGTTGGTCTCGGAGGTATTTTGAACACTGGTGAGTGATTTGTCTCAGATCTAGCAAGGTCTGTTTCTTTAGACGGTTCAGGCCATATCAGGGCGATGATAACAAAAGCGATACAGATTCCTGCTGCAATTAGAATCAGACGATACTCGTGTTTTTTTGCGATCCATGCATTGTTTATTGTCATTCCTGATTTATACCAGTCATTGTGCATTAGCAAAAGCCTGATTTCACACTTGTTTTCTCGCAGTTTTCGTTGATCTGCAAATCTGATGGTGAGCAATCAATCTACAAAGGCCAGCTTACCCATCATGCCACACTGATTTCGGAACCAAATTGCACTAATTTCCTGCTCTTCCAGGGACACAAAAAAGACCAAATCGCCGCCATCGAAATTAGTGTGAACAGGCCCT
>JBHHTX010000094.1:0-6741 GCA_046753585.1 Mariprofundaceae bacterium
CTCCATGCCGCCAACATGGTTTCCTGCATCAGTTCCCTGGCCGTGTCATCGTTTCTCAGCCTCAATAAGGCATAGCGATACAGGTAATCGCCATGTTCCGCCAGCCAGGTTTCTGTTTCTTGCTGTTTGGAGTTAACTTCAGACACGCTCACACCCTGCCATGAGAGAGGAAAAGCTCCACAGCCAGTGCGTTGCAGTTATTACGAGGAGGGAAATACCTTCCAGGCATTACCTGTCGGCGGTCTTTACTTCTGCAGCCACGTTCCGTCGTCCGACTGGATCCACCAGCCTTTATGGGCCTGGGTGCGCCACTGGCTAGAGAAAACCTTTCGAATGTTATTTTCCCACTGTGGTTGACCATTGGCGGCGGCGATCTCCCGGTAAAGTGCAGCCCGGTCGCTATTCTCATCCGCAATCGAGCGGCGCATTGTAGCCCTTGTTTTCAGCGGTAATCCGGATTCATTCCTGAGAAGCAAATCCCCCTGATTATTAATGCCGATAACTCCCTGAGCCATAAACGGGATCAGTTGTTTGGCCCGTTCCTGCATTCTGGTTTTGAGTGTACGAATTGCGGCGGTAGAGACATTGATATCTGCTTCCGCAGCGTATGCCGTGTTACTAAGCCGGTCGAGAACAGCAACAAGAAAGGAGGTGTTGGTGAGGCTCTGTGGGCCGGGCTCCGCACCACCTTCAGCCGGTTTTTCATCACCCCATATTTCTTTGACAATTTTTTCTGCAGCTTTTTCAGCGGCTGGGGCCGGAAAGTAAACATTGACGGTTACACAGGCAGCTATGAACAGAATCGGGCCGAGATAAACAGCTTTGGGGAATCTTTTTAACATCATGCCTCCTTTCTATATGACTACCTGCTACTTGACCGTTGCCGGACCTGTCTGCCCTATGGCTTTGAGCCGGTCGATCATGTCCTGCCAGTGAATAACAGGACTATGGCTGATAACGCTCACCGTCGGCGGCAGGAAAGATCCGACGACCAGATACTGGCCATCTTTTTTCTCCTGCACTCCGGACAGGTAGAAGGTATCGTTTTTTAACACACACCGGAAGCCTAATTGTTGGTAACGATAGTTTTCAAACAAGGAGTAAATTCCACTCTGAAGGGAGGCGGATTGCCCTCCTGATCCCAGCATATTCATATTTTCCAGTGCTTTTACATTGATGCGCTGAGGCGCGGAACCTTTTACAGTTGACGCCCGGGCCCTAAAACTTATCGGCTCTCCATTGACCAGAATCAAATCATGTACGGAACCGGAAAGTGTTCCCTGAATCTCTCCGACTTCAAAGGTCTGTGTAAGCTGACCAAGATCCAGACGTTCAATTGCGGCATTGAGATTGATAGCAGGCACAGTTGAAAAGAGGCGACTCCCACCTATATTGGTCAGCTGAATCTGACCGCCAAAGACAGCCGCGGTCAAAGCGCCCCGGGTCTGTAATCGACCGTTTTTCAGCCTCACATCTGATAAATCTGCATTCAGTTTGCCGCTGATGCCCGGTAAACCGAAAAAGTCCGAAACTTGAGATATTTCCATATTCTTCAATCGTATAGCCGATGAAAACGTTCGGTTCTCTGACCATATATTGTCTGCCCTGACACGATCAATGTTCAACCGGCCGCCGAAAAAGCTCAAATTGAGGTCATTTATAATCTCCAGTTTATCTCCAAGCCAAACTGGCCGTAGCTGGATTTCCGGCCACTGCAGACTGCGCCAGCTTATTTGCTTCAGGCTGAGGATAGCCTTGCTGGCAGGAGTTACCGGGTGAAGGTGTCCTGGCTGAATGGATGGAAGCGTCCGCGAAGACTGAATCGGCAAATTAAGGTCAATAGCGCCAACTTTCCATCCACCCGGCTTGTCTGCCACAGAGGCGTTGTGTAAAGCAAGGTAGCCGGCCAGGTCAGGCGCACCACTATCGGGCCAGCGGAAGGTGATATCCGCCTCAAAATCGCCGGCCAGCTCCAGCGACTGTGAAAAAATATCTTTCAGATAAAGCCTGTTAATTTCCGCCAGTTTAAGGGGTGATACAATGATCCGTCCCGTATAGGCCCTTTGCTTCCGGATCAGTTTCATTTCTGTACCGGGAATGTTATGGCTTGTAATTCGGATATCTGATTCCCATTTATTGGTAGAAAGGCTGTGCCAGTGCATCGTCCCCTTCGGTTTTTCCACGCTTATATCCCCGTAGGCTGTACCAATGAGGTATTCCCCGGCTTTCAATTGCCATTGGCTGTCGAGCTTCAATATATCTTTTCCCGAACCTTTGACTTTCCCTGATGCGTTCCCGGCTAAACCCTCCAGCATGGTCTGCTGCGACGGAATCTCCATAGAGACATCTTGCATATTCAGGCTGTAATCACTATGCCAGCCATCATTTTGCAAGCCAGCCTTAAGCTGGCCGTACATTCGTCCTTTTAGACTTGCAATCGACCATGGGGAGGGGATGGCCTTGGCCAGATATACAGGTTTTTGCCGGGGTATTTCGAGTGCCCACAGGACTTTACCATCCGCTCCACGTGAAATTCGGGTGCTAATCTGGGCCTGTGCCCAGCCAAGTGTGCCACTTGCCTCTATGTCTGCGGTTTGAACCTTTAGCATGCCCTTCCAGGCAAGCGGGCTCATTGTCTTGTCGGCGTGCATGACAGAGGCCTGCAACTGGACGGGTTTTATCTGCCAGCCATCATTCTGTTGTTCTACTGTCCCGGATAAATCCAGTTTCCGGATTCTGGTTCCGCCTGATTGCAGCGCCGCGGTCTTAATTTGGAAGGTGCCATGATCGAGTTGATTGGCCAGACCCGATGCCTGCATACGGCCAGATAATCCGATAACCTTTAACTGGCCACCCTTAACGTGGTTCAGGCCGGCTTTCCCATCGACCTTCCAGGCTGGCCGGGAGACTGGCCCGGTGAAGTGTGTCTTAAGTTCCCACGGTGATTCTGCAGTCAGCTTCAGGTTTTCCGGCATCCAGCCGAGCGATGAAATCAAGGCATGCGGTTTATCGGAATAGAGAGTGGAAGTTAAATCCATTTCTTCGCCTATAGTCCCTTTTGCCGTTATCCCGACCAGATTGGAAAGAGTGGCTTGAAAGTCTTCAAAATGCAGGCCGGAGTCAGTCAGAACGCCCCGCATGGATGCATCTACGGGTAATAATTTACTGGCAGGGGAGGCGATATTTCCTTTAATCCCGGCAGTAATATCCTTTTCATTTCCATTTGCATCCAGGGAAGCGGAACCTCGCCAGCCATTTTCCAGGTGGATATCATTCAGCCGCACATTGATGTTGAGATTCACAAGTTTTGAGGCTTGCATATCAATATCCAGTTGAGCCGAAATGGTTCCACTTTCGACCCTCATATTTCCAAGCATTTGCGCTAAAGGCGCTGCTGCAATCCGGTCAGCACCGAGGATGATTTGAATGTCGGGTCCAATGCTAATTTCACCCTGTAAGGGGCCACCGGGTCTGGTTTCGGCTGCAAAGACCAGATGTGCTGCCGCGGGCGTTAAGGCTTCCCCCTCAATGTTAATATCATCAACAGTTACCGATCCCAATTGTGTATCATCCGGCCAGGAAACTTTGCCATCACTGAGTTCAAATCTGGAAACGGAAAAAGGGAGCTTAGGAATGTCCATGCCGTTACCTCTGCTTCTTTTCAGCTCGATTCGAGGTGAAACAATCATCACCCGGCCGATTTCTCCGCTGACCAGTTGAGCGATTGAAGCCCTGATTCGGATTTCCCTGGTGATAATTTTTTTGCCATCGGGAGCAATAACCTTAAACCCGAGCAGTTGAAGGCCTTCCTGTTGTGTCCAGCCAAGCTTTGCGATCTGAACATGCCAGCCGGTATGCCTGTCAAGTTGCCTGAGTACATAGCTACGAGTCCCGTCATGAAAAATCCCGAACGCGATCAGTCCGCCTGCCAGAGTCAGCAACAGAAAGAAGGCTGTCAGGGCGCGCAAAACTATGCGCAACGGACTCTTCTGCATGAACAAACCTTTGCCCTTTACAGTTAAATGGTCAATACAAACAGCTACAGGAGCTGCTTGAACTTATGGTGAATGTATTGTGCGGCAGAGATAGCGGTCGGAAATGAACCAATTTCTTTCACTGACACCGGTTGCGGGCTTCGCTTGAGCATAAGGAAAAGCGGATAAAGCCGGCCCTGCTATGAAGAGGGCGCATTGTAAATTCACGCCGGGTTGACAGGTTTTCAGATTCGATGCGCGGTCACAGTCATTACCCTGGCGCTGATGCGCATGGCGGCATGTACGAAGGAGGGGAGCTTGGCCGCGCCGAGGTCTTCAGCAAGCGTGGCGTGGCCCAATTCGTCTTCACGCATCTGGCTCACGATCTTTCTGCTTTTCTTGTCCCCCGCAGGAAGGCGTTTTAAATGATCTTCAAGGTGTCGCACAACCTGATGTTCGGTTTCTGCAAGGAAACCCAGATTCCATCGATCACCGAAAATGCCGGCAGTGATTCCGATGGCCAGGGAGCCCATATACCAGGCGGGATCCAGATAGGAGGTATGCGTACCCAATTCGTCCAGCCTTTTCCGGCACCAGGCCAGATGATCACTCTCCTCAATCGAGGCCTGCTCAAGCCGGGCACGAATATTCGGGTCGCGGGCGGTCAGACTCTGACCCTGATACAGGGCCTGAGCCGCCATTTCTCCGGCATGATTAACGCGCATAAAACCGCCGGCGAGTTTGGTTTCTGCCGGTCGGAGCGGGGTATCATTGTCCACATCTTCTGCCGGGTTAGGGCGGGATTCGCGATGTTTCCCAAATATATTGATCAGGGTGCGGTCAATGTTTGATATCAGCTTATCGATTATATCATAATGTCGGAAGTCGGGATCGGGCATGGTGCTAATCTACAATCTTCCTGCCGCCACTCAAGCCCCTGCATTTTGTTTTGTGATGGTGTCCGGGGATGCGCGGAAGTCCTGACTGCAACTGATTCATAAAGAGGATATATTGGTGCTATCAGGGGCTAATCTCTTTGTTTGTATGGGGTTGTATCGTCAGTCCACAATCCTTGTGGATAATTGTGTGGATATAACTTCTGAAATGATTGAACAAGACCGGATTTATGATAGCCGAATGTCAATGCCTAAAAAACAGGCTTTATAATAAAGCTCTTAGTAACAATGCTTTATATATATAAGTTAAACAAAAACATATAAAATAAAAGCCAAAGTGACGAAATGTCTTATTTCCGTGTCCGTCAGTGGATAATTAGCGATTCTTCTGATTAAAAAGCCTTGTCGCGGCTTGTTTTCCACGTAATACAGCAGCTTCAATGGTAGCGGGAAGGTCGCCGGGTTCGGGTTCCTCGCCTGCGTCAATAATGCGGTCTGATAGCGGCGGTTTGCGCGGTTGATGACGAACGAGGACTGTTGCCCGCCGTTCCACTATCTGTCGGCAATGGAAGGGGGTGGGTGGTCTTTGCAAATTCAGAATCCCGCCTATTTCGTTACAGATCCTGTTGCGGTAGTCGCCGGGCCTCATATTTGAATCATCGGCACTGATCACCGCGCAGATATGTGATCGTTGCTGAGGCTCATCATCGACAAGGCGTGAGATGTCAAAAAACCATTGTCCATGTGTTCCCAAACCACCGATAAGGGGTTCGGGCAGAGAAAGGTGATCATCAAACCACAGGTGAATATTGGAGATAGGCCGTGTAGAGAAATGCTGTTTCCAACCCAGTAGTTTATTTCTTGCCCAGGCGGGCAGGGCCAGGATCACGCTATCAAAAGCCGGCTCCTGATCCTTATTCAACACAAGCCTGACATTGTTGTCTGTGGGAAGCAGCTGGCGCACGCGAGTTCCGGTTTGAATGTTTACACCGAGTGAGCAGGCATAAGCCTGTATCGGGTCAACCAAGGCCTGACTAATGGGTTTTCGAAACCATGCCAGGCGGGCGCTGTTGTGATTGGCAAATACCTGCCGTAACACGCGGCAAAAGCTTTTGGCGTTAGCTGTTGACGGGTTTTCGTTCATGATGCCGAGGCATAAGGGTGTCAGAAGATCGTTCTCAAGGGGGTAAGGCAGCTTTAGTTTTGCCAGCCATTTGGCAACAGACTGAGCAGGATCGATCGGTCGCCTGGAGGCAAGAAGCAGGCGGATCATCCCGCTGGCACTATTGAAATGATGTCCCGGAAGCCGTGCGCAGGCAGATAGCAAACCGAGGCCGAAAGGAAGTGAAGGATTGGGTTTTAGATGGAAGAGACCCCGTTCACGATCCCATAAGGCTAAGTCCAGCGAAGGTTGTAAGCAGAGCAGGGCGGAATCAGAAATGGAGGAAGCGTGGCTAGCCTCCGATAGCAGTTGTCGGGTAGCCTGATAAGCGCCGGTCATCAGGTGCGGGCCATGATCGATCCAGCAGTTTACTTTCCGGTCAAAAAAGGAGCGTGTTCTTCCTCCCGGTACCGGGGCCGATTCAAACAGCACAACATCCTGCTTTTCTTTTGCCAGTTCAATGGCCGCTGTCAGGCCACAAACCCCGCCCCCAATAACAGCAATACGCACCAGGGAAACCTCCCGCCGGCCCGGCCGGAACCAAAGAAAAAAGGATTGAGCAGCAAAGAAACCCGGATACAAAGACGAGCCCGGCTTGAAAATGCATCGGAGTGGAAAATTACATTGCCGCTCACGACTTTTTTAAAGTGGTTCATAGTAGTAATAATTTCTATGGAGTCAAAAAATGAAAATGCAAAATAAGCTCCGG
>JBHHTX010000095.1:0-6694 GCA_046753585.1 Mariprofundaceae bacterium
AAAAATGCCATTGAGCATCACAAACGGCTCAAACAACCAGTGTGCAGAGGTCTCTGCTTTGATTATCAAAGCGACACGTACGGATACGATTTATGGCCTGGTGAATCTAATGGAGGCCGCTTACCAATCAGTCGCAGGCTTACATCTGCCGGCTTTAGTACTTTACGGCGAGAAAGATGAAGTTATTCCGAAACGCCCGGTGCTAGAGACCTTCGGATCGCTTACCAGCTACAGTAAAACTCAACGTCTGCAATTATATAAAAATGGCTACCACATGCTGTTGCGAGACCTGCAGGCCAAGTTGGTCTGGCGAGATATCCTGACATGGATTGACCACAGGAATGATCAGCTGCCATCGCAAAAGCAGGGACAATCCCGTGAGTTTTTATCACGGCATTCAGCTTTCAGGTAACTTTGCCACATCGGCCAGCATTTTGCACAAGACTGATATCTGCTTCTTTGAAAGCTGACCGGACTGTCTGGCTTCAATGAAAAAAACATCAACTGCACGTTCGCCAAACGTAGAAATAGATGCTCCATTCAGCAAATAACCCTCCGTACTGATTACATCCGCCAGCCTGGCCAGCAGCCGTGGCTGATCAGCGGCAGAAACCTCTATGGCTGTCTCCCTGAATGACGCTTTGGGTAACTCGCGTACACGCACAGGCACACGGCGCATCAGTACCGTCACCTTGAAGTCATGATCCATAGCAACTTTCTCGATCCCATCCTGCGCCAGCATACAGGTGGCCCGGGCTTGTAACCGTTCCAGATCGACACTGTTATCAAATAGTGTCCCGTCCACGCCCTGTAAGTGAAAAACATCCAACACGCGATCATCCGTCATATTATAAGCCTGTGCGGCCATGATACTGGCGTGGCCAGAGGTCAATATGGCCGTTAACGTAGCAAACAAGCCGGCGCGCCTGCGAGCAGTAATAAACACCAGTGTTTCAGACCGTTCCCGATCCACCTTGAAAGTGACTGCATCCCCACCATTGTTGACCAGCAGTTGGGCTATCCAGCTTAATTGCCGTGGTGGAAAATGCATCACACATTGGGTGGGCAACAGGCCCAGGGCAGCTGCCAGTCCAGTTTTGTTCCCTTCTGTTCGCTCAATCACTGTTTCCAGACGTGTGCGGTAACGTTTCTCGCCTGCCTCACCGCCTGCATCCTTGCCCTCTAAACAACTTGATGTCGCATCGTAGAGTTCACGCAGTAGCGTGCCTTTCCAATCGTTCCAGACATTCGGACCGACAGCCGCAATATCAGCTACACTTAACAACAACAGATAGTTCAAGCGCTCGACATCGCCCACACGCTCGGCAAAAGCACGGATAACATCCGGATCAGACAAATCAAAACGCTGGCTTTTGACAGCCATCAACAAATGTTCGCGTACCAGCCATTCAACCAGATCTGTGGCATCACGATTCAGGCCGATACGTTCACAAAAATCACGCGCAATGGATCCACCATTTTCCGAGTGATCTCCCGACAGGCCTTTGGCGATATCATGAAAAATCAAGGCAAGATAAAGTAACTCCGGCCGCTTGATCTTGTAACATACATCTTGCGCCAGAGGCAATCGTTGCTCACGATGTCGGTGCCAGAAGTTCCGGGCTTCACCAACAGCACGCAGGGTGTGCTCATCAACAGTGAAAGCGTGGTAACGATTAAACTGGCCAAGCCCCACAACATCACGGAATTCCGGAATGAATCGCCCCAGCACACCGGTGATGTTCATGCCACGCAAGGCCCAGTGAACATTGCGACTGCTTCTCAAAATATTCAGAAACACTCCATGTGCCTCAGGGCTACTGCGAAACTTATCGTCAATGAGCAAAACATCAGCCCGAACCTGACGTAGTGCCTGACTGGAAAGACGTCTGCACTCCTGCTGCGACACATGAAAAATGCGCAGCAACCGCAGGGGATCCTCTTTGAACACATCCGCGTTGCAAATACCAACCAGCTGTCCTTCCAGCGTAAAACCGTCACCAATATCGCGTTTGAATGTAAAATATTGCGGATGCAATTTCTCGTTAAAATGCAAGCGCATCATACCTGTGATGCGTGAAATACGACCGACATGACGGAAATAGTCTTTCATAAACGCATCAGCTTCCGGATGCTGTTCCACCGCCTGATAACCCATACGCCCAGCCAGCACAACCTGTTGCTCAAAACCCATTCGGTCGTAAGCGCGATTTAATTCCAGGTGCAATCCGGCCCGGCAACGCCAGAGAAAACTCTGAGCACTGAGCAACTGATCTCTCTCCTGAACAGAAAGAGCTCCCTTGGCAACCAGATCATTGACATCATCACTGTCGTACCACGCTTTGGCCAGCCAGAATACCGTCTGCACATCGCGCAAGCCGCCTTTGCTCTCCTTGATATCCGGCTCCATGAGAAAGGCGGTGCCACCTGTACGTTTATATCTTGTTTCCAGCTCAGTCAGTTTGGCTTCGACAAAACCTTTGCGCTGTTTTCTAAAAAACTGATGCAGCTGGCCCTGCAGTTGCGCGTAGATATCACCATGACCGGCCAGCAACCGCGATTCCATTGCCGCTGTTGCCGATGACCAGTCTTCACCGACATGCGTCATTGTTTCCTTTACCGAACGCACAGCATGGCCGATCTTCGCACCCATATCCCACAATGACATCAGAAAAGCTTGGATTTCCTCTTCAACCCCGGCAGGGCACGAATCCGGCATCAAAAACCATAAATCCCAGTCCGAATGCGGAGCCAGCTCTCCACGCCCGTAACCGCCAACAGCCACCAGGTCGATACATACTACCGCGGATGGTGCTTTCTGCTGCCACAAACCGATCAACAGTTCATCAACACCGGAACACATCAAAGCGCTTAATTCAACACCGCTTTTTCCAGCATCAAATTCTTCTGCAACAGTATCATACAGTGCTTTAAGATCTTCTTTTCCATTCACGTTTCATTCACCTTACTCGATTAGATAAACTGGCCTTGTGTCTGGTTGCCATACAGCATGCTTTTGCATGACTTGCAGAAACAGGGTGCTATTTATCAGGCTATTTAACCAATTCCGCAAGTCTGGCCACGAATATCTGTCAAACCACATTCGATCCGTGTTTGCGAACTGTCGCACGAAGGGGAATATGGCGATATCCGCAAGACTAATGGAGTTCCCAAACAGGTAATCATGGTAATTTAAACTAGCGTCGAGCCGCATCAAAAAATAACTTCCCCGTTTACGATGAAAGGTTGAATCAGTAGCAGCAAAACGTTCCGGATATTTGTAGCGATCCAGATGGTACTTGAAGACATCATCATACAAGGAAATCAGTGCCAGCATTTCATCAAGCTCGCCCGAGTCGGAATGCAGCCAGGCCTCCGGATCGGCCTCATGCAATGCCCATCGCATGATATCAAGACTTTCATCAATCACTTCACCGCTCTGAAGCTGCAACACCGGCACAGTACCTTTGGGTGAAATCGTCAACATTTGTGCCGGTTTTTTTTTCAACTCCACCTCGCGTACCTCACATTGAATGCCGGCATAAGCCAGAGCCATTCTCGCCCGCATGGCATAAGGGCAACGGCGAAAACTGTATAATACGGGACAGGTCATGGCGAAATTAATTCAGCGCGTGCGGTACGGCCAGCGAAAAGCCAGGAATCTCGGCTTCAAAATGTGATCCGTCCCTGGCGACCATACAGTAACTGCCGCGCATCATACCAGCCGGTGTTTCCAGGATGCAGAAGCTGCTGTAAAGATGCTCGCCTCCGGACACAATCAGGGGTTGATCGCCGACAACTCCCTCGCCAACCACCTCATCAACATCGCCATTACCATCAGTAATGATCCAGTGTCGGCTGATCAGTTGAGCGGCCAGGAGTCCAACATTGCAAATCCGGACATGGTAAGCAAATACATAACGATTGGTTCAGGTTCGGATTGGTTGGCTAGATATTCGGGCATGACGAATACCTGAATTTGATAGTTCTTAGTCATAATTCACGGACAGGGCTTGGGGTATTGTGTGTGAATAGAATCGACACCGTCAAGCGATGATGGATCAAGCTGGATGTTGATACTGCCCGGCTGGACTTTAATTGAGGCCTTCTGGTAGCACCGATGATGCCATTGGTGATGAACGGGCTGGAATTGATAAAGGCCAGTGCCACCCGAGCAGAGTTCAGACCAAGCGTCCTTGTCCGTAGATGTAAATGGCGCATTGCCCCTTTCGCTTTCCGTTCAATGTATGCCAGTTGTTGCCTGGCAATAGCATGAGCCTCTCCAGGCCGGAGCAGCATCCAAATGATCCGCCGCTTTCTTGCCTGCTTTTCAAAGGCCTGGAATCGCTGAACTTGATAATTATCATATAGAGACAGCCTATTCCGCTCGACGGAATGAATCAATGCCACTGATGTGGTGGGCGTTCTTTCTGGAGACTATGGCGTATTCCGGGTAGAGTGCCTTCATTTATGAAAAAACAACATCATTCCGCAGCAATTTTGGTTATTGGCAATGAAATCCTCTCCGGTCGTACGCATGAGAAGAATGCGCACCTTGCCGCGCAGAAGTTTTTTGAATGTGGATGCAGGCTTGGAGAAATTCTTGTTGTGCCCGACATTGAATCCCGCATCGTGGAAGGTATCAAACGTCTTATTTCCTGCTACGGTGCCGTCATAACAAGCGGTGGCATCGGACCCACTCATGATGACATTACCATGCAATCGGTGGCCAAAGCCTTTGATGTGGAGCTGGCTGAACATCAGGGTGTGATCGGGGTCATGCAAGATGCATATGGGCAGGAAATGCTCAATTCCGGACGCAGGCGCATGGCGAGAGTGCCCAGGGGTTCAAAGCTGATCCGTTGCGAAAAAAGCATTGCCCCCGGCGTGCGACTTGATAATGTCTATGTTTTGGCCGGTGTTCCCGACATTTTTGCCAGTCAACTGGAAACGATCCTGCCAAATTTTGGCGATCAGCCCTTCCTGCGCCGTGAAATAGAGGTTTCTCTGCCAGAAAGTCTTTTTGCCAGTGAATTGTCGCAACTGCAGCAACAGTTCCCGGAAGTGGAGATTGGCTCCTACCCTAGCCGTTGCGGGAAACGAGCCACAGGAAAGATATGTTTGAGCAGTAAAGTTGAAGAGCATCTGGATGCTGCCAGACTGGCAGTGAAGAAAATAATCGCAAACTTACAAGAATAACCTGCTTGCAGCTCGGTAACTTTCGCGTACCTTTCGAAGCCATGCGATATCAATATTTATTCCTTCTTTGTCTCATTCTTCCCGGGCTTGCAGGTGCGGGCGAACTGCAACGGACTATGTACAAGAATGGCGTAACGCTGATTGTTGAAGAGGATCATTCGGCCCCGGTTGCCATGGTTCAGGTATGGCTGAAAGTAGGTGGGCGCGATGAATTGCCCGGCAAGACCGGCCTGGCGCATGTGTTCGAGCATATGATGTTCAAGGGCTCAAAGAAACTTGATCCCGGTGAATTTTCCAGACGTATTGCCGCCATGGGCGGGTCGGACAATGCCTTTACCAGCACGGATTTCACTGCCTACTTTGAAACGGTTCCGGCGGAGCGAGTCAATGAAGTATTAGCCATGGAGGCCGAGCGCTTTGCCAATTTGAAACTTGAACCGAAGGAGTTTGACAAGGAAATTGAAGTCATAAAGGAAGAACGCCGGCTAAGGACGGAAGATGATCCCAATAGTCGCATGTTCGAGGAACTGGCCTCCGCCAGCCTCAGGTTACATCCCTACCGCAATCCAGTTATTGGCTGGATGCAGGATCTAGAACGACTCAGCATTGCGGATGTGCGTGATTTTTATCGCGATCACTATGTGCCGGCGAATGTCATTGTCGTTGTAGTTGGCGATGTAACCTTTAAAGACATTAAAAAAATTGTACTCAAGACGTTTGGTAGACTGAAAGCACGGCCTTCCCCGCCCCGATTTAATCCGGTTGAGCCTGCGCCTCTGGGGCCGAAGCATATTACTGTCCGGCTTCCGGCCCAGCTTCCATTGCTGGCGTTTATGATTCCTGTGCCGGTATGGAAGCCGGGTTCCAATGATCAGGACGCCGCTGCCCTGACAGTTGCTACCGCTATTTTGACAGCCGGGCGATCTTCTCTTCTAAGGCAGAAACTGGTGGATGAGAAGCGCCTGGCTTTTTCGACCGGGGCCGGCTATGACCCCTTCGGCATGGGACTTGACCTATGGTATTTGTATGCCGCCCTGGGGCCAGGGCAAACCCCGGCAGCCTTTGAGAAGGGGTTCTGGAAACTTCTTGAAAACCTGGCCAGCAAGCCTATTTCCCCGGAGCGACTGGCCGCGGTGAAGCGCCAGATCGTTGCAGCCGAAATCTTTTCTCAGGACTCCTTGTATTTACGGGCAAAACGTATTGGCAGCATGGAAGTTGCCGGCATTGGCCCGGAAAAAATGAACGCATGGCTTGAGAACATTCGACAGGTCAGGGAAGAAGATGTTCGACGGGCCATTAAGCAATGGCTCAGACCAGAACGGACTACTACGGGCTTGCTTGAGCCAAAGGCTGCATCATGATCGAGCATAAAAAGATACAGATGCTTAGAGAATTGGGCGTTGGTCTGAAATTATCAGTCCTTGGCCTGTTTTGTGCCTCCGTTGTATTTTATCTGCCCGCCAGTGTCTGGGCTGTGCCGGTGATCGAAGAGGTA
>JBHHTX010000096.1:0-6341 GCA_046753585.1 Mariprofundaceae bacterium
CGGAGACAATAAATCACTACATAGAGCCGGCGGGCGAAGGAATAAAAAACAGAATTCTGTCATGTGGAGATATTGCAAAGGCAAGCCAGAAAAAGTGTTCAATGACATAAAGGATGGAATGAGCCTTGCAGATATAGGCAATCACGTAGGCATATCAAAGCAAGCTGTCTATCAGTGGCTAATGAGACAAGATGTGAAACATAGGGAGATAATAGCTGACATGATCAATGGATGGACTATGGATATCCTTGCAGATAGCTCGATTGACGTGGCGCGCGCGAGAGCTATGGCTCAACATAATCAGTTCACATTAGAGCGGCGGTTCCACAAAAACTATGGCAGGTCAGACAAGTTAGAAGTATCAGGAACGATTGAAGTGGCTAGCAAGCTACAGGCAGCCAGGAAGAGACTAGCTGATAAGGGCTACATTGATGCTGAGGTTGTAGGTGATTCCGAGGAAGGGTGAAAGAGGGGGGGTACCCCCAAGAGGGCTGGGATTGCTTAAATGGTACCTAACCCCTCCGCAAGAATTTTTTTATTTTCAAAAAAGTCAAAGTTAAAGGCGTACTAGAGTTTGCAGATTTACCCTTAAGAGGAAAAACGCCGGAAACCGTTGGTAATTAACGATTCTTATATTTCCAGTAGACAAATAAGGAATTGTCTATCTGGTAGACAAATAAGGAATTGTCTACTTATTGGGTATTTTTAGTTTGTTTTTTGTCTATCTCTTGTCTAGTGTTGGCTATATGGAATCACGTTTTTTGAAGATAAAAGACCCTGATGGTGTTCGTGCTTTACAGCATTTAGCGGCCTCTTCTCCGGCGAGTGTAAGCAAGGTGTTTATGGAGTTGATGTTGATGATGGATCAAACTAACGGGCTTCATTGCACGCATGCCCAGTTAGCGGATTTATGTGGTGTCAGTGCTGGTACGGTCAAGAATTGTCTGAGCAGGCTTCGTGAGGTTAAGTACATCAAGTTCAGGCAGAGCGGGCATGGCTTACTGATTTTCATAAACAGTTCCATTGTAACTAGGTGTTCTTATGAGAAAGAGGTATATGGTGACTATGAGCTTTGGGGGATTCGTGTACTTACGTCGGGAGCCTCAATGGAGTGGGTGGAGGATGAATAATGGGTGAGGTCAAATACAATGAAGCGCAGAAGCCTGTAAATGATAAATACCGAGAAGGTTATGACAGGATATTCAAAAAGGACACCCCGAAGAAGTGACTGCTGAATCTGAGTTAGAGGATGCGATTGTTGAATGCTATGCTGATCCGTTAAGGTATGTGACATTAGCGTTCGCATGGGGTGAAGGTGATCTCGAAGGTTTTGATGAGCCTGACCAATGGCAGATTGATATTCTTAATGAAGTTGGCCAAACAGTTCTGGATAACAAGTTCGATGGTGCAAATACCGTTGCCCCGATTATGCAGGCTACAGCATCAGGCCATGGTATTGGCAAGTCGGCTTTGGTTGCATGGATTATCCTTTGGATAATGTCTACCCGCCCGAACTGTAGGGGAACCATATCTGCTTCAACCCTGCCGCAATTAGAAACAAAGACCTGGCCCGAGTTGGCTAAATGGCACAAGAGAGCAATTAACTCTCACTGGTTTACATGGGTAGGGTCGAGGAATAACCTAAAGTTCTATCACAAACAATCACCGGAAGAATGGTTCTGCTCCGGCCAATCATCACGAGAAGAGAATGCAGAAGCCTTCGCAGGGCAACATGCAGCAACCTCAACATCATTCTATGTCATGGATGAGGCATCAGGAATACCCGATGCGATAAGGGAAACCGCATCAGGTGGCTTAACTGACGGGGAACCGATGTTCTTTGCATTCGGCAACCCGACAAGAAATACAGGCTGGTTCTATGAGGCGTGCTTCGGAAAGATGAGGCGCAGGTACTCGGTTAGATGCATTGATTCCCGCTCATGCAAAATGACAAATAAAGCACTGATAAAAGAATGGGAAGAAGATTACGGGGAAGATTCTGACTATTTCAGAGTCAGGGCAAGAGGACTCCCGCCGAGACAGGCTGACTGCCAGTTCATTGGCGCTGACGCTGTGTATGGCGCGGTGGCACGAAGGGTTGAAATGGATGCGGGCGCCCCATTGATTGTGTCTGTCGATGTGGCTCGATTTGGATCGAACAAGTCAATAATCCTTACAAGACAAGGATTCGATACAACAGAATACCCTATCCAGAAATATTCTGGCCTGGATACCATGCAGCTCTCTGACAGAATCGCAAGACACATTGATACAGTGAAACCAGACGCAACTTTCATTGATGATGCAGGCGTTGGAGGTGGCGTGGTTGACAGATTGAATCAATTAGGGTATAGGGTGAATGGAATAAATGCTGGCTCTAAGGCATCCGATGCAGTAAGGTACGCCAATCTGCGAGCAGAAATGTGGGATCAGATGCGTGAATGGCTAACAAAAGGTTCGATACCCAATGATCAAACACTGATCGACGGGCTTATCGCTCCAGAGTACGCATTTAACTCGCAGAACAAGTTAAAGATTGAGTCAAAGGAAGATATGGCAAGGCGTGGAATTGAGTCTCCCGATGAAGCCGACGCACTTGCCCAAAGTTTTGCGAACAGGGTAAGAAGAAAAGATATGGGTGAGGCAAGGCAAAGATACGCACACTCCGAGTATGAGGAGATTTGAATGAGTAATGTTCCAGTAATCGGGTCAGTAATAAAGGCTGTAGGGCTTGGTGGGAATAAACCGACACCGCCACCAACTCCGGCACCACCCGTATCAAGAAATGACGCAAGGCGTGGCGCTGCACTTATCTCACCACAAAGATCAACCATGACTTCCAACCAGAACAACTTAGGCCAGCTGGAGCTGAAAAAGAAAACATTGGGCGCTGGACTTCTCGGTGGGTAGCCATATTCTTAAAAGAGCCGCTGAATTAAAAGCGACTCGCGGACTGTGGGAGGCTCACTGGTCGGAAATAGCCGAAAGGATATTACCTCACCAGAACAACTTTATCTTTAACAGACCCGCCGGTGACAAAAGGACTGAGAAGATTTACGATTCAACAGGGGCGCTTGCCCTTACCAAGTTCGCAGCAGCAATGGAATCAATGCTTACACCACGCTCACAACGATGGCACAGGCTCACTACTTCAAACCCTGACCTGAACGAAGATATGGATGTAAGATTGTGGTTTGAGGACGTTACAAAAATTTTATTTTCAGCAAGATACTCACCAGAAGCCAACTTTGCATCGCAACAGCATGAAGTTTACATGGGATTGGGCGCATTCGGAACGGGATGCCTTTTTATAGATGATTTGCTTGGCGAAGGATTGAGATATCGAACAATTCACCTTGGCGAAATCTTCATTGAAGAGGATTTCCAGGGACGCATTGATACAGTTTACCGGAATTTCTCACTAACTGCAAGGCAGGCTGTCCAGAAATTCGGAGAAAGAACACCTGAAAAAATCAGGGAGACAGCGGAAAGTAAGCCTGCAACGAAGTTCAAGTTTGTGCATTGCGTTTCGCCTAACAAAGATATTGATGTTACCAAGTCAGATCACCGGGGCATGAAGTTCAAATCGGTATATGTCGCAGAGGAGGGGGCTACAATCGTGCAGGAGGGAGGTTATCACACCTTCCCATATGCAACATCCAGATATGTAACTGCACCCGGTGAGGTGTACGGTAGATCGCCTGCAATGATAGTGCTTCCTGACATTAAAATGATCAATGAAATGTCCAAAACGAATATCAGGGCGGCACAGAAGTCGGTTGACCCTCCATTGCTGCTCACTGAGGATGGAATCCTTGGTGGAATTAATATGACTCCGAATGCTGTTAATTATGGCGGCGTGGATTCAAGAACAGGAAAACAGAACGTTGTACCATTGAATACAGGTGCAAGGGTAGACATTGGACTGGAAATGGAAAACCAGCGCAGGACTGCAATTAATGATGCATTTCTCGTAACCTTGTTCCAGATACTTGTTGAGACACCGCAAATGACTGCCACGGAAGTATTGGAGCGCGCCCGTGAGAAGGGAGCTCTTCTGACCCCGACTGTCGGCAGGCAGCAATCAGAAGCCCTTGGCCCGATGATTGAGCGAGAGCTTGATATTTTATCCCGTGCCGGCGCACTCCCGCCTATGCCTGATTTACTCGTTGAAGCAGAGGGTGAGTTTGAAATTGAATATGACTCCCCGCTAAACAGGGCACAAAGGGCAGAGGAAGCTGTTGGCTTGTTCAGAACCATCGAAGGCATGGCTCCATTGGCCCAGACTAACCCGGAAGTCATGAGAAGGTTTGATGGCGACGAAATACTAAAAGGTCTGGCTGAAATCAACGGAATGCCAACCAAATGGCTGAAAGAAGATGAAAGGCTTGCAGCGGAAGATGAGCAGGCAGCACAGGCACAGCAGGCACAGCAATTACTTGAGGCCGCACCTGTCGCCGCTGACGTTGCTCAGAAACTTCAGGTAACTCAGGCCGGAGCAGGATGATAGAGCGCCTTAGAACACGATCACAGGCATACAAGGCTGTTTTCTCAGGAGTACATGGAGAGAAAGTTATTGCCGATTTAACCAAGTATTGCCACCACAACACACCAACTTTCGTGCCGAATGATCCTTACTCAACCGCCTTTGCGGAAGGAAGAAGGGATGTATTCAATCGAATCCTTGCTCAGTTGGATTTAACTGAGTCACAACTAAGTAGAATACAGGAGACGCAAAATGACTGATGTCGCAGAAGCGGGAACACCAGCACCGGCAGAAACAAATACATGGACTGATGGCCTGTCAGAAGAAAATAAAGGGCTTGCAGACGTAAAACAATGGGGGTCAATGGATGCAGTCTTTGATTCATACAGGGCTGCGGAAAGCCATATAGGAGCACCACCAGAACAGTTGTTGAGGTTACCCACTGACCCTGAATCTGCTGATTGGGCGGGTGTGTATGAGAAGATGGGCAGGCCACAGGAAGTTGGCGGTTACGAGCTTGAGGCAGGTCAGAATGTTAATGAGCAGTTCTTTGATGGGGCAAAAAACGCATTCTTCGAGGCTGGACTTTCCCAAAAACAGGGGCAATCAATAATCGACTTCTACAATGGGCAGGTTGAGTCACAGATCAAAGCGCAGAGCGAGCAGGCTGAGATGCAGTCACAGGCGGAGATAACCGAATTGAAAGCCAAGTGGGGCAACGGATTCGATGCAATGGTGGAGCAGGGGCGCAGGGCAGGGCGCGAGTTCGGTGTCGATGAAGAAACAATGAGCAGCATGGAAAAGTCAATGGGTACAAAGGCATTTCTGGAGCTGTTTGCAAACATTGGTGGAAAGCTTGGTGAGGACAGCCATGTGAATGGTGAACCGGCACAAGGTTCAACACCAGACGGAGCGAAAGAGAAAATCAACCAGTTGCGTATGGACACCGAGTTCATGAAGGCGTACATGACACCAGGTCATCCTGGCCATGTCGATGCAGTTGCTAAAATGCAGTCGCTACATAATCTCGCTTATGTCTGAATCAACAAGGACTAACTCACTGAGATTAGCCATTGATGCAGGACGCAGGACAGGTGATTTGGAACCAGAGAACCTGATTGTTGCAGCGGCATTATTTGACAAGTTTATAACAACAGAGTTAAATACGCCGAAGTCAGCCGCTAAGAAGGGCAGGCCACCGGGTAAACGAAAGTCCGGTTGACCCTCTGGAAAGACAGATCGTTACAGAAGATACGATAATCTTCGAGTAGGCCCGCAAGGATAACCTCCGCCATAAAAATAATATTGGAGGTTACTTATGAGTTTTCAAGTAACGACTGCTTTTGTACAGCAGTACACTACCAATGTTAATTTGCTGCTTCAGCAGAGTGGCTCACGTTTCCGTAATGCCGTAACAGAAGGATCTTATACGGGAAAGGCCGCAAAAGCAGTCGAGCAGATTGGCGCAGTGGTAGCACAGAAGAGGACAACGCGACATAGCGATACTCCTCTCATCTCAACCCCTCATGATGCACGCTGGGTATTCCCGGTTGATTATGATTGGGCTGATCTTATCGACGATGTTGATAAGTTACGAATGTTGATTGATCCACAGTCACCATATGCCATCAATGGCGCAAACTCAATCGGTCGCGCAATGGACGACGAGATTGTTAGTGCGTTCTTTGGCACTTCAAAAACTGGTGAAAATGGAACCACCAACACCGCATTCCCTGCTGGTAACGTTGTTGCCCTTGGAACTTCGGGCATGACAGTTAAAAAACTGCGTGCTGCCAAGAGGATTCTGATGGCAAACGAAGTTGACCTTGATACCGATCCTCTGTACTGTGGCATT
>JBHHTX010000097.1:0-6293 GCA_046753585.1 Mariprofundaceae bacterium
CGACCAGTTCAATTTTGGTCTTACTTACCGCAGTAGTGTAAAGGTCAATATTGATGGTACCGCTACGGGATCCACCGTATTGGCTCCGCTGGGTAACACAACTCTATCTACCTCAGTTACATTTCCCGATATGGTCAATGTTGGTGTCGCCTTTAGTCCCGATGCTGAAAAGAGATGGTTGATCAGTGCAGAAGTTGACTGGACGAACTGGGATACATTTGACCAGCTTGATCTGGTCTATGGGCCTTCACTGCTCACAGCAGGTGGCCTGGGTGGTGCTACTACCGCTGCATTGCCCCAGAACTGGTCTGCAACGTTTGCTTTCCGAGCCGGCCTGCAGTGGGCATACAACAACAATATGCGGGCCAGAATCGGTTATTCATTCGATCCGACACCAATTGATGACGTGGACTTCACGCCTCGTATTCCCGGCAATGACAGGCATTTGTTTGCAGCAGGTTGGGGATTCGATTTCAATGAGCAAACAACGCTCGATCTATCCTATATGTACGTGTTAGTTAATGATCGAACCCAGACGGCCTCAGCTGCGCCCTTCTATAACGGCACTTATAATGGTTCTTCTCACTTAATTGCCGCGTCCTTGACTGCCCGCTTTTAGGGTGTGCGCTGCTAATAAGGGCTCCCTAGCCGGGAGCCCTTGTTTATGTCTGATCTGACAGATTACCCTTCAACCCAAGATCCGATGTTGACTTTGGATGTAGGCTGTAATCATTTGGTTTGTATGGCACTCTGGAAAATCATGCCGTCACCTCGTTGGTGATCAATGATTTTTCCGGAGTGTCAGGTGAATCAAAGGGTTGCGGCATGCGCCGAATGTCAATGTCGGATCTTGGGTTCAATAAATAACTGGATTTAAGCTTATCCCAGGTGGAAAACAGCCCCTCGAAGTAAGCCGGCAAGATCTTTAATTTTTTCCACAGTTGGCCATTTTATCCCCGCTTTAGGCAGGCCTGATACTCCACTTTCCATGATCAGAATCCCCTCGGGTCCGAGCCAGATCGGCGCTTGATCCAACAATGTGTTGAGATATTTCAAACCATCTTCCTCATCAGTCAGAGCCTGCCTGGGTTCGAAATAAAGTTCTGTTTCCAGCTTGAGATATTCATCAATGCTTATATAGGGCGGATTGGTGAGGATGGCATCAAAACATTCATCTTCCATAACGGTAAGCATATCACCTTGCCGGAAATCAATTCGGTCTATTACCCCATGTCGTCTGGCATTTGCCCTGGCAACTTTCAGGGCATTGGAGGAAATATCGGTAGCGGTAATATGGGCGTGTGGATATTCACAGGCCAGGCTTATGGCGATGCAGCCGGATCCTGTTCCCAGGTCGCAAAAATTGAATTTTTCATCCTTGTTGGTGAAGTTGGCAAGCGTAGCTTCGACCAGGTGTTCTGTTTCTGGTCTGGGGATAAGCACATCCGAGTTAACGAAGAAAGGCAGTGACCAGAATTCTTTTTCCCCGATAATGTATGCTACCGGCTCTCTTTGCTGGCGGCGTTCAATCAGCTTGTGATATCTTAATATTTGCTCAGGTGGAAGCTTGTTATCTGAGCAAGTGATCAGGCGGGATTGACTTAAACCGGACACATGCATCAGCAGAACCTCAGCATCGAGTCTCGGGGTTGCACAGCCAGCAGTTTTTAATTCATCTGTCGCCTTAAGAAGGAGTTGTTTCAGAGTCAAACGTTTTCTGCCGCCAGTAACTCAGCCTGATGATGGGTAAGCAGGGGCCCAATCAGTTCATCCATTTTTCCTGACAGGATTTCTTCAAGTTTATACAGGCTGAGATTGATCCGGTGATCAGTAATTCGTCCCTGCGGAAAGTTATAGGTTCGGATCCGTTCTGAGCGGTCACCACTGCCGACCATGCCCCGTCTGATCTCAGCTCTTTCCTCATGGGCCTGACGCTGGGCAGTATCATAAAGACGCGCCTGCAGAACTTTCAGTCCCTTTGCCTTGTTTTTATGCTGGCTCTTTTCATCCTGGCAGGTAACGACGATGCCGGTGGGAATATGCGTAATGCGTATGGCTGAATCCGTTGTGTTGACGCTCTGGCCGCCGGGTCCGGAGGCCCGGAACACATCAATTCTTAAATCATCCGGCTTAAGGTTGACATCAACTTCATCAGCCTCTGGCAGGGTTGCCACCGTGCAAGCTGATGTATGAACCCGGCCCTGAGTTTCGGTTAATGGAACTCGTTGCACCCTGTGAACCCCAGATTCAAATTTAAATTTTGAAAAGGCTCCGTTACCGCTGACCTGGGCAATAATCTCCTTGTACCCATGTATGCCAGTTCTGTTACTGGAAAGAACTTCTACTTTGTAAGCATTGCTTTCAGCATAGCGTTCGTACATCCTGAAGAGGTCAGCAGCAAACAGAGCCGCTTCTTCACCACCTGTGCCAGCTCGAATCTCAAGGATAACATTACGCGCATCATTCGGGTCTTTGGGGAGAAGCATCAGACGCAACTTCTGTTCCAGTCTCTCCTCCTCCTCAGCTAGTCCCGACAGCTCTTCTTCAGCCATTTCTTTTAATTCAGCATCACATCCAGCATCTTCGACAAGGTCACGGCTATCCTGTAATTGTTGTTGAATTTCCTTTAGCTCTTCAACTACTGTAGCAATCGGATCAATCTCGGCATACTCTCTACTCAGAGACGTAAATTTTTTCTGATTAGAGGCTGTGGCGGGGTCGGCAAGAATTTGGGTTAGCTCACGACTGCGAGCCAGTATCCTATCCAGTTGAGTTTTCATTATGCTCTCGAGGATCCCGGACGGGTTCATCATCGAGGTCGAAGAGGTAACGTGCAGCTCCCATCAATAAATCACCTTCCATATCTTCGGGAAGTGCTTTCAGGGTTTTCAATGTTGGGTGTGTAAACCTTTTCATCAGAGCGCGGGAGAAACGTTCAACTGCTTGCCTTTGATCATCATCAAAGCCCTTCATATAACGCAAGCCCTTGACCAGCTCTTCATTTCGGATCACTTCCATCCGTTCCTGAATGCTCCGTATCAGGGGCAGCGTTTCCAGACCCTTAAGCCAGACAAGAAACTGTTTTGTGTCTTCCTCCAATAAAGACTGGCCAATCTCGGCCTCTTTTTTTCTGCCCTCGAGGTTTACGTCCACGACCTGCTGAAGGTCATCAATGTCATACAGGTATATACCTTCAAGTTCTCCTACTCGGGGATCAATGTCCCGGGGCACGGCTATATCCACCATGAAAACCGGTTTTCCGGAACGTTTGGACATAGCGGTAGTGACTGGCCCAGGCAAGAGAATATGGGTACTTGCCCCCGTACTGGTTAAAACAATATCTGCCGAGTCCAGGTAATCACCCAGTTGATCCAGACTCAGGGCATGACCGTTAAACTGACGAGCGAGTATGGTGGCGCGTTCCGGTGAGCGGTTGGCTACCAGCACATCTTTGACACCATTTGAACGAAAGTGACGCGCTGCCAGTTCAGCCATCTCACCGGCACCGATCAACAAGACTGTTTTGCTACTTAATTCACCGAAAATACGCCTGGCCAGATGCACAGCGCAGGCTGAGACATTAACCGCCTGACGACCAATGCCAGTGTCGCTTCGAACCCGTTTGGCTGCTGCAAAGGTTGCCTGATACAGGCGATGCAGAATGTGGCCGGCTGTATTGGCAGCCAGTGCCAGTTCATAGGATGATTTTACCTGTCCAAGAATTTGAGGTTCTCCCAGCACCAGAGAATCCAGGCCCGATGCCACCGAGAAAAGATGTTGAATCGCCTTGTCGGTAGTAAGGGAGTATAAATATCTGTTGATATCTTCAATATTCAGTCCGGCTTTTAAGGCAAACCACTCGTGCACAGATGCAATGGCGGTATCGGGATCATGGGTGACCAGAGTGAACTCGACCCGGTTACAAGTTGATAACAGTGCAGCCTCACGGATTGCATGATGCTCAACCATTGACTGCAGGATGGTTTCAACCTCCTGATCACTAACAGCCAAGCATTCTCGAATCTCAACCGGCGTCGTGCGGTGGTTTAAGCCGACAATACAAACACGCATGGGCGAAAACTAGCTATAACCCGGATAATGCACCAGTGTTTGGATGAATGGTTGCAGAACAGGTGTGCCGGGAGCCTGCCCGACTTGTTTTTTTGTCAGACCTTACTGTAAATAACAGGCATTTTGCCTTTCCACTTACTCCACAGCTTAGAATTTATAACTAAATCAGCCATGAAACTCCCTACATTAATCCGACTCACTTGACCTGCATCAAATATTGCACTTCTAATGGGTGAATGATGTAGCTCATACTCAGTAACTTTGGCTTCATCAACCAAGCTATCAGGACGAACCACGACCCACTCTATATCTCTATCATCCTGACCTATTTCTTTGCGAAGATAATTTGCTGCATCCTCATTATCTGCGTGTGGTGGTAATAGTAAACGCAGGGGCCAAATAACACATTGCTGAGCAAATGAAACCTTCTCTGACAAGTCCTTATTTTTAACTCCGGAGCTATTCATAAGTACAATCTTAACAGGTTTATCTGGCTTGTTTTTTTTAATTGCGTTGCTAAATCGACGAGTCGCATCCATGACAAGTTTGCGAGGATGGCCGAAAACACCTTTAAAACTGAAATTATGTCCCAAACAAGAAGCGACAGCTTCACATCCGCTAACATGTTGAGCAATCGCGGCATCACTCAAATCTAGAATAGATGCATGGATAACTGATAAATTGGTATGTTGCAGTAAATCTTTCGGCAACGTATCAGGTGAACGCACAATAACCTTCACTTTCTTGCCTCTGTTGAGCAACTGCTCTACCAGCAATTGCCCTGTTGCACCGCTTGCACCAACTACGATTATTGTCATTCTTTTTTTCCTCAGACCGGTATAATGCCGTCCTCAAATATGCTTCAATCTATTTTTCCGTGTTGGATCATGAGATTGATGACTTCAAGCAGGGAGAGCGTTGCTCTATTGGAATGCCGGAGTAATACCCGGGTTTAGCCAGGAGCTGATATAGTCTGATGCTCTTCAAGCATCACTACAGGCAGCTCAATCAACCCCTCTTTCTGCTGAAAAAAGGCATGAATTTCCATCCTGCCTTTGGTATCCAGGCGGATCATCAGATGCCAAATCTTTTGTAACTTATCTTTTATGACGGGATTTTCCCGGAGAATATCTGCAAGAGTTTCTGACAGGCTTTGCACCTGTGGAGGGCATGGCAAGGTGTAGTAAACGCCAAGCCAATTTATATTGAGTTTATCCCACTCTTCAAGGATAGTTATGGACTTCTTCCCGTCCAGAAGGCATTCCTGATGATGATTTCCTGAAATGTTATTCACAGGCACGGCAAGTTCAATGTGTTGGTCGTTTCCAGCGCATAGACCGCAGCAGACCGATGATTGTGTGACCAGCGCATGATGGAGGATGGACTGTACCGCATGCCGGCCAATCAGTAGCTTCATCAGACGTTAAACCTGAAATGCATCACATCGCCATCCCTGACGATATATTCCTTACCTTCCAGACGAACCTTGCCGGCTTCTTTGGCTTTTGACTCACCTCCAAAATTGTCAAAGTCATCATAAGCGATTGTTTCCGCGCGGATAAATCCTTTTTCAAAATCCGTGTGAATTACGCCGGCTGCCTGGGGTGCTGTATCGCCGCGGTGAATGGTCCAGGCACGTACCTCTTTTTCACCGGCTGTGAAATAGGTGACAAGGTTAAGCAGTGTATAAGCCTCGCGGATTACAGTATTCAACCCTGGTTCGGAAAGGCCAAGGTCTGCCAGAAATTCTAATCTGGAGGCATCATCCATCTCAGCCAGTTCCGATTCTATCTGGGCGGAAACAATGGCCATGCGGGAATTCTCCTGCGATGCCCATTCGGATACACGCCCGGAATAGGCATTGCCACCGGGTAGCGAGGCATCATCCACATTCGCCAGATACAACACCGGCTTGGCGCTAAGCAGGCATAGTTCCCGAAGATGTGTAAGTGCGCCGCTATTCAGCTTCTGACGGCGTATTGGATGGCCGTCTTCCAGACCTTGCTGAACTTTCTTCAACACCTCAAGTTGTGCAAGCATGTCCTTATCACCTGTTTTGGTCTGTTTTTGCACACGGGTGATCGCATTGTCCAGTGTATCCATATCCTTGAGCATGAGTTCAGTATCGATGACCTCAATATCGGATAAAGGGTCCACCTGACTGGACACATGGGTGATATTCTCATCATCGAAACACCTGACAAGATGGGCTATGGCAGCAC
>JBHHTX010000098.1:0-6265 GCA_046753585.1 Mariprofundaceae bacterium
TGGTGATGCTGGCCATCCTCGTAGAGCATCTCCCAGCCGATTGCCTTTGCTGATTTTCCTCCGCTGTGGTTTATCGTGGCCATTTCGGCAAGATTCCAGGGTGGAATCGTTCCCTGGTGGGTATTGAGGAACACGACAAAAAATGCACCCTTATTGTTCTCCAGGTGTTTGCGCCCCGCGACCAGAAATGGCAACAGGCCGATGTGTGCGTGGGGGATATAAATAACATCCAGGTACAGGTCACTCTCTCCAAAATCACTTTTCCACAGATGCCGCTTGACGAATTTCATGGTCTTTTCTGAAAGGGCTGTTGGAATATTGCTTAAAAAATGGTTTTGAAGATAGCGCGTAACTATCTTTGCTTCCCGGCCGGTCAGGTCAGCGCGATCCGGCGCTTTCATTCGCGAGACAATCGCCTCCCACTCTGTGGCGCTTCTGAGCCTGTTTTCGATAAGATCCTTGCTGTGGCATTTTCTCGTACAGTTGGTTTGATAGAGTTGCTGTTTCTCGGCGGCAGACAGCGTTTCAACCAGTTCGTGCTTATAGAGGAAGAACTTCCCCTCGCTTTGCAGGGTGCTGATGATCTCTCCCGGCGGCATATCGAACAGGAATATGAGAGCAAGCACGATAGCTGTACCGACCAACAATGTAAATGCAGCTGTGCTGATAAGCAGCGTTTTCATGTGGCCTGTGATTTGTCATGGGATAATTTTTTCACGCCAAGATAGACGCCAAAAAACATCAGGGATATCCACACCGACACCCCTATCCACAGCAGGGTCCAGTCCAGAGTGCCAAAGCTTCTGGTATATTGAAATATCTTTCCCTGAATTCGCTGAAGGGGAGTGATGCGGGCGGCTTCCCCATGTTTGGCAACAAAGAAATCGATGATCTCCTGCTTGCTCATCCCCTTATTAATGAGTTTGCCGACATCATCTTTCCATTTCAGGCCACAGGACATATTGCAGTCCGATAAAACAAGCGGACATTCGCATGGGCACGCAAGATCCACCACGACTTCGTTCACGGTTAATGCCCATGCACTGGCCGGGTTCAAGGTCCAGCCCAGTGTCAGCAGCAGAGAGAGAAAAAGAAATGTGCGGCAGCCTGTATGTTTTTGCACGATGCTACTCACCCTGCTTTTTTTCCCGGGATCGGAGGAACCAGACAATCAGCACCATAATAGCCATGAGGCCCGTACCGAACAGAATATAGATAAAGGTTCTGATGTTTCTCTGGGTTTCATAAGGCGATGTTTTCGAAACTTCCGAGCCGGTCATGGAGGTGTATTTGATATCAACAGATGGCTTCGGGTCTTTCTTGATGTAATCAAGTGTGAATGCACTTTCCTGGCCCTCGGAAATATCATTCAATGCATAGGCCGTATGGTTAAATCCTTCGATCACCCTGATCGTGCCATCGTTTTGCGCTACGGCGGCATTTTCATCGGGGGATATGTTGAAGGCCGTACTCCGCAAAGGTTGCTGGATATCGACCTTCATGGTTTTTATGGGGTGATTGGCTTTAATGCGGTAAGTAAATGCTCTCTTCTCATGCCCGACGTCAAACTGAGGGGTATGAAAGCTGAGATAAAAATTAGGGTAGGGCAGTAGCAGACTTATTTCATCATACTCGTCTCTGTTGATGGTTTTATATAGTTGGCAAAAATGTTGCCCCTCATGAGAGAGACTACATGCATCGCTGACCACGGAGCCCCTGGGCACGAGAAAACTTGTCTTGATGGGGTAATCCGCGCCTTCCTCAAATCGACCGTCATAGATTGCCAGGATGCTGGGCTCATCATATACCGGCCATATGGACACCCTCATCCGGCCTATGGACAGGTTTTTTGTTGCTTCGCCAATGCCCAGGACCTTGCCATCATCACTATCGCATCCAGTGCTTAACGCTGCGAGAAAAAAAGCAGCGGCCAGATATTTTATGCAGTTTGCCCGGTTCATTGTTTGGCACTCCTTTCACCCTGTTGGTAGACACCGTATCATAGTCTCTTTCGACGGCGAGGGTAAATTTTACCTCTTTGGAGGAAAATTCAAAACAGCGGGACATTCAATGATTCAATTAAATCCTGCTAACTTGATTTAGATCAAGGTGGGAAGATTTCTATTAATGTCTTATTGATCGTCTGTAAGTGTGCACTAAATATTTCAGTGAGGTGCGCTTGGCATCTCGGTAGTGGCTGGATGCAATATCCAGAGGCAGAGCAGAAAGGTAATTAAATGGGAGGAAAAATGAAAAGCAAACATATGATTCGCATCGTGGGACTTTTTTCGATGGCATTTATGATGCTGGGCATCGCTAATGCCGCAGAAACGCCACCATGGCAGCATTCCGTATCAGCGAAGGAAGGAGCGAAAGATTCCCCGACGCATGACCCGATGTTGCTGTATAATGCGGGTGGCCTTGATGGCCGGGTTGCTGTAATCGGCATTCCCAGCTTTAGAACCTACCGACACATTGATGTCGGTGTTGATCTGCATGAGGTCGTCTATGGTGGCCTTGCTGCGGGTAACAAGAACGGTACCCCGGATGGCAAGTACCTCTATGTCAACGACAAGGGCGCCAACACCATTGGCGAGATCAATCTTCAGTCCGGTTTCCTGGAAAGGTTGATCGCACTGCCTTTCCCGTTTGGCGTGCACCATATCGCACTGAGCCCGCAGGGTAAGTATCTCTACGGATCCGGTGAATATACCGGCAAGATGTCCAAGACCGAAATCAAAACGGGTAAGACACAGGTTATCGACTGGGGCCCGTCCCCAAGCGCTCCGGACTATCTGGATGTGGGTAAAGCAGGGTCACCAAGTGAGAATTACATCTTCTCCGGTAACTATTATCATTCCACCGTGGGCGTATTTTCTGCCAATCCATTCAAGCTGATCAAGGAAATCCCGGTCGGCAAGAACCCGCATGGTACGGATGTGATTCCAGAAGGTACACTGGTACTGGTGAGCGATAAGCTTTCGGCAACCATGAGTGTTATTGACACCAAGAAGCTGGCGGTCAAGAAGGTGCTGCCGACCTGTGCCGGTCCGCTTCACTCCGTTATGGATGTCTATAACTCGAAAGGCGGTGCCTACAGGGCGGGTATCGATAGCCCGAAGGGCCTGACTTCCAAGTACGCCTATGAAAGCTGCTTCGTGGCTGATGCCAATGTGAAGATCGACCTCAAGAAACTTGAAGTGGTTGATGAGATTCCAACCCACTACAGAACCGGGCATATTGCCATCAGTGCGGATAACTCCTATGTCATGGCCTTGAACAAGTTCTCAACCGGGCTGTTCAGTCCGACTGGTGTTGTTTATCCGGTGAACTTTGAGATGTGGGATGCACGTGAGAAGAGCCCAACCTACGGCAAGACCCTGAGGATCATGCCGGTGGATGGTGAGCCGCATAACGCCAAGAGCATCATGTCTTATCTAATCAAGGACTGGACACAGGGCCAGGCTGAAAGGGGTGGTTTGATCACCAGAGGCAGGAACGAAGCACTTGATCCTTCACACAGGGGCAACTCAACACGCTATTTCATTCCTAAAGAGCATGCGAGGCCCGGCGTCAAGATGGTTAACGGTGTCAAGGAGATTCATGTCAAGGCATTCAGTTATGGTTATATCCCACGTCAGGTCAGGGTGAACAAGGGCGATAAGGTAAGGCTCTTTGTTACCAATATTGACAGGGCTGCCGGTATTACCAAGAACCCTGATGTTACGATGGGCTACACCATCTACGGACCTTATGGTCTGGCAACCAATATGGATCTTCCACGCGGTATTACTGCTGTGACTGAATTTACAGCAGATATTGCAGGCGAATATGAAGTCTTCTGTCAGCACTTCTGCGGACCGTTGCATCTGGAGATGCGGGCAACATTCTTTGTTGACGATCCGAAGAAGGGAACATCGAACCTTGCACAAGGTGATTACGATGCCGCGCAGCAGCTCCCTGGCTTACTTGAAGAAGGCCAGTTGACGATCGCAGAACGTGTAAAGGGCTTTTGATATGACTCTTTACGCACAGAACCTGGCTATTGCTTCCTCCCCATCTGGGGAGGGGCAATGCCTCAAAGACATGCTAAGAATAAGCAGGGAGGATAAGAATCATGAAGAATAACAAGCTGAAAATAGGCTTAATGGCAATAACAGGTTTGGCTGTCGTCATGTGGGCGGGATCTTCTGCTGTTGCCGGTGAGAAGCGATGCACAGCCGGAGGAGTGAAGGTAGAATGTCCTACCCAAAGTGATAAAGCCCTGAAAAAGGCATCGGCTGCTTTCGAGAAAGAAGCCGATGACATGGCCAAAGGTAAATCAGGCAGCACCTACGGTATTTCGGTGTTTGATTACCTGACAGGTGTCGGCAAGCGGGCAGAAAAAGGCTCCGCTACAGCGGGTGAAAGTGGCTATGGCGGCAAGCATGCCGGTGATACTGGCGGCAGGCACACCGAGTTGTGGGATCGTAAGGCGAAGCCGACCAAGGGTGAGGGCATCTATAATCAGTGGACTCACAACTGGTCGCCTAAGTTTAAGACAACTTTGGTTCAGGGTGCTGACCCGAATGAAGGCAAGCAGTGGTATTATGTGTACTGCATTGCCTGCCACGGCTGGACTTTACAGGGTGACGGACCCAATGCCATCGAGCTGGATCCTCGTCCAAGGACTCTGACCAAGGGCAGCTACATGAACAAGAAAACCAATCTTGAGCTGTTCCAGGTTATCAAGGGTGGTGGCCCAGCGGTATCTCTCTCCTCGTCCATGCCGGACTGGGGCAATATCCTGCAGGATCAGGATATCTGGAATGTTGTCGCCTTTATACGGGCTATGCAGGATGTCAGACCGCCGAAGGACGTGAATGACTACCTGACTCCCAAGTCAAGCTTCAAGCCAATTGCGGGTGATGTGAATCCGCTTAATGCGGCGAAGAGCGATGATTTTGCGGATGCGCAGGAAATGCTGGAAGCCAGCATGGCTGGCCGTGGCGGCAAAGTGTTGGTCGGCGGCGGCTATGTCGAAGGCGGGCTTCGCAAGGCGCCGAAGAATGTCGCCAAGAAGGTGTCGAAGGGATATTAAGGCTTTCCCGCCTGATTTTCCTGGTTGAAGGCGTATTGAAGCTATGTTAACAGAATTGCCTTCGATTGGATTTTGTAAAAGGGTGAATTCGTGACGGCCCAGGCCTCTGTGGCCGTCACGGATGAATCTAAAGCAGTTGATACCAGCCTGTACCGGCGATTATTGATTGCTTTAGATTCATCGGATCATGCCAACGCCGCCATGCTCAGTGCGCTCGCACTGGCAGAATTAACAGATAACTCCACAATCACTGGTACTCATGCCTATGCAGCTCAGTTGCATGATGTGCGCTTTCGTCAAATGGAAGGCGGCTTGCCGGAGCAGTTTCGTGAAGAGCAGGAGCTCGAACGCCAGCGCGATGTGCACGATGATCTTATTGGCCGGGGCCTGTCTATTATTACCGATTGTTATCTCGATCAGGCCGAGCGGGACAGCCTGAAGACGGATGTGTCTTTTGTGCGCTCATCGCTTGAGGGTAAGAATTATCGTGTCCTGACTGAAGAAACGAACAGTGGCAAACATGAGCTGCTGGTGATGGGCAGTCTGGGTCTGGGCGCAGTGGAAGGCAGCCGCCTCGGCACGGTATGCCAGCGGGTCGCCCGCCGCTCAGAGATAGATACGCTGATTATCAAGAATCCGGAACAATCCATCAAAGATGGCCCCATCGTGGCCGCGATTGACGGCTCGGAAAAATCTTATGGCGGTTTAATCACGGCCATGTCGCTGGCCAGGGCGTGGAATGTGGAACTCAAGGTTGTTTCCGCTTTTGATCCCTATTTTCATTATGTCGCTTTTAACCGGATTGCGGATGTGCTCTCCGATGAGGCGGGCAAGGTGTTTCGTTTCAAGGAGCAGGAAAAACTGCACGAGGAAATCATCGACTCCGGGCTTGCCACGATCTATCAGGGCCATCTGGATGTAGCCAAAACCATCGCTGATGAACTGGGCGTATCTATTGAAACAGTGTTGCTGGATGGCAAGCCCCATGCAGCCATCGAAAAATATCTACATCAGGTAAAAGCCTCCCTGCTTGTCATTGGCAAACTCGGTATTCATGCCGACTCAGAACTGGATATTGGCGGCAATGCGGAAAATCTGCTTTATAATGTGGATTGTGCAGTGTTGCTTGGCCAGCGGGAATACACGCCGAAACTGGATGTGGTCGCAGATGTCACAACCTCCTGG
>JBHHTX010000099.1:0-6194 GCA_046753585.1 Mariprofundaceae bacterium
ATTTATCGTTGCATAGTTACCACTATGCGCCTCAAAATCATGCTGTTTTTGACTCGTTCCCCCACCTGCTCGCTACGATTACCCTAAGTCCGACAGACTCCTAGCCCGGGCCGATCATGGATTTGCCCTTACTGAATCTTGAAAATGTATTCAGTGCCCTGCTTCTGTTGCTACGCGTAAGCGTCCTGGTGATTCTAATGCCGGTACTTGGACACAGGCTTGTACCGACTCAGGTGAAAATTGGATTGATTGGACTTATTTCTATTCTCCTGTACCCGGTGGTATCGACCACAATGCCTCATCTTCCCGTTTCACCCGGGCTCCTTGCATTTATCGCTGTTCAGGAAATTCTGATTGCCGCTGTCCTTTCCATGTTAGCACAGATTATTTTCGCGGCAGCGCAATTGGCCGGACAGGTTATGAGTTACCAAATGGGCCTGGCCATCGCCAATGTTGTTGACCCGGCTACCAGTGCTCAAATTGCTGCTGTAAGTCAATTTTCTATTATAATGGCTATGCTTGTCTGGCTTGTATCGGGCGCTCACCACAGCTTTCTCTATGCCTTGATGGATTCATTTCATATCTTGCCCATCGGGCAACCTCTGGCTTTGGCAGCAGGCTGGAGCGCCATAAACAGCCTGGCCGGGGATATGTTTATTCTGGCTCTGCGTCTGGTTGCTCCCATGTTGCTACTTCTGTTTTTCCTGTACGTTGCTTTGGGTCTCTTGTCTCGGGCTGTACCCCAGATTCAGGTTTTTTTTGTGAGCTTTCCTTTAACCGTGGGAGTTGGCTTCCTGGCTTTCGCGCTGGCATTGCCGGCAATACTGATGTTGATGAATGATAGCTTCAAAGATATCTCCAGCCAGATACCCGGTTTACTTCGCTCCTTAGCGGGAACATAAATGCCCGAAGAACAGGATCAAAGTCAAAAAACCGAGGAAGCCACACCTAAACGGCTTGAGGAGTCACGCAAAAAAGGACAGGTACCTTCAAGCAAGGAACCCTCAACTGCACTTGCATTTCTCATGCTGGCTTCGCTTGGTCTGACAGGTGCCGGGGCATTTGTAGTCAATCAAATTACCAACATTATGCACGATTTCTTTTCCGGCAAGGTTACTTTTGAGCTTAACGGGGCGGGCATACAGGAGCTGCTTATTACACTGCTAAGCAGCATGGCAGGTATTATCTTTCCCATCGTTATCCCCGTGATGATCCTGGGTGCTCTGGCAACAGTTCTTGTAACTGGGCCAGTTTTTTCTTTTAAAGCTATTGAGCCCAAGATGGAAAAAATTAGCCCGTTAAAGGGAATTAAACGCATGTTCTCCACCCGGGCACTTTCTGAATTTGTCAAATCATTGTTAAAACTAAGCGTCATTAGTTTGGCATGTTGGTTTGTCATTTCCGATCTGCTTCCCCTTACCATCACCTCTGTACGATCAGATCCGGTTTCCATTGCACATTTGGCTACGGACGGAAGTCTTAAGTTGATCGCACTTGTGGCCTTCATATTTTTCTTTATTGCTGTCTTTGATGTGCTTTATCAACGCTGGGAATATGCTAAATCACAGCGCATGGCTCAAAAAGAAGTACGTGATGAACACAAGGAAGTCGAAGGTGACCCCATGATCAAGTCCAAAATAAAACAGATTCAACTGGAGCAATCCCGAAAACGTATGATGTCAGATGTCCCTGAAGCTGATGTTATCATCACCAACCCGACACATCTTGCCATAGCCCTTTCTTACAAACCCGGCAGCCCCGGCGCTCCCAGGGTGGTTGCCAAGGGACGCGGTAAAGTAGCTGAAAAGATCAGGGAGATCGCGCGAAAACACGGCATCGAAATTCGGCAAAATATCGTATTGGCCCGATCCTTGTTTAAGAGCGTAAAGGTTGGAAGTGAAATTCCGGAACACCTGTATGAAGCCGTGGCCATCATCATGGCAGAGGTGTACCGGGCTCGCTCAGAAAAAGCATAAGGGAGATCTGATAAGTATGCAGGCAACGGCCACCATGGGATTCCGTCTTCTCAGACAGGCAGATGTAATATTGGCCATTGGCGTTCTGGGCATTCTCGCAATCATGATTGTGCCCCTGCCTACTATACTGATGGATACCCTGCTGGCCGCAAACATCACTATCGGCATCCTCATCCTGCTCACCGCAATCTACGTCCTCAAACCTCTGGAGTTTTCCGTATTCCCGTCACTGTTACTGCTTACCACGCTGTTTCGCCTGGCACTGAACGTCGCCACAACGCGACTCATCTTGCTGCATGGACAGGAGGGTTCGGCTGCTGCCGGCCATGTTATTGAGGGTTTTGGACATTTTGTTGTTGGGGGAAATACCGTTGTTGGCCTGATCATTTTTCTCATTCTGGTTTTGATTAACTTTGTCGTTATCACAAAAGGCTCTACACGAATCGCGGAGGTGGCCGCCCGCTTTACACTGGATGCCTTACCGGGAAAACAGATGGCGATCGATGCTGACCTCAACTCTGGCCTGATTGACGACAGTCAGGCCAGACAACGGCGCCAATCAGTGGCCCGCGAAGCGGAATTTTATGGTTCCATGGACGGTGCCGCCAAGTTTGTACGTGGAGATGCCATTGCCGGCCTGATTATCACGGCAATCAACATCATCGGAGGCCTTATCATTGGCACGCTACAGCAGGGCATGTCTCCGGGCGATGCCATGTCAGTTTACAGTATATTAACGGTTGGTGATGGGCTCGTGTCACAGATTCCGGCACTCATTATCTCCACCGCAGCCGGAATTGTCATCACCCGGGCCGGAGGTAGCGCCACCCTTCCTGTCGAACTTAGTTCCCAGTTTGCGAAAAACCCGCGCGTTTTTATGATTGGTTCGGGCACCCTTCTGCTCATGAGTTTTGTTCCAGGGCTTCCGTTTTTTCCATTTTTGTTGTTGTCAGGCGGAGTAGGATCCATTGCCTGGTATCTGCATATCAACGCAGAAAGCAAGGCCGAAGAAGCGACTGAAGTAACCCCGGCGGCCGAGCAAGATGAAGAGCAGGAAACATCACTGACTGATTTGCTAAGCGTAGACCCAACCCGTCTCGAGGTGGGTTATGGGCTTATTGATCTGGTTGAATCCCGTGGAGAAGGTAACCTTCTTGACCGACTGCGGGCTGTACGCCGACAAATCACCCAGGATATTGGTTACGTGCTGCCTTTCGTTCATATTAAGGACAACCTGCGTCTTAACGTCGGTGAATACAAAATCCTTATTCGCGGTGCCGAAGTCGGACGGGGTGAAATCAAGCCAAGAAGTCTTCTGGCCCTGGAAAATCAGGTTTCCGGCATTCACATGGAAGGCGAACCGACACAGGAACCGGCTTTTGGTCTGCCGGCAATTTGGATTTCTCGTGACAAACGTGAACAGGCAGAACTTTCCGGCTATACGGTAGTTGAACCATCAACGGTCATAGCCACGCACATTACCGAAATCTTCCACAAACATGCCCATGAAGTTCTTGACAGGTCACAGGTTCGTGAAATGGTGAATGTGATCTCGGAGCAACATAAGGGTGTAGTGGATGAGATTATTCCCTCTCAGGTATCTCTGGGGTTATTGCAAAATGTATTGCAGAAGCTGCTTGCCGAGTGGGTGCCCATCCATGATCTTCTTATGATTATTGAAACACTTTCAGACTTTTCGACCGAGCAACCTAATCTCCAGGCTCTGGTAGAAAAGGTTCGTGTCCGTCTGGGGCGCAATATTATTCAACAACACCTGAATCAGCAGGGTGAACTCGGAGTCTTTACAATTGATGCCCAACTTGAGCAGGAGATGTCTGAACATTTATCGCATTATTCCGATTGGGCTTCGCCTCTGGATACAAACCGCTGGCAACGTTTTCTGACACGTCTGAATGACATTATTTCACAGCATGATATTGATACGACCGTTATCCTCACTATACCGGAGCTAAGGCCGATATTGTCAGCCAGTTTAAATAAGGCCATGGCGCGTATCGCCGTCCTGTCCATTATGGAAGTACCTGCACACATCAGGGTACAAACCATGGGAAGCATTGGATTGAGCGATGCAAATTAAGGTTTTTTCTGCCCCACGACTGCACGAAGCACTGGCCAAGGTTCGTGAGGGCTTTGGTCCGGAGGCTGTCATTCTTGATCGCCATAAAACCGATAGCAACAATGGCAAGAGCATTTGGCATGTGTATGCGGCCAAGGATGCAAGTAGCAATATTCAAACAGCAACACATTCTCGCCACGAACCCCGTGATGCGAATTTTCCCCAAGGATGCGTAAATACCGCAAACGGGGAAAATAAAGACGATGCACGCGCCACACTGGCAGACAAAAAATCTAAACACGCCTTTGACTTTCTTACCAGAATTGGTGTTGCGCCATCTTATGCCTCGAAAATAGCCGGGGACTTTTCCAGAAATAAACCGATGGCCGGGAATCTCCTGACATGGGCAAAGCCGCTGGAACCGGCCAAAAGACAAGAACTTGTACTTCTGACAGGGCCAAGTGGAGGTGGAAAGACAACATTGGCCGTTAAGCTGGCTGCACATTTCAGCATGCAGGGCATCAAAGTCGCTTTTATAAGCACTGACACTGAACGCATCGGCGGCATGAGTGGGTTGGCAGCATATGCCGACATTTTGCATCTTCCGGTCACTCCGTTAAAAGATAAATCTGATATTGCAGCCGCCATGCAAAAAACAGAATCGGCACGCTTGGTGCTAGTAGACACTGAAGGGTGGACAAGGATGCAAGCAGCAAGACTGAAAAGGCAGGCAAAGCTCTGGAGCCTGCTTCCATGCAGCCATCGACTTCTTGTCCTTCCAGCCAATATGGATGAAACGGACGGGATAACATCAATAAATCAGGTGCGCCCCATGGGTATCGTGGAGCTTGCGGTAAGCAAACTTGATGAAACCTCCAGACCGGGGAAGATTATTAACTGGGCTGCAGCAGATGTTTCTCTTTCCTATTGCAGCTTCGGGCCAGAGGTGCCTGATCAAATGGGATGGCTTTCAGCCAAAGCCCTGACCGCATTGCTGCGCAGTCACGATGAAACAGAGGAGTTCGTATGAACAAGTCACCGCAGGTCATTGCCATTAGCAGCGGCAAGGGAGGTGTCGGAAAAACCTTCTTTTCTGTTCACCTTGCCGCGCGAGCAACTCAACTGGGGAAACGTGTCCTCCTGCTTGATGCCGACCTTGGTCTGGCAAATGTTGATGTGATGCTTGCCTTGGAAGCCAAAGGCTCTATTGCACAGGTCATCGACGGGCAATTAACTTTAAGTGATATCCTGGTAAGGTATGGTGAGGATTTCGATGTCCTTCCCGGCGGAAGTGGCCTGCATGAGTTGACCCGCCTTTCGCCACGCCAGCAAGGCGTATTGCTGGATGAGATGGACGAGTTATCAAAAAATTACGATCTGATTCTTGTAGATACAGCTGCGGGCATTGGTGAAAACGTAATGTTTTTTGCATCAAGCTCTGAATCAAATTTGATCATCCTGACACCTGACCCCACATCACTTACAGATGCATATGCACTGATAAAAGTCCTTTCAAACGAGCATGGTGTCAGGCGTTTTATGGTGGCCATCAATCAAGCTGATGAAGTAACGGCCCAAATGATATTCAATCGACTCATGTCAGTTTCTGATCGATATCTGGATGTCATTCTTGAGCCTGTCGGTTTCATGTCTGAATCACCTGAGGTCAGAAAGACCATCCAGTCACAGGCTCTCTTCTATGCTCGCGCGCCACAGGCTGACATCGAGATTCTGAACAAAGTCATTGACACAATACTTTCTCATCCCAGAAACAAGTCCGGAGGGGGATTGAAGTTTTCCTGGCAAAGAAGCTTGAGTGATGGACTGGACTTATCCCAACAGGAAAACGCGGTGATTTGAATGATTCCTGTTCGCTATGCCGCTTCATACGGGGCCATTGCAGCATTTCTTTTGGGCTTAATCATCACCCTTATCCTTGACGTACATGTTGGTGATATCTTATACCGCCTGCTCATATTGTGTGCATGTGGTGCCCTGATGGCAGCTGTGCTGGCCTGGATGAGTCAGCTTTTATTCGCCAAAACACATAAAAAAAATGTTGTTCGAGAGGAAGACAACACATGAACCTGGCAGCGCATTATGAGGCAGAAACACTCTCCATCTCACATGAGCCAGAAGAG
>JBHHTX010000100.1:0-6174 GCA_046753585.1 Mariprofundaceae bacterium
ATTTCGATTCTCCTGAATATACATTCAGACTGGAACATGATGATTACTGGCCGGAATGGATGCTCTATGAAATTCCGGAACTGGAGGCCAAAGGCTTTGCCGTGGAGGTGGCGGAAGATTTTGCCTTCAGGGTGGAAGAGGCCACGGCATGGGATTTAAGTTTGGGGCAGGATGATTTAACACTTCCCGGTAATCTTATGGGACAGGCCAGCTTTATGGTCAGTCTGGATGGTGGCGATGAAATTGACCTGATTGATGCCCTGGCTCGCTGGGTCGGTGAAAAACCCGAGATATTGAAGTCGGAATCTCTGGCCCGGCTGAAAGAAAAAGCGAATGTGCCGCTGCCCTTGCCGAATGGCCGTTTGTTGCCCGTCCCCGGTGAGATGGTAGCCAGCATCCTGCATTTTATGATGGATGTCTTCACCAGTGGAGGCAGAGGGGAGGTTCAGCTTTCCGCACCGCAGATGCTGGCTTTGGAGGAGAGTCTCGGTCAGTCAGTTGTCCCGGTACGTATCCAGAGCAGTGTCTGGCTGAAAGAGATGAGGCAGCTTGTTGATATCGGTAATATCCCTGTTTGCGACGTTCCTCATTCATTGCAGGCTGAACTGCGTGATTATCAGCGTGAAGGTTTAAACTGGTTGCAGTTTCTGCGCCAGACAGGCCTGGGAGGCATTCTGGCTGATGATATGGGGCTGGGTAAAACTGTGCAGGCGCTGGCCCATATCCTGAAAGAAAAAGAGGGTGGACGGTTGCAACTGCCGGTGCTGGTGATTGCCCCGACCAGCCTGATGCACAACTGGCGACGTGAGGCCGAGAAATTTACGCCCGGGCTGTCCGTGCTGGTATTGTATGGCCCGAATCGGGCTCGCCATTTTGGGAAGTTGATGACTTTTGATCTGGTGCTGACTACCTATCCACTGCTGGGTCGGGATTTTGAGGTGCTGGAGGCGCAGGATTGGCACTCACTTATCCTTGATGAGGCTCAGTATATCAAGAATCCGAGAGCTAAAGTGGCAAAGCTGGTACGTCGACTCAATACTGAAAACAAGTTGTGTATGACCGGAACGCCAATGGAAAATCATCTGGGTGAATTGTGGGCTCAGTTTGATTTTCTTATGCCGGGTTATCTGCATGATATGCGCACTTTCTCAAAGCAGTTTCGCAAACCAATTGAAATACAGGGGGATATAGCGAGACAGGATGCGCTCAATGTCAGGTTACGCCCATTTCTCCTGAGACGGAAAAAGGATGAGGTGGCACTCGAATTACCACCCAAGATGGAAATGGTCCGAAGCATTGAGATGGAAGGGGCGCAGCGGCAGTTGTATGAAAGTGTGCGTTTGGCCATGCAGAAAAGGGTGCGAGCTGCAGTGGTTTCAATGGGTGCGGCAAAGAGCCAGATTGTTGTGTTGGATGCCTTGCTGAAAATGCGTCAGGTATGTTGTGACCCCAGATTGGTTGACGGCTTGACGGGTGCGGTTCCGGAATCAGCCAAGTTGGGAATGTTGATGGAAATGTTGCCTGAAATGATTGATGAGGGCAGGCGAGTGCTGCTCTTCTCACAGTTTACTTCAATGCTGAAACTGATTGAGGTCGAAGTCAGCCGAAAGAATATCGCGTATGTTAAAATGACAGGCCAGACTCAGGATAGGTCGGCTCCCATCGAATCATTTCAGGAAAAAAAGGTGCCTTTATTTCTTATTAGTCTGAGAGCCGGTGGTGTTGGTCTCAACCTGACTGCTGCCGACACGGTCATTCACTATGACCCCTGGTGGAACCCGGCTGTGGAAGCGCAGGCAACTGATCGCGCCCACCGCATTGGTCAGGACAAGTCAGTATTTGTCTATAAGCTGATTACAGAAGGTTCAGTCGAGGAAAAGATTCTGGAGTTGCAGGAGCGTAAACGTGAACTGGCTGATGCCATTCATCAGAAAGGCGCCGCCAAAAGGCCTTTGTGGTCCTCAGAGGAGCTTGACGCCCTCTTTGCCCCCTTAAGTTGATAAGGCCTGGACATCTGGTTCCAGGAGCCGGCATCCGGGTTGGATGGACTATCACTTGCCCCGGGCTCATCGCATCACTATAGTGCGGCGCCTGATTTCCGGAGGTAATGATTTATGGCGACAGTGATTCGTCTGCAAAGAGGCGGCCGCAAAAAACAACCATTTTATTCCATTGTGGTCATGGACTCCCGTGACCGGCGTGATGGGGCTTTTATTGAGAAGCTCGGTTATTTTGATCCATGCAAGCAACCGGAAGTGATCAAACTTGATCAGGATCGCGCCCGACACTGGATCGGTCAGGGTGCAACACCGAGTGATCGGGTATCAAGTCTGTTAAAGGCAGTGGAACAGGGTTCCACCTATGCGCAGAAGGCTGAACGCAAGGCCGGCAGAAAGGCTGCAGCAAAGGACTCTGCCGGGCCGTCTGAAGAAATTGTAGAGACTTCACCGGAAGCGAAGGTTGAAGTAGCAGCCGCTGAGGGCTCGGTCTCGACAGAAAAAACTGCTGATACAGACGGAAAAGAAGCCGCCACCTGACCGTTTCTTTCGCCTGGGCACAGTTCTGCGTGTTCACGGGCTGAAAGGTACGCTGGTTATTCGTTCTGATTGCCGTTCTCCGGGAGATATCTTCCGGTATGAATCCTGGTGGTTGGGATACTCACCTGAAAGCCTTCAACAGTTTCGGTTTGTCCGTGGATGGATTCATGGCAATCGACTTTTTGCCTGCCTGCAGGGTGTTGAAGACTGTAACTTTGCCGAGAAACTTAAGGGCCAATCTATATGGGTTTCCCGTCTGGCTGTGGAGCCTGCGGCTGAGGATGAGCATTTCTGGGCCGATATGATTGGCTACGAAGTGTGGGATATTGAAAAAAGAATACTACTCGGGTCGGTTGCCGGCTTACAGAATTTCGGTGCCGAAGATATTCTCTGCATACACACTGCTGACGGGGCTGACATAAGCGGTGAGTGGTTGTTACCTTTTATTGAAGATGTAATCATTGATGTCAATGCGGGTGCGCGTCGTATCGATGTGCGACTCCCCGAAGGTATGGAAGCATGTTTCACGCCCAGATTCTGACTCTGTTCCCTGAATTTTTTAATTCAGCCCTTGCCTGTTCCATTCCTGAGAGGGCAATCAAGGCTGGCATCATTCAAGTCGATTCACTTAATATTCGGAGTTTCTCCAGAGACAAGCACAACAAGGTAGATGATGCGCCATACGGTGGTGGTCCGGGCATGCTAATGAAGCCGGAACCTGTGGTGGCTGCCATTCGGCAGGCGCGAGAAAATCATGCAGGGACACATGTGGTTTTACTAACGCCATCAGGTGAAACCTTTAATCAGGCAAAAGCCCGTACCTATGCCGAGCTTCCCGGGCTTACGCTTGTTTGTGGTCGTTATGAGGGGATCGATGAACGTGTCGTTCATTATGTGGATGAGGAACTTTCGCTGGGTGAATACGTTCTTTCCGGTGGTGAGCCGGCAGCCATGTGCGTATTGGATGCCATCATTCGCCTGCTTCCCGGAGCACTGGGTGATGCAGATTCGGCGGCGCAGGACTCTTTCGGTTTGGGCGGCTTGCTTGACCATCCTCAATATACACGTCCGGAGACTTTTGAAGGTCATCATGTGCCGGAAATACTTCTATCGGGGAACCATGCCAGAATAGCTGCATGGCGGCAGGAGCAGGCAAAATTACGTACCCGGAAGGTAAAAATATAATATTCAATCAAAGGTTGTCACCCAGCCAAGGCATGGGTAAGGTTCGCTCCCTTCGCGGCAGGGCTTGTGAAGGCTATATTGTTGGAGAATTTCGGAGGCTTAGATATGCGTCGCTTGGATGCGTTGACCCAGGATCAGTTAAAATCAGATATCCCCGCATTTCGCGAGGGCGATACCCTGCGCGTAAATGTCCGAGTTGTTGATTATAAAGAGGGCAAGGGGGGTAAGCTGGATCGACGGGAACGTCTGCAGGCTTACGAAGGCATCGTGATTGCCCGTCACAACAATGGCATTTCAAGCAGTTTTACGGTTCGCAAGATGTCCGGCGGAGTTGGGGTGGAGAGAATATTTCCTCTGCACTCGCCTATGCTTGAGTCAATTAAGGTGGTTCGCAAGGGTCAGGTGAGACGTGCCAAGCTCTATTATCTGCGCAAACTTAAAGGTAAGGCTGCCAGAATTCGCGAAAAACGTGATCGCTAATAGTAATTTCTAGAGTTCGAAAAAGGGGCCAACGGCCCCTTTTCTTTTATTAACAAAGTTTTTTGTTACAATTTCACTTACTTGCCAACAGGGAGATATAATGTCCGACCGTTTCAACTTTTTTAATACTCCGCTTGCCGATGCGCCGGTTTTGGCTGCTATCGAGGCGGAACTGGACAGGCAGAAACACACCCTTGAGCTGATCGCCAGTGAAAACATTGTATCCAGAGCGGTTCTGGAAGCGCAGGGCTCGGTACTTACCAATAAATATGCCGAAGGCTACCCCGGCCGACGCTACTATGGTGGTTGCGAGCATGTGGATGTTGTAGAGAAGTTGGCTCAGGAGCGTGCCGCCGAGCTGTTTGGTGTCAAATATGTAAATGTACAGCCGCATTCAGGGTCACAGGCCAATATGGCTGTATATATGGCCCTGCTAAATACCGGTGACACCATTATGGGAATGGATTTATCGCATGGTGGCCATTTGACGCATGGTTCGCCGGTTAATTTCTCCGGTCGTTTGTATAATGTTGTTGCCTACGGTGTGCGGGAATCCGATGAGCGGATTGATTACGATGCCATGCAGACCATGGCGGATAAACACAAGCCCCGGATGATTATCGGTGGGGCCTCGGCCTACGAGCGTGAGATCGATTTTGCCCGTATGCGACAGATCGCTGATTCGGTCGGTGCATATCTTGTCGTGGATATGGCGCACTACGCCGGTTTGATTGCAGCAGACGAATATCCAACACCGGCGGGCTATGCCCATGTCATTACCACTACCACCCACAAGACTCTCAGAGGTCCCAGAGGTGGTATGATCCTGACAGATGATGAAGGGCTGGCAAAAAAGATCAACTCACGCATTTTTCCGGGCATTCAGGGCGGGCCACTGATGCATGTTATTGCTGCCAAGGCAGTTGCCTTCGGTGAGGCTTTGGCTGATGGCTACAAGGCTGATATGGCACAGGTGGTGAAGAATGCCCGCGCCATGGCTTCTGTCTTAAGTGCAGGTGGCTTGCGTATCGTTTCCGGCGGCACAGATTGTCACATGTTCCGGCTTGATGTACGACCACAGGGGATTACCGGAAAGGTGGCTGAGGAAGCCCTGGAAGAAGCAGGAATCACCGTCAATAAAAACACCATTCCTTTCGATCCCGAATCGCCTTTTGTGACCAGCGGTATCCGTATTGGTACGGCGGCGATTACCAGTCGCGGCCTGGGCGAGGTAGAATCAAGGGCCGTAGCCGACTTTATTTTGCGTGTATTGGCTGATCCTGAAAATATGTCGCTTAAGCAGGCAGTACACCGCGAGGTTGTTGAACTGACTGCCCGGTTCCCGATATACCAGGATTATTAGAGCGTTTCATTGCAGTGTCCTTTTTGCCGTTGCCCTGATACCCGCGTTATTGATTCGCGTGTGGTGGAAGAGGGTGCGGCGGTGCGCCGCCGGCGTGAATGCGAGACCTGCCTTAAACGTTTTACCACGGTTGAACATGCACAACTGAGATTACCTCTGGTGATAAAAAAGGATGGTACACGCCAGACCTTTGATATCGAAAAAATACGAGGTGGCCTGCAAAAGGCACTGGAAAAACGACCGGTTACGGCTGAACAGCTTGAGCTGGCTGTCGATGCGGTATTGGCCAATATACGTGAATTGGGTGAGGCAGAGTTGGCCGGCGCCAGTATCGGTGATTTCGTTATGGCTGAATTACAGAAGCTTGATGGTGTTGCCTATGTGCGTTTTGCCTCGGTTTACCGTGAGTTTAAGGATGTCGATGAGTTTCTGTTGGCAGTTCACAATGCCATGAAAGGCAAGATGAAGGATAAGGAGGGGTTGAATTGAACATTGTAGTATTGCCAGGTGACGGAATCGGGCCCGAAATCGTAGCTGAGGCTATGAAGGTGCTCACGGTATTGAACAGTCACTTTGATCTGGGGGCTGAATGGCAAGAGGCGAATATCG
>JBHHTX010000101.1:0-6161 GCA_046753585.1 Mariprofundaceae bacterium
TCTCCAGTTCCTCATCACTTAGCTGGCGATGCGTGGTTGAGGCAGGATGGGCGGCCAGCGATTTGACATCACCGATGTTAACCAGCCGTTTGAACATACCGAGTGAGTCGTAGAATCTCTCAGCGGCCTCAAGTCCTCCATTGATACCGAATGTTAATAAGCCGGATGGTCGACCATTCGTATAGCGCTTTGCCAGATCATAATACGGTGAGTCGGAAAGGCCGGCATACTGTATCCAGCCGACAGCCGGGTGGCTCTGCAAGTGTCGGGCTACAGCGATGGCATTGTCGCAATGCCTTTCCATTCGCAATGGCAGGGTTTCGATACCCTGCAAAATCAGGAAGGAATTGAACGGACTGATGGCAGAACCGGTGTTGCGCAGAGGTACTGTCCGGGCCCGGCCGATAAAGGCAGCCTCACCAAGCGCTTCAGTATAAACAACCCCGTGATAAGCCGGCTCCGGCTGATTCAGCATCGGAAAACGTTCGGCATGTTCGGCCCACGGAAACTTCCCGGAATCAATAATCACACCACCGAGAGAATTACCATGTCCACCCATGTATTTTGTTAAGGAGTGAACAACAATCGATGCGCCATAATCAATTGGTCGGATCAGTGTTGGCGCTACGGTGTTATCGACAATGACCGGGACGCCGCATCTGTCCGCCATAGAGCAAATAGCTTTAAGATCAACGATATTACCGGCCGGGTTGCCGATGGATTCACAAAAAACAGCTGCGGTTTTATCATCTATTAACCCCTCCAGACTTTCGGCAGAGTCGTCTTTCGCAAAACGTACTTCGATACCTAGCTTGGGCAACATGTGAGCAAATAATGTATATGTTCCCCCGTAGAGCAAAGGAACAGTGACAATATTGTTTCCCTGTTCAGCGATGGTCAGGATCGCATAATTGATAGCGGCACTGCCGGAACTGACAGCCAGCCCAGCCAAACCGCCTTCCAGCTCGGCAACCCGTTTCTCCAGCACATCGGCAGTTGGATTCATAATGCGTGTATAGATGTTTCCAGGCACGGCAAGATTAAAAAGGTCGGCACCATGTTGAGCATTATCAAATTCGTAGGCTACGGTCTGGTAAATCGGCACGGCAACGGATTTTGTTGTCGGGTCGGTTTCGTAACCTGAGTGAATAGCAATTGTTTCTGGCTTCATTAAATTCTCCTTGGCCTGATTCAGGCAGATTTTCTATGCGGCCGGGGGCCGTCGAAATCGGTTTTCTCGTAGACCAGTCCCAGCCAGTTGTTCACAATACCCTTGGCAGTATCACGCCAGGTGTTATCCAGCAGCGGCTCGATTTGTGTTTCAGGGAAAGCCGGAACCGGCTTGCCTTGCCGCATGGCGTCAAGAACCATCTGTTGATGACGCTCAGCAATGTCTGCAGCAGAGATACTGAAATAATGTTCCGGATGCGGCGGGTAATCGTCCCGCTCACCATCAATGAAACGACATACCTCACGCTTGTATTCCTTGAACAAGCTGTTGGTATCGTATTCGGGATGCCCCTGAAAATAAACGATACTGGATTGGTCGGGACTGACGGCCATATGCACCCCGGCAATATCACTCTCGATCAGAATAGTCAGGCCAGCATGCTCCAAAGACTCATGGCTAAGGGCATTATAACGGGAATGCGGCACATCAAAACGCGAGTTGATATCGCGGAGCAAAGCGTGCTCTCTATTGACAACATGGTGGGGATAAACTCCCCATAATTTGCCCTTTAAAGGTACACGGTCGATTTTGTATAGCTGTTTAGCCAGCGCATGCGTGGCCATGCAGGAGCACAGGACGGAGGTAACATGCTGTTTGGCCCAGCCAATCACTTCCTTGAGCGGTTCCCAGAAAGGCTCCTGATCCAGCGATGGGCCTACAACATTGGCGCCAGTGATAATCAGCGCATCCAGACCCATTCTCCTTATTTCGTCGAAGCTCCTGTAGTAGTTGTCAATATAGGCCCGGGTTTCAACACCCCTGGGCAGACCTTCAATCGTAAAAGGGTGAACGAAGAACTGGGCGATCTGGTTACAGCTGCCGACCAGACGCATGAATTGCATTTCTGTAGCTGTTAGAGCTGCATCCGGCATCATGTTCAACAGGCCCACATGCAATTCGCGAATATCCTGATGCAGTGCTTCCTTAAGCCCCAGCACCTTCTCCCCGCGCTGGCGCAGTTTCTCAAATACAGGCAGTGATGTATGCGCGACAAGAGGCATGAGCAGAGACTTCCTAACTCTCCGATTCAGTCTCAGAGCCCGGCGATTCAGGCTCAGGATTATCCCGCTGCTGCCTTAGCTCGACCTTACGCAGCCGTTTATCTTCCTTCATGTTCTGTTTTGCCAATTCCTTCTGGCGCTTTTCGTAGCCGTAATAGGTTCTTGCCAATGGTTCCATCCTTTCCGATTCAGGTCAGCATCGCTTCAATCAAGGTCAGTATTAACTGACCATGGGAAAGCCCGCACCATTTCCAGATACTAACGCGATTGATTCAAAAATACTGCTACGCCTTTGCCTGATTCTTTATCGCAATTGAGGTAATGCGAGGCCTAGTCCAGTTTTTCGCTTGGCAATAGCCGGCGCTCTTCCACTTCGTGCGATTGTCGCTCAATTGATCCGTGTTCAATTCTCAGTTTTTTAGAAACTCACTGCCACCCCGTGATAGATTGATGCATCAGCCAGCCTCTAAGTAATTTCAGTTTTTTGTGTTTACAGCGTAGCCAGTTATTCCTTCAGCTGATGCCGGGTGAAGTAACCGATTCTGAGGCCCTTCGATTCACCATGCTTGTCTGTTAGCGGGGAAATTTCTCCGGCCAGCAGCTTAATCAGGCTCAATTTTTCTCGCCGTTGGAGCCAAAAAGGCCGATTTGATCGCCCGGAAGAATATCCGTTATTTAGCTTATTAAGAATTCCGGTTTTGCCGTCGCAAAGGGTTGGATACGCATCCGACATCGGGAAAGGCATAATCAAACTTCGAATCGAGGTACGCCGAAGCAATAAGATACATCTGTTCCAGCTCTTTGATGTGACTCTGTTCCTGACGAACCTTGGTCACCATGGCGCCATAGCGTTCAATCAACCTGTTTATATGAGCTATCTGAATTCCACACCGCAACTGCTACAAGCTTACATCGTGTGAGGAGTAATAAATTGCTGCATCCAAACAGCGTCATCTATGGAATAATACGCCCATGAGGTATGACCGATCTGTTCGTATTCTACATCTTGCCATCATGCTTGATGTATTGATCCAACTGGTATCCGAGTTGTTCATGAAAGTACCAAAAGCAGGGGAAATGATACTTCCTGTCGAGCGCATCGTGTTCATGGTTCATGAATGGAATGGCTTTATCGTACTGGCACTGGTTGTCGCCTATATCATGTATCTGACTGATGGAGAAGGTGGCTGGAATCGTTTATTTCCATGGACAAGTGCAGCAGGCTGTAAAGGTTTGTGGCAGGAGATCCGGCAGGATGTTCCGGGCTGGTTCAGGGGCAAGCTGAAAAAACCTGCTGATGCACACTACATTGCCGGCACTGTACATGGTCTAAGTATCCTGCTGGTGATCGGCCTTGGCGCAAGCGGTATCATGATTTTTATGGGGCTTGAGTCTGACGGCAGCATGAGCCCGGAGATCAAGCTACTCAGGGAACTGCATTCAAAGATGGGAACGCTGATGTGGGTTTATATCTTCGGACATACAGGCATGGCACTGATCCATCAATTGTCAGGCCATCGGATTTTGCAGGACATGTTCAGTTTCAGGGAAGATGCATCATAAAACGAATCAGCTATTCAATCTGAAACGGCTTCAGCTTCAGCTTCCGCTTCGCCAGTCACAATGATGGTGCCAACCATGGCATAGTGTTTCGGGCCGCAATACTCACCGCATAAAATTTTGAAGCGTCCCACTTTGTCTGGCGTAAAACTAATGGTCTTGAACTCTCCAATCTTGATCCGGTTCATCATCTTAAGCTCGAAAATAATAATGGCATGTCGCATATCCAGCGTTGCCAGGTGCAGGCGGTATGGCTTTCCCTGCTCCAGTTCAAGAATGTATTTTCCCCAATCATAGTTACGGGATAGCAGATAGATATCCGAATCAGCAGGTGGATGCACGATCGGCAATTCATTTTCAAAACGTACAGTGTAGTCCGATACCATACGATCTACTTTTTCCTTGAATCCAACCAGATCGGCCCGGGTAATTTTCTGCTTCGTAACCGTATAATCCGGTCGAACATCGATCACCTTGATACTCAGAACTACGATGAACGAAGACACCAGGGCCAGGCTTAAGAGAAAAGCCTTCAGATTGAATGGCTTTTTATTTTTGGGTGGGTTCATTATTCTCACTTTTCCTGTTTGTTGGTTGATATCGGGGACTGTAAAGTACACGGAGCAACATGGCTGCGGCAACCTTTACCTTGCCCTGCTATAAAAATAGAATACTGCCAAAATAAAGCCGACTTGCCATCCACCATGACTTCAGGAGATTTGTAACCATGCCGGAGAATCAGGAACCACCTCTTTCAAATAAGGCGCTGGCCGCAGTGCTGGCTGTTCTTGTCCTGGCCCTGTTCGGCGGGGTGGGTGTTGCGGCATATATTGGTGTGTTCACGGATGTAATTCCGGGCAGAATCACAGCCCCGGCTTACCGGATCGCCTATCTGAACCACACCGGGCCCTACAACAAGATCGAGCCGATTATCGAACAGGTGGCCAAGATACTTGAGGGTGCAGACATCAAGGCAGATGCACCATTTGCTCTCTTCTTTGACGAATCTTCGACTCCGGGAGAAAAAAAGCGCAGCAAGATAGGCTATATTATCGGCAAGAATGTGTATGTTCCCGGCCCTCTGGAAGCGGAAATTATTCCCGGACAGGAAGTGGTTCGGGCTACATTTGATGGCAGCCCCATGCTCGGATCCTACAAGGCCTACAGCGAAATGAAGTCATGGGCAACGTACAACGGTTATAACCTGTCATTGCCGGCACTGGAGATCTATCACCCCGAGGGATGGGTCGAGTATCAATTACCCATTCATAAAGGACAGCACTAATCGGCTGCGTTTTAATCAGTCAGGAATATTCGAGATGAAATAATACAGGAACCAGGCAAACACGATAAGGGTGAGTGCCATTCCGGTCAGTACTTTTTTCTTGTTTCTTGCCTTTTCTTCATCTTGTTCTGTCATTATCAACCTCGGTAAATAATTCACGTGGACTGCGCGAAATATGATCCAAAATCTGCCATATCAGTGCATCAATGACGATTTTTTCTTCATATCATGTGGAATCTTCTTCCAGAGATCATTTGATCGTTTGTTTACCTCTATCATATCCTGCTTCGTAATACGCGTCATAATAATCCGCCAGCGTGTAATGGCAAACCGATCTCCGAGAGAGGCGGCCAACCAAAACCAGACTGTTGCCTCTACATGATCTTCTGCCACACCATCACCATTCACATACATTTGCCCGAGATAATACTGCGCCTTCGGGTGGCCCTGCATAGCCGCCTTATGCAACCACTTATGTGCCAAAGAGAAATCCTGCTCCACCCCTTCACCACGAGCATACAGCAGCCCCAATTGATACTGAGAATGCCTGTTGCCCTGCTCGGCTGCATCTAGAAATACCTTGGCAGCCTGGACTGGCTTACCCTCTCCGGCAAGCTTCATGCCTTGCTCATGGATGCTCGCTGCCGGTTCCGGGTTGGGGGGAACCGCATTAGCGGCACCTGTCGCAAGAAAAACAAGGGATAGAAAGGCAAGCATCAAGGCTGGAGGAAAATACAAGTACTTCAAAACCTGACCTCTGGTTATAGTCTTATTGTGTTGAATCTGAATTAAATCGAATTGAGAACCATCATCCCGAAGAGAAGAATCAGATAAAAGATTGAAAAGGCGAAGATTCTCATGTCGCAATCACGGTCTGATTTCAGGAACCTGATCGCCATGGCCAGAAATACAATACTGAGTACCGCAGCCGTTACCAGATAAATCATACCCGCCATGCCAAAGACATACGGTAATAAGGCCACCGGAATCAAGGCCAGACAATAAAGCGCGATTCTCTTCTTGGTAGCCGATACACCCTTGGCTACCGGTATAACCGGCACACCCGCTCTGGCATATTCATGCC
>JBHHTX010000102.1:0-6159 GCA_046753585.1 Mariprofundaceae bacterium
CTAATAGGAATCTGTCTTACCCCTGATCCTGAAGAAGATTTTTCAGGTTTCTGGCATGTTTGGGATCAGGGCCGGACAGAGGCAGGAGAATTCGAAAGCTCGTGCCCGCTCCGAGCTGGCTTTCAACCCAGATTTTTCCACCATGCGCTTCAATAATACGCTTACATATAGCCAGACCCAGGCCTGCGCCACCCGCTTCCCGGTTCCGGGCTTCGTCGGCACGGTAAAATCGGTCAAATAGTTGGGGCAGGTGTTCCTTGGCAATGCCTGGTCCATGATCACTCACCCTGATCATAGCCTGCCCATCATAAATTGTACCCGACAAATGCACCTCCGACCCTTCCGGGGCATATTTATAGGCGTTGTTCAATAAATTGAAGACCACTCGCTCAAGTCGGTCCCTGTCTCCGGTAATCTGCAACTCTTCATCGATATCCATTTGTATCTTGATATTTTTGTTCGTAAACAGCCCCAGATGGTGTTGACCAACCTCCCGCAAGAGAAGGCTTAAATCGACATCTTCAAGCTTGAGTTGTAACAAACCGGCATCGGCACGCGCCAGCATTAACAGACCATCCACAATCCTTTGCATGCGTTCAATAATTCCCAGTTGCTGGCGAAGCGTATGAGCATACTCCTCGGTACTTCGGGGCCTGCGCAGAGCGACCTCAATTTCACCCTTCATTACCGTAAGAGGAATTCTCAGCTCATGTGAGGCATCAGCTGTAAACCGCTTTTGTGCTTTAAAACTCGATTCAAGATCGGCAAACATTTTGTTGAGCATCCGGATAAGAAAGGCAATTTCTTTATCCTGCGAGAATGACTTTAAACGTCGTGAAAGGTTGCCTGCAGCAACTGCCCTGGCAGTACGGGCGATTTCATCAACAGGCCTCAAGGCTCTTTGGGCCAGAACGTAACCCGCATATGCGGTAATAATCATGGAGAGGAACCCTAATACGCCGCCGACAAGATACATGAGCTCAAAAAAATCGTGGATCTGATCCAGGCTCCGGCCCAACATCGCAACTGCCACAACTCTATTGGCCCGGTGCACGGGCATGGCAACTACGCGTGTACTACCCTCACGAAGCAATGAACTGGTAGAAATAATTGCAACTTTATTTTCCATTGCATGTCTCAATGCCACCGTTGCCTCATCTCCGCCACGACCAATGAGACCGCGATCTGATTTGAATAACAGCATGCCATTGGCTCCGACCAACTGAACGGATCCTGGATAGTGGTTGGCAAACCGTGACAAATTCTGCATCCAAAAGTTAAAGGGGGTACGCTCCAGTTCGTCAACAATAACCGTAGCCTGTTTCAAAAGTTGCTCATCGGCATCGGCATACATCCGATTTGACAGAACGACATACAGGAGAACGCCTGCAAATATCAAAACAGACAGCTCAATAGTGATATACAACAAGGCCAAGCGTCCACGAAAGGTATGATACAGACTATCCTTAATGCGACTGAACATCGCAAATCTGAATGCTCGCAAGGTGTTATCCCGGATTCACGCCGGAGGCGCTTCGTCGCTCAGTAAATATCCTTGGCCGCGAAAGGTATGAATCAGGGCTAGATCAAAGTCTCGATCTACTTTTGCACGTAAGTGACTCACATACACATCAATGACATTGCTTTCAGGATCAAAGTTCATATCCCAAACGTGTTCCCCGATCAGGGTGCGGGAAAGCACCTTTCCGGGATTACGTAGCATATATTCCAACAAAGCATATTCCTTGGTTGTCAGGCGAATGACCTTGTCGGATCGGGTTACCCGGCGGCTAATAGGATCCAGTTCCAGATCGGCAATTTTCAGGGTCGGCGTTTTAACCTCGGAGCGTCGGCGCAGCAGGGCGCGAACACGGGCCAGCAATTCTTCAAAGGCGAATGGTTTAGCCAGGTAATCGTCGGCACCAGCATCCAGGCCGCGCACCTTATCCTCGACACTGTCTCTGGCCGTAAGCATCAACACAGGTGTTATGACGCCACGTTCCCGAATCTCACGACACATTGTCAGCCCGTTTTTCTTGGGCAACATAAGATCAAGAATAATCAGATCGTAATCATTAACTTCGGCCAGAAAACCACCTTCTTCACCGTCATAGGCACTATCAACAGCATGACCCTCTTCCTTTAAACCCTTCTGGATAAACTGATTCACACGCTTTTCGTCTTCAACTACAAGAATCTTCATACGACGCACTCTAGCAAATTCTGGTGAAAGGGCGAAACTGTGTCTTTGCTGCTAAAATTGGCAAACTATGGAGGTCATTGATGCGCCGGGATGTTTTTGTTTTTGATATTGAAACTGTAACAGATGCAGACGCGGCCAGGCGGCTGCTGAATAAGACGGAGCTAACAGATAATGCTGCACGAGATGCCCTTGGCAATTATTTTTTAGAGAAAACAGCTGGCAGGAATGATTTTCCCAGGCAACCTTTTCATCAAGTTGTTGCCATCAGCTATGTACAGATGATGAACGAGCCTGGCGAAGAGGGGGCAGAACTGCTCATCCGCCGAGTGGCCAGTGGCGGCGATCTGAAAAGCAGCGAACGGGATCTTCTGGAAGGCTTCTTTGGCCTGATAGAAAAACGCGCGCCGAGACTGATTTCCTACAATGGCCGTGGTTTTGATATCCCTGTACTCAAATCCCGGGCAATGGTGCATGCAATATCGTGTCCGCGCTGGTTTTCTGAAGGTGACAAGTGGAACAATTATGATTCACGTTACGCCAGCAAATACCATGTGGATCTCATAGAGGCTCTTTCTGATTACGGAGCTTCCGCCCGTTGCTCCATGGATGAGATAGCTACAGTATTGGGCCTGCCAGGAAAACTGGACACATCGGGAAGTGATGTGAGGTCCTTATTCGAGGCCGGGGATATCGGGGCCATCCGGAATTACTGTGAAACCGACGTACTTACAACGACCCTGATATACCTGCGCTGGTTACACCTGCGGGGAGATCTTGGCCGGGGAGCATATGCCCGCGCCTTGCTGGGAGTACGTAACTATCTTGAAGGCGAAACAGAATCCCGCCCGCATCTGGGCGAATTTCTAGAAGCCTGGCCGAAGACCGAGAGTTAACAGAAAACCATGCCTGAGTCTTCCCAAACTGATTTCAACCGGACAAAGCCACTTCTTGGACCGATATTTTGTGGAAGTCGTCAGCTTCGCATAGCACTCGTTGGTCTGCCTAACAGTGGGAAAAGCACTATATTTCAGGCTGTGTCCAGTACCAGTATCCATACAGGGAAACTTTCCGGAACACATAAGGCCTATGCGGAATGTGCTGTACGTATTGATCTGGATGAGGTTCATCTGGTTGACCTTCCAGGTCTATCAACACTGTGTGACCTGGAGCATGATGACCTGGAAGCACTTAAATACCTGCTCTGGGGTGACAGTCGCCCTCTTGTATCAAGACATGAGCAAAGTGAACCCCCGGCCCCTTTTTCAAGGCCGGATGTACTCGTACATGTGATTGACTCCAGTGCTCTTGATCGCGCCCTTGAGCTCACTCTGGAGCTGGCTGATCTTGGTCTGCCCATGGTGCTTGCACTCAATATGATGGATGAGGCGCATCGGAAGGGCGTCAACATCGATGTTGAGTCCTTGTCCAGGACACTTGGTATTCCAGTCATACCCACTACCGCATTCAAAGGTCACGGTATTGCGGAATTGTTCTCGCAAGCTGCCGATGCTGCCCGTACTGAAACCTGCCCATTGCCACAACCTTCAGAGGCACATATTGCTGAAATTGCCCACAGGTTTGGCAAGAATTTAAGCAGCTATCCTGAAATACTCGAAGCCTTCCGTGTTCCCCTGGCCTTTCTGGACAAACAGTTAATGCAGGGGGATATCAATTTCTTGCAAGAGCTGAAGAATCATTTTCCATTTGCAGAGCCAATCATTGATCGGCTTCGGTCCGAGGCGGAGAAAACTTTGCCCCGTCCACTGGCTAAAGAGGTTGAGGCAGATCGCCATCACCGTGCCACCAGTTTGTTTGAAAGTGTCGCCAGATTGACATCCAGGCCTGTTCACCTGAGTTGGAATGAGCGACTTGATGCAGTTTTTCTACACCCTCGCTGGGGCATGATTGGCAGCCTGGCCATCTTTGCCTGCGTGTTGTTCATGGTATTCGAGGTCAGTACAACGCTGGATGCCTTATCAGCTTCTAAATTAGCTAAATGGGCGGAAGGCTGGCAGCCGGATACAACCGTCGGAGTTATTGGCCATGCTGTTGTAGATGGCCTGATCGGTCTGATAGGTATTGTCATACCCTATATGCTGCCACTTGTACTGATGCTGGTTGCTTTGGAGGAATCCGGCATCATGCAGCGTATTGCCTTTGTGGTAGACCGGTTCTTTCACCGTATCGGCCTGCATGGCAAGGTAGCTGTTACATTTTTACTGGGCATGGGTTGCAATGTTCCGGCCATTTCTTCCACTCACAGCATACCGGAACGACGAGATCGCATTGTTGCTTCTTTGCTGATCACCTTTGTACCCTGCTCAGCCCGCTCAGCTATTATTCTGGCACTTGGCGGCAAATATCTCGGCGGCTTTGGTGTATTCGGCATATTTATTCTGAACCTGGTGATTATTGCTATTCTGGGGCGCCTGCTCACGCGCCGTTACCCGGAAATCAGCCCGGGCCTGATCCAGGAGATCCCTCCTTATGCCATTCCGCAATGGAAGTCTTTACTCAATGCCACATGGAACCGCACCAAAGATATTCTCACTATTGTAACCCCCCTACTTGTGGGGGGCAGTGTAGTTCTGGCCCTGTTGCACCACTTGGGAGCAGACGCCTGGATCAATACCCTGCTGTCACCCGTTACTTACTGGATGCTGGGATTACCGGTGGCGCTTGGTGTGCCAATTCTGTTTGGAGTATTACGTAAGGAGTTATCACTTCTCATGGTCTATCAGGCATTGGGTACTTTCGAGATCGATGCTCTCCTGGACTGGGTGCAGATCACTACTTTTCTGATCTTCCTGACATTCTATATACCATGCGTATCAACCTTTGCTGTTATGCTCAAGGTAATTGGCCGCCGGGAAGCACTGTTTTCCATTGTATTATCCATAGGAGTCACTTTGATTGTCAGCCTGGCCGTTCGCCTTCTCCTGCAAACAGTGAAGCTGTTTATATGAAAGTGAGATCAACCATCGCAGTGATTTACAAACAGTTCAGGCTCAAAAATCACGAAGTAGTTCGGTGATGCCTGTCTTGGAGCGTGTTCTCTCATCTACCTGCTTGACGATAACAGCGCAGTAAAGGTTCGGGCCTCCGGACTTGCCAGGCAAAGAGCCGGATACCACCACAGAATAAGGCGGAACCTCACCGTAGATGATTTCATCTGTCATACGATTGTAGATTCTCGTGGACTGGCCGAGGTACACGCCCATGGAAAGAACTGAACCTTCACGGACTATAACACCCTCGGCTACCTCGGCACGGGCTCCAATGAAACAGTTATCCTCGATAATAACAGGATTGGCCTGAATAGGTTCCAGGACACCACCGATACCAGCACCTCCTGAAATATGGCAGTTTTTGCCTATCTGGGCACAGGAACCAATCGTGGACCATGTATCCACCATAGTACCTTCATCCACAAAGGCGCCGATATTTATATAACATGGCATCAGCACAACCTTGGGGGCGATAAAAGCACCACGTCTGACCGTAGCCGGTGGCACCACACGGATACCCGCCTGCCTGAACATTTGTTCGCCCCAGTTGGAAAACTTGAGCGGCACCTTGTCAAAATAAGTGGCATCACCCGAGCGCATGAGTTGATTGTCATGCAGTTTGAAGTAAAGAAGCACGGCTTTTTTCAACCATTCATTTACCTGCCATATCCCGGCATCATTTTTTTCCGCTACGCGAATACCACCCTCACCAAGCAAGGTGATGGATTTTTCAACTGCATCCCTGATATCGGGCGCCGCTTCTGCAGCGCTCCAGTCATCACGTGTTTGCCATGCCTGCTCGATGATTTTTTGTAAATGATGCATGTCTTATCACTCCATACTTACGTGCTGTGGTAAGTCTAACGAAAAAACTTGCCGGGGGCAGTAACAGTTTAAGCCCGGGGAATCAGTGACATATATGGTCCCCAAGCTTGACACAGATGGATG
>JBHHTX010000103.1:0-6067 GCA_046753585.1 Mariprofundaceae bacterium
AAAACCGGTGCTACAGGAGCTGGACGAAGGTTTGTCCCAGGTGATAGATGAGGCCCGAGCAGAGAGTCACACTGTTCAGAAAACTACATTTTACCTGTATTGGACTGGCCTGTTTCTTATTTTGTTGGTTTGTATTGTGATGGTTTCCTGGATTTCAAGCAGTATTATCCGCCCCTTGAGCAGGGTTGCAGAAGCTATGGATGCGCTTGACGATGGCGATGTCAGTTCAGATTTGTCCGATGTAAGAATGGCTGGCGTCATTGGCATGCTGGTCGAATCATTTAACAAATTAAAAGCTACGGTAAAGCAGGCCTTTATGTTAAGCCAGGTTACTGAAGTAAATACACAAGCGATCATGCTGGCGAATAGCAATGATCTGGTGATTCGGTATTTGAATCCTGCTGCTGAAAAGCTTTTCAGAAAGATTGAATCTTCATTGCCTTGTCGGGTTGACGAAATGGTAGGAAAAAATATTGATATTTTTCATAAAGATCCATCCCATCAGCGCCGCCTCCTGGCTGAAGAGAGTAATCTTCCCATGACAGCACAATTTCAGATTGGAGGAGAAAATATTCGGTTTTCGGCATTTCCAATCCATAATACAGAGGGGGAGTGGGATACAGTCATGGTATGTTGGGAAAATGTGACACAGGAAGTTGCACTTGCGTCAAACTTCGAGAGCCATATCGGGCAAGTTGTTGAAGACCTGCTAGCCTCTGGTAGCCAGATGCAGGCCTCATCCAGGGCATTGTCATCTATGGCTGAGAAGTCATCTACCCAAGTCTCTACTGTTTCTGAAAATGTGAGCGAGGCAGCGCAGAATGTAGACACCGTGGCCAGCGCTGCCGAGGAGTTGTCCGCTTCCATTGCAGAAATTACCCGGCAGGTTGAAAAAGCTGTATCCATGTCTGGTCAGGCCTCCAATGAAGCTCAGGGGGGCAACAATATCATGAAGCGTCTGGCAGCTGCTTCACAGGAAATCGGCGAAGTCATTCAGGTTATTACCGATATTGCAGAACAGACGAACTTGCTGGCTCTGAATGCTAGCATTGAAGCTGCACGGGCCGGTGAAGCTGGCCGTGGTTTTACCGTTGTAGCCAGCGAAGTGAAAGAATTAGCCGGTCAGACTGCGCAGGCGACGGAGCGGATTGCCAAGCAGATTTCTGATATTCAGAGTGAAAGCCATGAAGCCGTACAGGCGATTAGCCATGTTGCCGAAGTGATTGATGAAATGAACGATATCAACAGGACAATATCGGCAGCTGCAGATGAACAGAATAAAGCAACCCACGAAATTGCCCAGAGTGCACAATATGCAAGCCAGGCTGTGCAAGAGGTTAGTATAGCCATTGGCGACGTATCCAGCGTTACCGAGGAAACGGGTAAAGCGGCTGGCGAAGTATTGAATGTATCGGGCGATATGCGTGGAAAATCCGAGAGTCTGAACGCTCAGGTGACCGATTTTTTGGACTCTTTGCGTCGTTAAATGTTAGAGCATATATGCCTGAGAAAGCGTATTCTGGCAAGCTCGTATGCGATAGCGATGCACATATGTTAACAGACAGCAATAAGTCTTGTACCAAGAAGGTAGCCGGTAGCGGTGAGTCCGCGCATGTAGGGATGGAGGACGGGGGACTGCATACTCACAGGGAATGGTTGGCTTTGGGGGAACGTGTGTTTGCACACCCGCGTTACGCATTGCTGATTGTTGCCGCTCTGATTCTTTGCACGTTAGAACAATACCCTGTCGTACTTGCCATTATGGGGATGTTCTTCTCCGTGGAGCTACTGGTGCGCTTGTGGTTGCAGTATTCCCGGGGATTTTCCGATCGTATCGAGGTCGGGTTTTTGATGATTGATGCTGTGGCTACTGCCAGTCTTTTCCTGGTTCTCATGTTGCCGGCCAGTGGGTTTTCCGGCGGTATGTATTTGCGTTTAGCCCGTTTGTTGCGTGGCATGTATATGTTGCGAATGCTCAGAGTCTTTCGCTTCCTGACCTATGAAACATTTATTTATTCAATGCCGTTTGCGGTGTTGATATTGGCTCTGACGGCAGTAGCTGTATTGGTGCCCGAGAGTGGTGTCTTTATCGGTATTGTGTTGATGCTGGAAAGTGTATGTCGTGCTGTGGCCGTGTTTCACACGATAGAAAGGGGGCGGCGCTATTATTCGGAACTGGGGTTTGCCGGTTTTGATTTCCTTTTATGTGTCGCTTTGCTGAATGTGATTCCCGGTTTGGCACCAGTCTTGGTTTTTATGCGAGTCCTACGCTTCGGTGTCATGTTGAACCCTTTGGGTAATTTATTGCAGGCACTGGGAGTAGTGATCTCCAGAGATGATGTGCGCAAGGAAAGCGCCATGCTTGCGAGTATGTTTGTGTTACTGATGGCACTGACTGCGATGGCCGTCCTTTATCTTTATCCAAGCATGGATCTGAGTGAGGATGAAAGCTTGAATGACGCTGACTATGCGCCATGGCAAGTTGTGTTGTACAGCTTTCGGGTTTTGTTGGATCCGGGTACCGCTCCAGCGGATGCCTTCACGCCTTGGTTGGCGCTTGTTTCCATGTTAATTGTGCTGGCCGGCTTATTCTTCTTTGCGCTTTTTGTTGGCCTTGGTTCAAATGTTATGCATTATCTTCTACAGCAGTTGGCGAATTCTCCCTTATCTGCAAGAGAATCTGTTCTGATAGCCGGCTGGAACCATCAGTCTATTCCTGTATTGAAAATGTTCGACCGGATGTGCGTGCGGCTGCGGCGTTCATTTGCATCGGTGTGGATATTTTGGGGGGATGTTCAACCAGGAGCACGCGGTATTGGGCGTTGGTTGGCTGTACGGCAAGTGGAGGCGGGTACCAGGTGCGTTTTGAGAGATTTTCGTCTGATGGGAGTACGCAATGTATTCCTGTTTCACCCGGAAAACGATGCTGAAAGCGGGGGGGTGTTTGTAGATTTGCATGCGTTGATTCGAGAAACCCGGCTGATTAATGACAATTCTGGCGTTGTCATTGCCGACAGGGGTTTATCGACCAGCGTCAATGATGTGTACCAGTCATCGCTGGAAATGGATGTGCTGGATTCGGCTTCGTTAAAGGCTCGTATGTTGTATCAAATGCATCATTGTGCCTACATGCCGGAACTGGGCGCGCGTATGTTGGATGTTGTGAACGGAGAGACAGGGCTGTATGCGGCTGCTTGGTCGGCAAAGATATGTGCTGAGGTTTCAGGTGCTCGCATATGTCTGAGTGAAGAGCGTGCGCTGTTGGAGTCGTGGCTGGTACGCTGCTTTGAATCAGGGTTGAATTTATTGGCGGCTCGGGAAAAAGATGGTCATTTCATTCTGTTTTCCGATGTGTGTCGAATTGACAGGGAAATTGAAATTACGCATGTGGTCGGATTGGGTGAAGAGCCATCCCAATGGTTCACAGTCATGCATCGGGCCATGATGGAGAGGGATGAGGCTGTGGCCAGGGAGTGTCCCCTGAAGGCTTATACTTGGCCTGAAACATGGGATCTTCGCATGATCTTTGTGGGTTGGCACGAAGGCCTGCCTGCTATGGTCGAAGAAATGGCATTGAAACATCATAAGCTGTCCGTTTATGTGCTGACGCCGTGCGCTGAGGAAGTTTTACAGCGGCGTATTGGACGCATGCAAAAAGTAATTGATAGAGCGTCGGCCGAAAGAGCATGTGCTGTTGATGTGGATGTCCAGTTATGGGATGGGTTTGATATAAGCGTGTTGCAACCCATGCTCAAAGGCTGCAAGGTCATCATGCTTTATCCGGAAGAAGGAGATGGCAGTGAAGATTCCTGTCTGGAGCTATGGTTTCATGAGATCGCCCGGATGCTCAATGATCGCAAGCTGAAGGTAAAGTGGTGGACACCACCCAAGTTGATGGTGTTACCCAGATCTGCGGAGAATATCGATATGCTGCGCAATGCTGCTCGTCTCTATTCTAATATTGCGGTCGATATTGGTTCTCCTGATGCGTTTCATGATGTTTTCATGGCAAGGCAACTATTGGGTAGAGCGCTGTTGCATTCGCAACCGGAACAATTGTCACTGGAAGGGGTTGCTTTCAGCTTTATGCAAACAGTGCTGAGTGATGCAGTGATTATTGAGGATGTTGATGTGGAGCGACTGTTGGCTGATGAAGGCGCGGACTGGAGGGGGGTATACCAGGAGTCACTTCGGCGAGGCTGGATTCTGACTGCGTATACACTTCCCAGCAGGAGTAATGCTTCAGGATATTTGTTTGAATTTCTTAACCGTTGTTTTCCCGCAGACCATCTGCATGGCAATAGTCGAATGCATTTACTGGCAGGTGAATTCACCCAGAGTAGTGATAGTCCAAATCAGGCTGCCATGCTGCTGTTTTGTAGACGGGGCATTTTGGCAGAGGATGTGGATACAGCTGCGGAAACGACAGGGTCTTTGAATGTTGCAACAGCATTGAAGGGTGACTGCGATAAAGGTGAAACAAAAGTCGAAGATGTTTCTGCCGATAAAGAAGATGTAGAGCATGTGGAAGTCGATAAACCTGTTCTAGTCGATAACGGACTCGGGCAGAGCATTGTGAAAGAGGATCATGTACTCGAATGTGATATGCCTGATAGTCAACTTGTGGATAAACGAGATGATACTGTATATGACCTGGAAGAGGCAGTGAAAGAGGGGGTTGTTATGGAAGGTCGGGGGTGGCCCGGAGTTGCAGACTATCGTTTGTTGAGAATTTTGCAGAAACAGGTTTCAGGTGCTCTGGAATTACTTAATACAAGTACAGAAGACAGCTTGGTTAAATTGAGTCAGGCCATGGATCATGATAGCAGTGGTGAATTAACGGACGATATTATGGGAGCATTGACTGATTTGCAAAATATTGACCGGGTGATGCAACGTTTGCGTAATGTCGAAAGTTGTCTGGCCGATTGGGCATCGGCCAGTACAGATCAGAAAAGCGATGAGATGCTGTGGAAAGGTGAAGTGGAAAAACGTTATGTGATGGAAGAGGAAAGGGAAGTTTTGAGGAGTGAATTATGAGCGGAGCCCCGCGAATATTAATCGTGGAAGATTCAACGATGGTTCGGATTACAGTAAAACGGACATTAACTGCTGTCGATTTTGAGGTGGATGAGGCGCGTGATGGGGTGGAGGGGTTATCCAAGGCAAAAGATTCAATTGCTGCACCTTATGATCTGGTGCTGACTGACCTGAATATGCCAAACATGGATGGGCTGACCATGATTCAGGAAATTCGCCAGCTCATTCCCTATGCAGAAGTTCCCATTGTGATGTTAACAACTGAATCTGGTGAGGAAAAAAAGAACGTAGGGCATGAGGCGGGTGTTTCGGCTTGGCTGGTGAAGCCATTTGAGCCAGATGAGCTTGTTGAAATGGTGGGTGGAATGCTGTTTTAGAAAATCGGGGCCTGACTAGGAGGTGATCCTTGGATAAAGAACTGCTTGCAGAATTTCTGCTGGAAAGTAATGAGAATATGTCGACCATTGAACAACAGTTAATGGATCTGGAAAGCAATGCTTCCGATGCCTCCTTGCTGGATGCAATTTTCAGAACCATTCATACTGTGAAAGGAAGTTGCGGATTCATTGGTTTGAAACGATTGGAGAAGGTTGCGCATGCTGGTGAGAATGTGCTTGGCAGAATGCGCTCTCATGGCAACGCAGTAACGCCCGAAATTATTTCACTGCTGCTTGATTGTGCGGATGCTGTTCAGGAAATATTGGACGGGCTGCAGGAGAATGGATTAGAACCGGAGGTGGATCATTCGACACTGATTGAAAAACTGCATGCTGCTGAGGCACTGATCGGAAAGGATCAGGGCGATGTTGGTGCAGGTGATCCGGCTGCTGACAGTTCAATGTGGCTTGATGATTTCCCCGGAGTGGCTGAGCAGCTTGGTCGGAGCAATATGAAAACGCCAGAACAAGTGTTACAGGCCGGATTCAATGAGCTTAAAAAAATCGATGGGATTACCCCTCCGTTGGCGCTTAAAATTCTTGGGGCTGCAAAAAAAGAAGCCGCAAATGATACAAAACGGGTGGAAGAG
>JBHHTX010000104.1:0-6030 GCA_046753585.1 Mariprofundaceae bacterium
GATTACCGATAACCCACTCAGGGCTATATTCACTTACGATTTCTTCCACCGCCTTCAAAATATCAGCGTGTATCAACGTCAGGCGCGGCTCGGTATTTGCCTGTTGTAGCCAATAAGAGGCGAATTGATCATCCTTTTCTACCAAAACAAGTTTATTGCATTGCGGTAACAGGCTATCGGTCAAGGCGCCGGTACCTGGGCCAATCTCCATAAGGCGAACCTGCTCGGGAATGGCGGCTACAATACGCCTGATAGCGGCGACATCTTTGAGAAAATGTTGGCCCAATGCTTTCTTTGGCGAAATATTTTTAATGCGATTCATGCCGCGCAAGCCTAGCATATTCGGTATCTTTGCCGGAACGCGAAACCTTGGCTTGCTTTAACAGAGCTTTTTTCTACAATTCGCGCCCCGTTTTGTATTTCCCTTGGAGGATTCCGTGAAACGAAAAAACTTTCGTCGCAAGTTATTAGCTGGAAACTGGAAAATGAATGGTCTCCTGACCGAGGCCCGACAGTTTATTACTGAACTGGAAGAAAATCCGGCACCGGAACATGTTGAAGTCGCATTGATGCCTCCTTACACACTTTTACATCCCTTACACGATGCTCTGGAAGAGAAAGGTGTTCGCCTGGGAGCACAAAACGTTTATTTTGAAGCCAAGGGTGCCTTTACCGGTTCGATCAGCGCCCTCATGCTCCGGGATGCGGGATGCCATTATGTCATCCTCGGCCATTCCGAGCGCCGCAACATCATGGGTGAGACCGACAAGGTTGAAAAAGCCAAACTTGCGGCAGCCTGGTCTGCCGGACTGGAACCTGTTCTCTGCATCGGCGAAAGCCTGGAGCAGCGTCAAGAGAATGAGACCAACCGGCACCTCCACCGTCAGTTGCAGGTATTAAAGAATGTGCCCAATGACGCACCGCTTACTGTAGCCTATGAACCGATCTGGGCGATCGGTACCGGCTTGACGCCAAGCGCGGAACAAATTGAAGAAACCCATGCCTACATACATGAGGTGTTGGGGGAATTGAATATCGATTGCCGTGTGCTTTATGGTGGCAGCGCCAATCAAGATAACGCGAAGGAGATCCTTTCGTGCCCGGGCGTTGAAGGCTTGCTTATCGGTGGCGCCAGCCTGAAGGCCAAATCATTTTCAAGCATGATCGCGACTGCAGCAGAAGTTACATAGGAGCACACAATGACCGTTTTGTTTGTAACTCTTCATATTATTCTTGGACTCAGCCTCATTGGTGTGATTCTTATCCAGAAAGGACAAGGGGCCGATATGGGCGTGTCTTTTGGCGGTGGCGGTGCCCAAACATTGTTCGGCAGCCGAGGTTCCGGATCTTTCCTAGGAAAGCTTACCGGGGGATTGGCAGCGGCATTTATGATCACCTCTTTGTCGCTGGCACTGTTTTCACAAAAAAATACCGGTTCGATTGTTGAAAGTGCGACACAACCAGCTGTTCCTGCTCAACAGGAAGTGCCTCAGTCCGGAGCGGTTGGCTTTGATCCATCAAAGCTGAAACAGGAATCAGGAGATCCTGACCTGCCGCCAGCACAATAAATTAACTATGCCGGAGTGGCGAAATTGGTAGACGCGCCATCTTGAGGGGGTGGTGGGGGAAACCCCGTGCTGGTTCAAGTCCAGTCTCCGGTACCATTTAGATGATTCTCAATGACCCTTGAGAAAGCAGATAGAAGTGGCGGCACTTACTGATTTATCAGGGTGTTGCCGGAAGAAGAGTTTTTGGCACACCAATCGACGCCAGTTTTGAAATAACTTCTCGCTGCCGCTTCAATATTTCCCTGTTTAAGGCTTGCTGAAGTCTCTGATTTTCCCGGATCGAAACGCCTATACGGCTTTCCATATGTGATACCCAACAAATCGAACATGGATGATTGGCTTCAATATTCCCAAGATTAAATTTGATTGTCATGACACTTCCTGCTTCGAGAGCCATCGAACTGACCTTTTTAAGCCCTAAACCACCGATGGAAATATCACTTAAAAGGGCTTCAGCTTTTATGATACCATCCTTATCCAACAGCTGAATATGGGTATCGCCATGAATGCCCACCCGCAGAAAATCACGGTCCCGGATATTGGAAAGTACAATATCCTCAACCTTGAGTGTGGCATCCTTAAGACTATTCACTCGATCTATACACATTACCAAACGATACTTTTCATCAGGAGAATCAATGAAAGCCCGAAGCATCTCCGGGTCGGCGGCAATAACCCTCTGCAATTCTGATGTGATTTCAACGGAAATTGATTCCTGGGTTGCATCAAAGAGTGAAACTGATGCCCTGACAGGAATTTCATCAATAACATTGTAGAGTGTCGCGTAGCCGGTTTTCAACCAGTTAGCGTGAGTTTCAGTCAAGATCTGAGATCTACATTCGCTACTGAGCACACTATCCCAGTGTGCCTGGGCTATTTCAAAAAGTGTCCCTTGCAATGCATTAAAATGTTCAAGCTTACTTTGAACCAGCTTGACTTGTTCTTTTTCAGATAAATTTTTAATTTCAGGCGCAATAAACTGTAACGTCAACCATTCACAGCGGAGAAGGCCTGTCATCAATTCCGAAATCGTACAGCCTGAATCCAGCAGGTCGGTAAAAATCTGAAAGGATGGCGACCTTTTTTCGCTGTGAATGATAACCTCAACAAGGCCATCCAGTATTATCTCATCCTTAATGCGAAGAGACCCCTCCAGCTCTTCCCTTATAGACTCGCGGTTCTGCCTGTTCATCATTCTCCACACCGTTGAAGCAAACGTTTCATATAGCTTTGGGAAAAAATCGCCTCGGAAAAATAACTGTATAACTTGCAGAACCTGGCCTGCAAATAATTCCAGCGCAGATGATAACTCAGGATATTGTAACGCTGCATGGCTACTCTGGTTTTATCAGCTACCCCCTGCTCAATCGATGGCTTCCCGGGCTTCTGACTGGCAAACAGAATCTGTATATTTGGATCGTTTTCATCGGAAAAAACCTTCTCTACACCAAAGCCGCACTTCTCCGCCATGGCAATGAGACTTTGTGGAGTGAAATTGTAAATATGCGCAAAATGGAACATTCGGGGAAAGGTGGAGAATGGAGCGGCCAGATTGGGGCACTCAATATACAACCTTCCTTCGGGCTTCAGCAAGGCATGGACATGAGCAAGGGCGTTGGATGGTGAAGTAAAATGCTCAATGACATGAATAAGCAGGACAATATCGTGCCCTGCTTCCGGCTCCAGGTCGAACAAATTCATATTTTTAACCTTTGCCCGAATCTTCTCCCGGGAAAAATGATTGAAACTCTGACCGGGCTCAATACCGCTGGCATCAAACCCGTTCAATTCAAATAGTCTGACTGTGCAGCCGATACCCGCTCCGACTTCAAATACATCCATGCCCGGCCGCAGATTCGGTTCGAGCTGATTAAAGATGCGCTCGGCATTTTTCCAGGCGCGCATAACTCGTCTGGCCGAAGGATCCTGCTCACCATGATATTCCTGCCGATAGCGCTCGATGTAATATCGGGCAATCTCCTTTTCCGAGGGAATCGGCCTGTGAGAAACAAGAGCACACCGCTGACAGATGACTGTTTCAAGCGGTTGCCCGAGGCGATCCAGCTGACTGATAGCATCAAACCGCACGCCACCACACAAATCACAGGACATGGAGGAATCTGAAAGTGTTTTTCCGTTTTTTGGCATATAAGCCCGAGGATAACCAGCGGCAAAAGCAAACGCTATCTACAGATGACATCAGGAGCTACGTTTAGTGGTGTTTAGTGGTTGCCCATTTGAGACTCAGACAGTAGAAAGACTGTTCGGCCCGGACTGAGCAAGGAAATTGGATAAAGGACTAACTTAATGTCGAAATCAAAAACCGGAAGACCTGTTGTGTTCGGGGAAGTTCTGTTTGATATGTTTCCCGGTGGCGAATCCATTTTGGGCGGTGCTCCGTTTAATGTTGCCTGGCATTTGCAGGGATTTGGTCTGGAGCCCGTATTTATCAGCCGGATCGGTATGGATATCAACGGGGAAAAGATACTGGAACAAATGCAGACATGGGGCATGGAGACTGGCGGTATGCAGTGGGATCGTTTGCACCCCACAGGCAAGGTTGAAATTAACCTCAGCAACGGGCAACCGAGCTTCAATATTCTCCCGGAACAAGCCTACGACTACATCGATCCGGATCTCGCCACCAGGACACTTGCCGGAAAAAAATGTTCCCTGCTTTACCATGGTAGCCTTATCAGCCGATCATCGGGCTCCAGGGATGCCCTGATTCAGTTGCACGACAATATCGACTTACCTGTCTTCCTTGATATCAACCTGCGCTCACCCTGGTGGGATATGCCCCTGATAGAGAAACAGCTCAGTACTGCCCGCTGGGCCAAGATGAACGTTGATGAGCTTATCCGAATTGCCCCCGGCGGGAAAAATGGTGCCGACAAACTTGAGGAAGTAGCCCGGCGTCTGTGCCTGAAGCATAAACTGGACACGCTGCTGGTTACGTGCGGTGCCAAAGGTTCCTTTCTGATCAAAACAGGGCAAGCCCCGGTTTCCGGGTCGGCGATCAAGGTTCCCGACCTTGTTGATACAGTCGGTGCGGGTGATGCCTTCAGTGCAGTTATGATGATAGCCTTGATCCGGCAATGGCCACCGGACCTGGCCCTTGGCAGGGCAGGAGAATTTGCTGCCGAAATCTGCCGGAGATGCGGTGCTACATTGCCGGATAGGGAAATATATCAGCAGTATAAAGCGAAATGGATGGAAATATGATCGAAGAGCTTCGTCACTATATCCAGCATCACCATGATAAAACGCGCTCCCTGCTCGCACATTATCTGGATTTAGGGAAGCCTTTTCTTTTACGTTCTGACCTCTGCGACTATTTTCAGGAGCTTTACGGCAGTGAGGGAATGGATACCCCTCTGGCCAAAATGATCCATGCCTCTCAGGAAGCGGCGCTGGAAGCCCCGTGGATCTATCTTGCTCTCCGCCCCTATATGGGTCGATGGAAATACCTTCGCATTCATATTGAAACCCTTGATCTGGAAAAAATCCCGGTCTCCAAATTCCTTATTTTCAAGGAACATCTGCTGAACAGTGATAAGCAACATGACCCGTGGGCTCTGGAAATAGACCTGGAGCCATTTGAGCGTGAATTTCCCAAGTTGAAAGAGTCACGATCGATTGGCAGGGGCGTTAAATTTCTCAACCGCCGCCTGTCCAGCCAGCTTTTTCAGGAATCAGGAAAGGGGAACAGGGACCTTCTGCATTTCCTCAGTGTGCACCAGTGTCATGGCAGGCAATTGATGCTTAACGATTTAATTTGCAATATTAACGACTTGAGAAACTCTCTGCGCTCGGCTGACCATTACCTTGCCGGACAGGATCCGCAGGCAGAGTGGGCAGATGTCGGCAGCAGTTTGCAGGCTCTCGGTTTTGAGCCGGGATGGGGAAGAACCGCCTCCCGAATGCGTGACAGCTTAAGCATGCTATCCGATATACTGGAAGCACCTGAACCCGGCATACTGGAACGCTTTCTCAGCCGTATTCCGATGATTTTCAATCTGGCCATTATTTCCCCACACGGTTTCTTTGGTCAGAAAAATGTACTTGGTCGGCCAGATACCGGCGGCCAGGTTGTCTATATTCTTGATCAGGTCCGCGCACTGGAGCATGAGATGCGCCAGCGCCTGCTCGAGCAAGGCCTGGATATCGAGCCGCAAATCATTGTTGTCACGAGACTCATCCCGGAGGCAGATGGAACCAGCTGTGATCAGAGACTGGAACCAATTAAGGGAACCGGATGCGCTCGTATTCTTCGAGTCCCATTCCACGGCCCTGATGGTGAGGTTATCCCTCACTGGATTTCTCGTTTTAAGATATGGCCCTACCTCGAACGTTTTTCCATCGAAATGGAAAAAGAACTGCTTGCTGAACTGGGCGGCAGACCTGACTTGATCATCGGCAACTACTCCGATGGTAATCTTGTAGCTTCCCTGCTTTCACA
>JBHHTX010000105.1:0-5849 GCA_046753585.1 Mariprofundaceae bacterium
TCCTCGCCCTGGATATCAACCCGAAAGTCGAGACTCAGTTTAACGAAACAGATTTAGCCGGCATCACCTGTGATGTGACGGATGACAGGGCATTGAAGTCTGCTGTGGATGAAGCAATACGTCGTTATGGTGGCCTGGACATCGTGATCAGTAACGCCGGCATCTTTCCGGCCAGTGAAGTGATTGCCGACATGAATCCTGCAACATGGGAAGCTAGCCTGGATATGAACCTCAGCAGCCATCAACGTCTGTTGCAGCATTGCACACCATATCTGAAACTGGGCTTTGATCCAGCAATCATCATCATCGCATCCAAGAATGTACCTGCACCGGGGCCGGGAGCGGCAGCCTATTCCGTGGCCAAAGCCGGACTGACCCAGCTGGGTCGGGTAGCCGCACTGGAAATGGCGGAAATGGGTATACGTGTCAATATGCTGCATCCCAATGCCGTCTTTGATACAGCCATCTGGACTGATGAAGTGCTCGAGAAACGAGCCGCGCATTACGGTCTGAGCGTAGAGGAATACAAGACCAACAATCTCCTCAAGGTGGAGGTAAGCTCTCGTGATGTGGCCGAGATGGCAGCGGCGATGGCAGGGCCATTATTCGGCAAGACTACCGGGGCACAATTACCCGTTGATGGTGGCAATAACAGGGTAATCTGACTGTAGCCAATCAGCTCACCACTCATTTTCCTGCTGACCGTGCTAAAAAATATTTCCGATGAACTGACCGTAAGCCGCTTCCTTCTCACCTGTTTCCGCAGATGTAAGGAAGGGTGAACATCCCGGCCCACGCAGGTGTGCCTTTGTGACACAAGAGCAATGCCAATGATAGACAATCGAGTGCCCCGGCAGATGATTCGCGGTCTGATGAATGATATGATTTTTCAAGCTGTCGCTAAAAACTGCTGGCTATGGCTCCTGCCTATTGCTGCGGTTTTCTATTGCCGGTCTTATTCAAATCAACTGATTCAATCAACTTAATTCATTAACTAAGATCAATTTCAATAGAGCAATCGCGGAAACGTCACCGCGATTGTCTGGATGTACCTCAACCCCTGACATCAACAAGCCCTGAACGTTCCCGTGATTGCTCCGGATAAGGAGAGCAACATGAACACCATTACAAACATATCACAGCACAACCGCTCAGCGCTGATCGGCACGTCACTGGCACTCCTGGCGGCACTTTTTTTCTCGATCAAAGCAATTTTTGTGAAACTGGCCTATCAGTACGGCGTGGATGCCATCTCACTGCTAACGCTGCGTATGGCCTTCGCCTTGCCTGTGTTTGTAGTGGTTGGAATCATCGAGCAACGCAAAGCAGGCACGCAAAAAATCACTTGCCACCAAAGCATGTCGATTATAGGGCTTGGGCTGATCGGTTACTACCTGGCCAGCATGCTAGACTTTGTCGGGCTGCAATATGTGTCGGCAGGCATTGAGCGTTTGATCCTGTTTCTGTTCCCCACGTTTACCGTATTGCTTTCGATGCTTTTTCTGGGGCGCAGGGTCAGCCGGATCGAGATCGGCGCACTGATACTCAGTTATGCAGGCATTGCACTCTCTGTTCAGCAGGAAATTTCACTGGATGGTGAAAACAGCCTGCTCGGTGTGTTGTTGATTTTTGGCAGCACGCTGGCTTATGCGATTTATCTGATCGGCAGCGGTGAGTTGATTCCGCGCATTGGCTCCAGACGCTTTATGGCTTATGCCATGATTATCTCCTGCCTTGCTGTGATCATTCAATTTACCCTCAGCCGGGATATGGGCATGCTGAATCAGCCAGTTGAAGTCTATGGATACGGGTTGGCGATTGCACTGTTCTCAACCGTTTTGCCTTCATTCATGTTGGCTGCGGCCATTCACCGCATTGGCGCATCCCACACCTCTATCATTGGTGGTGTCGGGCCTGTTGCAACCATTGTGCTGGCCGTATTACTGCTGGGTGAAACGATGACAGGCATACAGATCGGTGGAGCACTTTTAGTTATCGCCGGTGTGTTATTGCTTGGATTGTTACAGAAGCAAACTTAGGCAGATTTGGAAGATGGTTGTAGATGGTATGCAGCCATCTTCCTGTCACGACTTCACACTACGCAAGGCTCTGCGAATCAAATAATTCAGCGTCTCGGACTGACTCTTGTCCTGCCAGTGTTCGCAATAGCTGACGGGATCAGGTTTTTACTGTATTTTTTGTGCTTGTCAGTAATCATGCGCTTCTTTACAACATGGCTCAGGGGTATGTTCGGGCTGGTTGCCACCTTTAGCTCAGCATCAATTCGAGCGTTTCCCTGGATCACGGAAGCCTTGGCGGCATCATCCAACAATCGTTGGGCGACGACTCGATATTTTTGAGAAGACTCTACTTAAAGGAGACAACTAAAATGCACAAATGGCTACTCTTGCTGATCAGCTTGTTCTTTTGGCAAGCACCTCCCGCTTTTGCTCAAAAGCCCGTACCTACCGATGATCAGATCACTAGCGACCTCACAGCAAAGGCCGATAAGAATGCGCTTGTGTCGTTTCGTATTACGAGCACCCGAAAATCGATTAAGTCGGAAGTCGAAAATGGCGTGATTGTCCTGAATTATTACCGCTTCTATGAAAGTAAATCCAGGTCAGAATATCCCGGTGTTTTAAAGGTCTACCGAGGTGGCGTTAAATATGGCTACCGCAATGGCAACTGGATTTTTGTTCAGAAGCTGGTAGGCGACTTTCATTATGAAGGGTTTAAAGATCCTGAATGGAGCACTCTCAAGCCCTTTTTACTTAAACATATAAAAGATATTCTCGGGGCGCGATATGCCTATATTGTCGGCGATATTGAGAATTTCCGTCTTGCCGATAATCCCGACTGGTACTGGCACACGCCTGCCTCTGTCGAATTTGTAGTTAACATGACATACTCGGAAAAAATCAACAATTCCGAACTCCAAAAGACCAATCAGGACTACAAGGTTCGACTCTATGCAGACAAGCATGGGGCGCCCTGGCACGATAAGCTGGTCGCTTCTGCCAAGGGCCAGGGCAAGAAACTGGCGTTGAAAAAATACGATGCCGATGAACTGAAACGGATGAAAACCCTTAAGCAGGAAGAGATTGAGAAGATAGCACAATCTGAAAATGCCAATTTACCCGATGTAAAGGTGCCTGATTTTGCCAATCAAGGCCAGTTGATGTTGTACGTGCATAAGCTGATGCTGAAGGCTGACCAGCCGACTATTGAAGCGGCACTGCGGAAACTGATTTCACCCGGTTATTTTGCTCCTGACATGGATAACGTATTGACTCATCAGGGTGCCAACCTGATCGATACAGTCAAGGTGAATGCCATGCTATACCGTAAGCAGTACTGCCCGCAGCCGGTGATGAAGCAATTTCAAAGCAATATGGCCGAATGGTTTAATAAGAACGCTACCTCTTATGCCAGAATTTCCAGTCAGGCTTCCGGCAATACCCGTAAAATTGCCAGCATTTCGCTCGGCGTCAACAAAAGCAACAGCCGTAGTGCATTGGAAGCACTGCCCTGTAAACCCAGGTCGCACCCGTTACAACGCATGTGCCAAACCAGGCTGCAAACAAAAAAAGGAACGCCTGTTTTCTCCAGATACGGTAAAAGCGAGTGGTGGTATGTGGGGCGTGTAAATGGCATTGCGGGCGATACCGCCAAGGTGGAATGGCTTGATGGATCCAACTCAAATGAGCCGGTAAAAACCACTTGCAACTTCAGTCTCAAGCCGGGTGACCTGGTTTATATTAAGGACCGGGGTAATATCCAACGCCGCTGGGTAGCTGAGTATAAAGGATCAATGCAGGTCAAACTGGAAGATATTCAGGGGAGGACCAGTATGATGAACCTGAAGGACTTACGGTTTAAGTAGCCTCAACCCATTGATATACGCCACAGTGCAAACTGAAGAACGTGACCTCATTATTTTTCCGCGATGAGCCGATACGATCTGGCAATTTCTGAACTGGTCAATGTTCAACGAAGTGGTGCCTATTCAATATGACAAATGGGCCCACTCTCAAGAAAGTAGTCTCCGGCGGTCAGACGGGTGCGGATCGTGCAGCACTTGATGCTGCGATGTCGTTTGGTATTGAAGTCGGTGGCTGGTGCCCGCGTGGGCGCAGAGCTATTGATGGTATCATCCCGGCTAAATACCCATTGACCGAAACCCGTGGCAAGTCTTATCAAACTCGAACAAAATGGAACGTTCGTGATTCCGATGCATCGCTAATTATCTGCCAGGATGAGCCGACTGGTGGCACGGCACTGACGATCAAATACTGCGAGAAACTGGTCAAGCCATATCTCGTTTGTAAGTTAATGGCAGGGAAAGTCGCTTGTCTGAACTGTTTGGAAGACCCATATTCCGTGCAATACTGGCTGAACACTCATCATGTGAAGGTGCTCAATGTCGCCGGGCCAAGAGAAGGAAAGAACTGCCCGATTTATGATCATGCGTATTCTTTTCTCTTCGATCTGTTCCAGCTTATGCAAAGACCTGAAAATGAAGCTGGTTACGTCCGTGAGCCAGCAGCCAGCTATAGCTTCATGCCAGAAGAGGACTTGTACCTTGCCTGAATCATCCTGCCACCCCGGTCTTGTGCTGTATGAAGACTTCATGATCCCAATGGGCATGAGTGTCTTTGATTTATCAGTCAACGCAGGCATACCGTATGAGTGGTTAACCCTTTTCCTGGATGAGCAAGAGCGCATAGATGCGGCAACCGCAGACAAACTCTCTGCCTGCCTGGTGACAACAAAACCCGAATACTGGCTGAATTTGCAGAAAGAGTATGATGCATCTATGGAACACATCTGCTTGTTCGGGCCCCAAAGGTCATAACAGCATATACGTCCCTTTGTGATACTGATCCTTTTCATTCGGCGCTGAAATAACGCTTATCCACCCTGTCCATAAACAAGGCTTCTCCGCAACATGGGGAGCAACCATCCCAAACATGGCAACGTCAGGCATCCGTGAAGAAGAAATCTACCGGTCGGGCATATTGGAATGGTTGGCGGAACAATCCAGACTTCTAAGCAAAGCCAATGTTCTGATCATCCCTGCTTCGATCAACAGAAAGTCCGGATGGTCATAGAATTGGGCAAGCTGGTGGCATTCACACACACAGCAATTGCGCACCACTCCCAATGCCCGCCACCCGAGGATGATCCGGTTTTTTAAAATACTTCGCCGCGCCGAGGAAGAGCCCGATTCGCTGAATATCAATGAGCTTCCCAAATGGTTTATTGAGGCAATAATGAAGCTTTCCGAGATGGAGGAGAAGCAGGATGGGTAATTATTTTTGGTATGGTGTGGCATAAAGGGAAACGTCCCCTTTTTATTCTACTAAAGCGGACATTTCTACTTTGCGTTGACAGTTTCCATGCCAGATCTTGCCTGAAATACGTCGTTTTTGTTATGCTATACCGAAACTATGGAATAAATCGTTAGGCAAAAACAAAACAGGATCTACATCAGCTATGAAATCTTTACCACAATGTCCAAAATGCAATTCTCAATATACCTATGAAGATGGGGGATTATTAGTGTGTCCTGAATGTGGACAGGAGTGGTCACTTGAAGATAATAAAGATGAAGAAGAACAGAAAAATATAGTGAAAGATGCTAATGATGCATTATTGAGTACTGGAGATACAGTTGTCGTGATCAAAGACCTAAAGGTTAAAGGTGCTTCTTCTTCCCTTAAAGTGGGCACTAAAGTTAAAAACATTAGACTAGTAGAGGGTGATCACAATATCGATTGCAAAATACCCGGTTTGGCGCAATGAAACTAAAATCTGAATTTGTTAAAAAAGCATGAGTAATTGCC
>JBHHTX010000106.1:0-5838 GCA_046753585.1 Mariprofundaceae bacterium
GCCGACCTGGAAAGGCATGATCAAGCGCATTATTACGGGTGGAGAGAAAATTCATCCAGGAGTTACATATCATGGCAAGGTCGAGACTGCCACGGCGGGAAAAACGCTTATCAGGCTTGAGCAGGGTGGGAGCCTGAAATTGGATGAAGCGCCCAGGCTCATACCAGGTCAAAAGGTTCTCCTGCGCTCGACGGGAAAGGCAGGATCCACATCTGCTTTTATCGAAATAACAGTTGCTAAAGACAACAAACCAGCATCCCTTCCCCTGATTAAACAGGGGAAGATACTCGTTGCCAACATGTTTCAAAAACCTGATGAATCTCCCAAATCAAGTCAAAAGGTGACCCTGCCCTCTACAGGAAAGAGCACTGCTTCCACTTTTGATATAACACCGGCCACTGAAAACGAGAAAACACCGAGTCAACCCGTGTTGAAAAAAGGTCAGCAATTTATGGCTCATGTGTTGCAAAAGCTTCCCGAAGGAAAGGCTATTATTAATATAGAGGGGCAACAGATTGAAGTAAAAGCGCCCCCAGGCGTCTTGGCCGGGGAACATATATTGCTGCGGGTAAGCAGGGTTCAACCTCAGACCGAGTTCGTGATACTGGACACGAAGCCTGACATGAAGATGAAGGTGGTTCATCAGTTGCGCAATCTGCTTGTAAACCGTACCCCAATGGGTACAAACATGATAAATCTGCAACAGGCTCTGAATACCGTAGTCAATTCAGGGCTCGCCGCGCCGGGAAGCAAGTTCGGTTCAGATTTAAGAATGTTATCGGACTGGGTCAAACCAGTGCTGGATGGCAGTAACCCCCCTGATCCTGACCAGGTAAGAAAAATGATCCTGGATGGCGGTCAAAATTACGAATCAAGGCTGGCTGCCTCCACCGGCGCCAATAATCCCAATTCAATGCCGCGACTGGCCGAGCACGACCTCAAGGCCCTGGTATTGCGGCTGCTTAACCATATTAGGCAAGTTCCAGACAAGGCTGAAATAGAGATGCTAACTTCTACACTGAGTCGAACACTCAGCGCTATCGAGTCAGTGCAGGCATCGAGTTTGTTGACACAGTTACATGGTGATGGACTGCGATTTGAAGTTCCGTTTGTTTTGGGACAACAGCTGGCAACCGTCTACCTCTCAATCAAATCAGAACAGCATAAACCTGAAAACACAAACGAGAAACAGGGTTTTGGTGTTCTTTTTCTACTTGACCTTGAGAGGACAGGACAGATTCGTGTAGATGCTTACGTTCAGGCCAAAACACTTCAATCTACTATTTATCTGGAACAACCAGCTGCTGCAAACTTTTTCAGAACATCGATAGTTTCGCTACAAGGTCGCCTCGAGGGGCTTGGTTTTGATACGGTATCACTGAACGTAAAAAGACTATCGGAGATAACCCCTGAGAAGAATCAGAACTTTGAAAGTCTGGCCACCGGCATTCCCCAAAATGCGAACCTACTGGATACTCGGGTATGAGTAGAAAAAAGAGAAGCAGACTGAGTCCTCAACAGCTTCAGGCTGTAGCCCTGCGCTGGTTACCGGATCAGGAGCCTGCTCCCAGGTTAATAGCCAAGGGTGCTGGAGAGATGGCTGACAAGATTATTGCTATAGCTAAAGCCAATAACATCCCCGTTCGTGAAGACAGGGATCTAGTTCAGATCCTCTCATGGCTTGATACTGGCGAAGAGATTCCGTCGGAGGTTCATACGGTCATCGCTGAGATTCTGATATTTATTTATTGGACATCCAAGCGCTATCAGGATGTGTTTGAATCTGGATCGGCTGATACCAATTCCAAACACAACACTACTGCCAACCGTGGTGTGCATGAGATATGAAAAAAAGGGCCAGACCATTAAATGTCTGACCCTTCGTTCTTGTTGCTATTTCTATCTTTACTGGCGCGCTCGGAGGGATTCGAACCCCCGACCCTCAGGTTCGTAGCCTGATGCTCTATCCAACTGAGCTACGAGCGCTTGTGTCGGCTTTCTTCTGCAGATGCAGATCCTGAAGCCAAAGTTTCCAGCTTGACGAATCGGGACCAAACAGCTCAGGAAATTCACTATATAACCAGCCCCTGTAAAGTTCCTTTCCATGCTCAAACACTTCGACGAAAGCAGCAGGATTATCCACATTTTCATCATCAATGTAAGAACCCGATTTCAAACGCAAACCACCTGCAGCCCCTAAAACCTTAATTTCGAGGCCAAACAATAATATTCTATCACCAATGTCTATGCTGCTCTTGTGAACCCTGGCCGTACTTTTTTCCAGCAAGACAATGACCGCACTTCCTTCCGCTTCGACAGCCCATCCGGGAATGTCCTGTGAAACACTGGCCCCGTGGGGATCCTCAGGAGCACTTAGAGGCAATTGCCACTTGATTTCTTCAGAATCTCTTTGCTCGCAAGAGCTTAACATCAGAGCACAAAGCAGGATACCGAGCGCCAATAAAAATCTGGCGGAGAGAGAGGGATTCGAACCCTCGACACGGTTTCCCATGTAACACCTTAGCAGGGTGCCGCTTTCGACCACTCAGCCATCTCTCCTTGAAAAGTTTCGGCGCATTATCATGTACATCGTATGAAGTGCAACAGTTTCATCAATATGGCGGAAGGGGTGGGATTCGAACCCACGGAAGGTTTCCCTTCGCCGGTTTTCAAGACCGGTGCTTTCGACCACTCAGCCACCCTTCCGATTTATTCATCACGTCCGAAGTCTACAGAATCAGTCGGTCTTGCGAAATCAATAGAATTGCCCCCGAATCTGACATTGACTAATAGTTGAATATTAACCCGACAATTAATCACAGTACAATTCATGCTGCTTAAGCGATTTTGGGTACTTGAAATATTTTATGACTCTTGCTGGTAACTTTTGAAATTTCCTCTCATCATCACGGCAGATCGGTTTGCGGCCGACATGTCTTGCTGATGATGGCGAAGGCTGGTGGTTGAGAATGCGGATCGCGTATTTCCGCTTGTATCCGCATACCTCGCAGAACTCATCCAGGGTTGAGCCTTTGCCTTTTCGATCTGCCCGGCGGTAACGCCGACGTATCGCTGCCAGGTATGCCTGCTTCTCTTTTTTCCCCATCATAACAAAGCCTCCTTTCGGTTACTTTTATTATGAGGCGACGATCACTGATTGGACCTGCCTTCGGTTACATTATTTGTGAGTCAATTCGGTGCAAAAGAGAGTGAGGCAATCGTCGCTGTTTATTGCTATACTACAGTTATGGCTGTTACTTTGGGTTTTGTTTTGCGCGTAGACCAACCGCAAGCAGTTGCGGTTCCTCCTTTGTTGCCTCCTCAGAAAACAATCAATGTCCGTCCAGATCCGGAGATAAAACCCGCATCCGTAGCAACCTCACCCGAGTGGCCGCGACCCGCATCCGGCCACTTGAACATGATAAGGGAAACCTATGATTTCCATGGAAAGCTTGGTGAAAATGCCCAGTCTGCCGGTAATCTACTGGATACCTACGCCTGATTTTCTCAATCGTTTCAGGGATTAATATTTTTGACTCTGTGTAGTTGGAAACTATTTTGCCTTTGACAGGATTCAGGCTAGCGTAGAAGCATAGCAGTAAAACGGAGGAGGCATGCAAATCAAGTCGACAGCTGGCAGCCGCATTTTTCTTACAGCCGTCATGGCTTGGCTCTTTCTAACGCTGGCTCCCCTTCCCTCGTCCTCCTCACCGAACTCGTCCCGAATAACGCCTCATCAGAAGCCGATTGAGCAGCAGAGAGATTGGTTCATACAAGCTAAAAAAGCCATTGCTAAAGATAAAATTGGAGAATTCACCAGGCTGCGAGAGAAGCTGGAAGATTATCCGCTTGTGCCATATCTGGACATCTGGCTGATCAGGAAAAACCTTAGTGATACTGATGCCCGGAAAATAGAAAATACGTTGATGCAATATGCTGACATTCCAGAATCCCATGACCTGCGCCTTGCCTGGATTCGTCACCTTGCCGATGAAAAACGATGGACTGCAGCTTGGCGTGAATTTGAAAAACTAAAATCCGGCAAGGGCCTGCTTATAGACTTTCAACTTCAGGCCCTGTGGAAGCTAAACCGGAAAGACGAAGCGGCCAAACTTCTGGGTGAGCAATGGATTAGAGGAAAAAAAATAAGGCCGGAAGAATCTGCAGGTTTTGCTTATTGGCGAAAACTTGGCCACCCTTCCGATACGGATATCTGGCAGAGAATAAGCAACCAGATGCGTCGTGGAAAAACTGGGGGTGCCAGAAGATCTGCAGTGTATCTTAATAAACACGATAAAATATGGTTTGAACGCTGGCTGGAAATGCGTAAACACCCTGAAAAAGTACTGCGGTCCTGGAAATGGAGTACTACTGGCAAACCTGCTGAAGATATTCTGATTGACGGCTTAAGACGATTAGGGAGAAAGGATGTAAGACTGTCATGGAGTTTATTGAAGAAAAACAAGTCACGTCTGCATGACAAGGCTTACAATCGCCTGCAACGCTATCTTGCCCTTCACGCCGCCCGACGTCATTTGCCCGAAGCTAGAAAGTGGCTAGCTGACATTCAGACCGGCTATAGAAACAAGGAAGTCTGGCAATGGCAAACACGCATGTATCTGATACACAACGAGTGGCGACCGGCCCTGGCCACCATTCGGGCCATGCCGGCAGCACTTCGGGATTCGTCGCGCTGGAGTTACTGGAAGGCTCGTTCGCTTTCTCAACTGGGCAAAAAAAAACCTGCTGAGGCTCTTTTTGCAAAACTAGCCAAAGAACGAGGATTTTACAGTTTTCTAAGCGCAGAACGCCTTGGGCTACCCTTTGTGTTTGCAGCCAGGGATTATGAAGTATCTCAACAGGAGATACATAACCTTTCCCTTCGGCCCGGCATCCGCAGGGCTTTCGAGTGGCTGCAACTGTTGGAGTTAAACAAGGCATCAAGGGAATGGCATGCTTCGTTATCACCGGCAACAGAGAATGAGTGGCGAGCTGCAGCAAGGCTGGCCCATCACTGGAAATGGCACAATCAGGCTATTATCGCTGCTTACAAAGGCATGATGCCTGATTTTTTACTTTTACGTTTTCCACTTCAATATGAAAAGCATGTCCTTACTGCTGCAAAACGGACCGGGCTACCCCCGTCCTGGATTCTGGCTATCATCAGACAGGAATCAGCCTTCAATGCCCATGCCCGCTCGCGCAGTGGCGCTTTGGGGCTGATGCAACTTATGCCCCCCACGGGCAGGGAAGTAGCCAGACAACAGAAAATAAAATTGCGCTCGAAAAATCAGTTACTTGATCCGAAGCTTAATATTCGTCTGGGTTCCACTTATCTGGCTACAATGCTGAACCGCTTTGAAGGGCGTTTATCTCTGGCCGCTGCTGCCTACAATGCCGGGCCCAGGCGTGTAAATGAATGGCTGCAAAAAAACGCCGGGAAAATTGATGCAGAAGCATGGATTGAAGCCATTCCTTTCAGTGAAACCCGTCGCTATGTACAGCAGGTTCTGGCCTTTAGCATTGTGTACGACTGGAAGCTGAAAACACCGGAAGAGCGAAAGCTGGCAAGCCTTTTATAAGAGACTTAGTCTCGAAAGTTGGTGAATTGTAAAGGCAGTTTAACGTCCATCTCGCGAACCGCAGAGATGGCAGCCTGAAGATCATCACGTTTCTTGCCTGAAATGCGAACGCTATCTCCCTGTATACTCCCCTGAACCTTCATCCTGGCCTGCTTGATATGCTTGACGATGTTCTTGGCAAGGTCTGTATCCAGGCCCTGTTTAACCGTGATATCCTGACGCTTGTTTCCACCGCTTACATCTTCTAACGGGCCGT
>JBHHTX010000107.1:0-5828 GCA_046753585.1 Mariprofundaceae bacterium
TGGAGGTTGAGGCCGCACGCCGATTAATTGATTGTGTCCGTAATTCTGGCGTAAAAAGGATTATCTTTATTTCAAGCCAGACAGCAGATTCGAATGCACCTACTGTTTATGGGCGTACCAAGTGGGCAATTGAACAGGAGATATTTGCTGCGAATGGCTTGATTGTCCGTCCCGGGCAGGTTTATGGGGGTCGCGAAAAAGGATTGTTTGGCTTATTGGTTGCGACAGTAAGAAGGTTCCCGGTTCTTCCCGGTTTTGTTCCTGCTCCTATGATTCAACCCATTCATGTAGATGATCTTGCACAAGGTTTATTGCGTATGGTTGAGAAAAAAGAGCTTGCCTCCGGGGTATATTGTCTGGCATCTGAAACACCAATCTCTTTTAGCGCTTTTTTATCATTGATCGCTAAATACAGAGTCCGCTCTTATAGATTGTTTCTCCCTGTCCCCGTCTTCTTTGTTTCGCTGGCTGCCACTGTTCTGGGTGGAGCTTTGAGCGGAAAACTGGGGCTTGATCGATTAAAGTCGCTATTTAATTTACAGCCGATGAATACAGCAACTGATCTGGAACGCCTGAACCTTACACTGAGGCCCGTTCATGCCGGCATGCATCCATCCGGAGATGACAGACGCAGGCGCCTTTTGATTGAAGGGACTGCTTTATTCAAATATATCCTCAAGAAAAAACAGGCAACCTTTCTTCTGAGGCGTTATGTGCGTGCGATCGAACAGGTTCGGGATGGCTCTCCTGTAGAAATTCCCGGACTGTTTCTAAGCTTCCCTGTTTTGTTGTCACTGCTGGATGATCAATGCTGGAAGAGTAAGCCCAAGGGAAAAGAACTGGCATGGAGGTTTGACGCGGCAACTCTGCTGGCTGAGGCTACTCCTGAGGGAGCATCCGTTTTTTTGGGGACAGGAAGAAAAACCGGATTACTGATAAATCTACTGGTGGTGGTTCAGGCTGTAGTATCGGACTTGTTCTGGAGGATAGTTAAAGTACTTAGCTATCCATTCATCATGAGAATCATATGCCGGAAAAGAGTAATCAAATGACTCAGGATTATGATGCGGTAATAGTTGGAAGTGGCCCTGCCGGAGTTTCTGTTGCATTCCCGTTGGTTCAATCCGGGCTGCGCGTACTGATGGTAGATGGTGGCCATAAGGAAGATGTCCAGCCGCCAAAAACAGATTACCTTTCAGCAAGGACTTCTGACACCAGTCAGCACAAATGGTTTATAGGCGATGATTTTTATGCACTCAGGCAGATCGGAACAGTATCTCCGAAGCTGCGGGTTCCAACACTTGGCTATGTGTTCGAAGGGTTTTCTGAGGCAAATAAAATTGTTTCTGATAATTATGTGACTGTTGGATCGCTTGCAACCGGGGGAATGTCTAACGCATGGGGATGCGGCGTAGCAAGGCTCAGTGATGATGAGATTGCACAGTTCCCCTTTAAGGCTCATGAGATTGAAGCATCGTACAAGACAATAACAGCGCGAATTGGTGTCAGTGGGCGCTGTGATGATGATATGTCTTCATATTTTGGATTGGATGCATGGTCACAGCCCCCAATACAAATGGACGTTTTGCATAGCAAACTGTTTGATAACTATACACAACATAGAGAAAAAATGATGCGCTCAGGTTTTAAACTTGGTCGATCCAGAGTTGCTGTACTAAGTGAAGATCGCACAGGGCGTAAGGCTTGTGACATATCTGGAAATTGTCTGTGGGGATGCCACCGAAAATCTACATATTCTGCACTTGAAGACGTTCAGGCATTAAAGGAGCATGATAATTTTGAGTTACTTCAGCATTATACGGTTGATGAAATAAAACGCTCTGATGATAGCTGGAATGTGATCGGAAAAAACGGTTCTGCCGCACCCGAATTCAGAACCATCAAGGCTAAAAAGATTTTTCTCGCAGCAGGAACATTGGCAACGACCCGCCTCGTCATGCAGGCATTAAACAGTAAGCAAACTGTACCTCTGTTATCATGCCCTTCAGCAGCTTTTTTATTGTGGATGCCATCATCTTTTGGCCGCAAAATAAAACCATCCTTCGGGCTTGGGCAACTGTCATTTGCTATAAAACTTCAGGATAGTATTGGTGCATTTGGCTCAACATTCAGCACTTCCGGGCTCCCGGTGTCAGAATTTGTGCGTCACCTGCCTTTTCATAAAAGATATGGGATTGATTTAATGAGGGGCCTTTTAAGCTCTTGTCTGGTAGGAAATATATTTTTACCCGGGAAGTTTTCTTCAGCTAAAGTGAGGCTAAAGCAGAATGGAGAGCTTTCAATTACCGGCGGGTTTGATGAAAAAGTTCCAGCTATTATGCTGGAAGCAGCCAAATCATTGCGAAAGGCATGCTGGCAAATGGGAGCAATTATGCTACCTGAAAGTTTTATTACAGGTCTGCCGGGTGGCGATATTCATTATACAGGGACATTGCCGATGAAAAAACATCCGGAAACGGGAGAGACCGGATCATTTGGAGAGGTTGTGGCACTGGATGGCGTTCATGTTGTCGATGGCTCCTGTTTGCCAACACTTTCTGAAAAGTCTCATACTCTTACTATTATGGCCAATGCTGACCGGATAGGAAAAACTATGGCTATACAGATGATAGGAAACAAAGCAAAAAGAGAAACCTGATCAGCTGTCAGAGAAGGGATAGAAACAGTCTGTGCATATAAAATTGTTTGCCATAAAATTATGCGTATCATTGCAGCATGATTGATAATCATAACATTGCAGTTGTCACCCCGTGTTACCGGGAAACCAGCCATATCCTTGATGTTATAGCATCCATCGGTGATGAAGTGGATAAGATCTATGTCATTGATGACTGCTGTCCTGAAAAGACCGGCAATTATGTTGAAGAACACTGTTCCGATGGTCGGGTTGTCGTACTGTATCTTGCTGAGAACATGGGTGTGGGTGGTGCAACCAAGGCCGGGTATCAGGCTGCCTGTCAGGATGGAATGGAAATTATTGTTAAAATTGATGGTGATGGCCAGATGAATCCAGAACTTATTCCTCTGATTATCCAGCCCATTGCAGAGGGCCGGGCTGATTATGCCAAGGGGAGCCGTTTCCATGACCTCGAGCACCTGAAAGCAATGCCGGCAACGCGCCTGTTTGGTAATGCGGTTTTATCCTTTATCAACAAGATGATGTCGGGCTACTGGAATATTATGGATCCAACCAACGGTTTCACGGCCATTCGCACCGATACCCTGAAAAAGATCCCGCTGGACAAGATCGAAGATGGCTACTTTTTTGAGAGCGATATGCTGTTTCGCTTGAGCACCTTGCGCGCTGTTGTATCAGATATCGAGATGCCTTCAAAGTATGCCGATGAATCAAGCTCCTTGAATATCTCCGATGTCATTTTCTCCTTTCCGGGGAAATATCTGAAATGTTTCTGCAAACGTATATTTTATAATTACTTTCTGCGCGATTTTAATGTGGGATCACTTGAACTGGTCTTTGGCCTGATCATGTTCCTGTTCGGGCTTGTAGTGGGCATATACGGCTGGTACGAAGCGGGCAAGGTGGGAGAATACGCTTCCAGCGGTACAGTCATGCTGGCCGCTCTGCCTCTATTGATCGGTTTTCAGCTACTGCTCTCATTCGTTCACTTTGACATTGCCAATCAGCCATCTCCACGACAGAAATAAGTAATGCGTGAGTCTGTAACCTCGCTGCCGGACCGAATCCGGCGCCTCCACTTCCCGGATAACAAGCGCTTAGGCCTGATCGTACCGTTACTGATCCTGATTGCGATAGCCGCAGCCTATGCAAATTCCCTACAAAACGGATTTCAGCTCGATGACTGGCATGTCCTCACAAAAAACATCTGGATACGCGACCTGGCCAATATCCCGAACTTCTTCACGGATCCATTTACATTCAGTGTTCTGGCACCAAACATCGGTTACCGACCTGTCCTGCAAATCACCTATGCCCTGAACTACGCCATTTCTGGCTACGATCTCTGGTCGTGGCACCTGCTTCAGCTTGCCCTGCATGCCGGCGTAGCCATCTCTCTCTTTTTCTTCGGCCGTATCCTTATTGGCCGGAATCGTATTGTCCGCGTTCCCGGCATCACAGCAAGGGAAGGCGATCTGGCAGCAATGGTTGCAGCCATTGTCTATGCCGTTCACCCCATCACTACAGAATGCGCCAACTATTTCTCAGCCCGATCCAGCCTGCTGGTGGCCTTCTGGGCCCTGCCTTCCATCCTGCTCTATATTCGAGCCTTGCGAGGCGGCCCAACATGGCGGCAGATTGCGGCCAGCTTGCTGCTCTTTATCCTGGCCCTATTTACCAAGGTCGAGGCCATCAGCCTGCTGGCCATGTATATGCTGGCCGAATATCTGCTGGCTCCAGAGGTGCAGGGCATGGCCTGGAGGCGGCGCCTGCTGCGTATTTCTCCCCTACGCCGCCTGCTGCCAATTCTTGTCGCAGCAATGCTCTATCTGATCCTGTACAAAAACATAATGCCGGATTTTGTGTGGGCAACGCGACAGGCCGGGGACATGACCCCTTACCACTATCTGCTGACCCAGCTCAAGGCCTGGTGGTATTATATCGGTGAGCTTCTTGCCCCGGTCAATCTGATTGCAGACACCCTGAGCTATCCGGTCTCCACATCTCTCCTCGACCCACATGTCCTTTTCGCAGCAACAGGCTGGCTGATTGTCTTCGCGCTGATGCTGTCCTGGGTAAACAGGGCCCCTTCGCTGGTATTTCTGGCCTGTGGATTTTTTGTTTATCTGGCTCCGCATTCGAGTTTTGTGCCGCTGGCTGAAATGGTCAATGAACACCGCCCCTACCTGCCACTTGCCCATATTGCCATGCTCATATCTGTCGGTGGCTACTGCGCCATTCGCGCTGCTACCAGGCAATGGGCTATTCCAGCCTGGCTGATCGTGGGCCTTCTGCTGGCCATCAGCCTTGGTGCCATGACTGTTGAGCGCAACGGGGTCTGGAAGAATAATACAACCTTCTGGGCCGATATCGTCAGGAAGGCTCCGACCTCCAGCCGCGCCCAGATGAACTACGGCCTGACCTTTCTCGCTAGCGGGAATCTTGTCGAAGCGGAGAAACGTTTCCGCGAAACCGTGCGACTGGCTCCCAGCTATTCTTATGGCCGCATCAATCTGGCTATCACTCTGGAGATGCAGGGCAAAACAACGGAGGCCGAACAGGAATATAATCTAGCCGTAAAATTTGAAGACATGGTTGGCGTGGACGGCCAGGCCCATTATCGACGCGGCATCTTTCTGCTGCGAACGAATCGACCGGAGCAGGCCATTGCCGATCTGGAAATTGCCGTCAAACGGATCGGCCAGCCTGTTCATGTTCTGTCTTCTCTGGCCGAGGCTTATGCCAGGCTTGGCCATGCGCCGAAGGCATGGGCCGCCACACAAAATGCCGTTCAGCTCGACCCCGGACAGACATCGGCCCTGATTACCCGAATCGGCACTGTCTTCTGGAACGGAAAACGATATGTCGAGGGTAGTGATTTTTATCAACTGGCAGCCAAAGAACTTCCCGGCAAGGCATGGATCTGGGAAAGTCTGGGCAACTTCTATGCCGCCATCCCCAAGCCACAGAAAGCCGCCGAAGCCTACCGAAGGGATCTGGCCATCAACCCCGACAACAAGGGCGCTCAGGCATCTCTGGCCCGCATGCAGCATCTTATCAATCGACAACCCTGAACTAAAGTTGGCCGGGCAGGATAACATTGAGCCAAAGCAATAGCCTCATCCACCGCCTTATCTGAAGGCATCGCCTCATTACCGGAGAGGAAATC
>JBHHTX010000108.1:0-5825 GCA_046753585.1 Mariprofundaceae bacterium
CTTGCGTACCACATCCATTCCACTGCTTACCCGTCCAAAAACAGCATAACCCCATCCTCTCGGTGTTTTACTGCTGTGATCAAGGAAATTATTGTCGTTGGTATTGATAAAAAACTGGTTGCTCGCCGAGTGGGGGTCGGAAGTGCGTGCCATAGCTATCGAACCCGTGGTATTGTGCAAGCCATTGTCAGCCTCATTGTTAATGGCGGAAAATGTTGATTCTTTATTCATATCCTTGTCGAAGCCGCCGCCCTGAATCATAAACTTTGGAATAACGCGGTGGAAAATAGTGCCGTTGTATTTACCTTCTCTGGCATAGCGTAGAAAATTGGCTACACTTTTTGGTGCCTTGTCCTGATTCAGTTCGATTTCTATCACACCCATTGATGTCGTCATCTTTATTTTCATCTGATCACCCGCCTTTGCCGACTGTGGCTGTAATAATATCCCTGCAGTCAACGCTGCCAATATATAAAGATGCCGCACTATAGCCTCCGTAATCCATTTTGAGTAAATTTAATATCCCTTAAAACGCACATCAAATAACTTTGGAGAACTTCACTTCCTCCGTCTTTTTTCGCAGGTGTTCGTCAAAGACCATGGCGATATTCCGAATCAGCAACTTGCCGGCTGGCAGAACCCGGAGCCCGGTATCTGTCAGTGAAATCAGACCGTCTGTTTCCATGTCCCTGAGGTCACCAAGATCTTCACAAAAATGATCGCGGAAGCCAATGCCAAACTTTTTTTCCACCTGGCTGAATTCCAGTTCAAAATCACACATCAGACGCATGATAACGAATCGACGCAGGTGATCTTCTTCAGTCAACTGATAACCGCGCATGATAGGGAATTCTTTCGCATCGATGCTGGCGTAATAGCTTTCGGTCTCTTTCAGGTTTTGAAAGAAGCTTCCTTCCACATAACCGATAGAGGTGATGCCCAGGCCCAGAAGGTCTGCATCAGCATGTGTGCTATAGCCTTGAAAATTCCGATACAGATGCCCGTTTTTCTGGGCAATGGTCAATTCATCTTCCGGTTTGGCAAAGTGATCCATACCGATAAAGATATAACCTGCATCAAGCAGGCGATCGATGCTGTGTCTGAGAATGGCCAGTTTTACTTCAGGAGCCGGAATATCATCCGGGCTGATACGTCGTTGTGGCATAAACATGTGTGGCAGATGGGCATAGTTGAACAGGGCAATCCTGTCAGGTGAGAATTCGATGATACTGGAAAGGGTACGATCGAAACTTTCTACGCTTTGCAATGGCAGGCCATACATCAGGTCAATATTGATTGAAGCAAAGCCGGCTGCACGCGCCTGACTCAAGACACGCAGGGTTTCCTCTTTGGACTGGATACGGTTAACAGACTTTTGCACATCCGGATCAAAGTCCTGTACGCCCATGGACAGGCGATTGAAACCGCAGTCGCGCAGTACACCGATCGTGGCTTCACCACATTCACGCGGATCCACCTCAATGCCATATTCCCCCTTCTTGTCGGAGGCAAACGAAAACCTGTCACGAAGGTGTCCAGCCAGCGTCCTGATTTGTTCATCTCCCAGAAAAGTCGGTGTGCCGCCACCCCAGTGCAGTTGAGTGATTTCGCGGTGATCCCCTACTGTGTCGGCCAGCATGTCAATTTCCCTGAGGAGCGCGTCCATGTAAGGCGTGGCCTTTTGACGTTGCCTCGTAACAATTTTGTTGCAGCCACAGTAATAACATACCGTGTCACAAAAAGGGATATGCATGTACAGAGACAGGGGTGAAATCTTCCTGCCCGCATCTTCAAGATGTTGTTGATAGGTTCGGGCGCTGATGCCGGAGTGAAACATGGGCGCGGTGGGGTAGGAGGTGTAGCGGGGCCCGGCTTTGTCGTATTTGCAAATCAAATCAAGATCAAAGACTGGTGCCGCCCCCGCGTTGTGGCGGGGTGCGGCACCGTTATTAACGGTCATTTTGTTTCTTGGCGCAGATAGGCGATGATATCCTGTACATTATCGTCAGACAGTTTACCGATTTTCGTGCCGGCACGGTCTACGTGGCGGCCATGGCGGATACGTAAATCAAGAAGAGGATCCTCAACGTCCGCAATCGACTTCTGCCTTACTGCTGCATTTCCGATCAGTTTGATATCAGTCGGAGCAGCATGACAGGATTTGCAGGTAGAACTGTACAATTTACCGCCAAGCTCAGGTTGCCCGGCACGACGAAGTGAAACAACATAGTTGGCAATATCAGCAATCTCGGGATTGCCAAGCTGGTGTCGTTTACTGGTCATGAGGGTGCCGGTGCGGCCATAGCGCATGGTATGCACTACTTCTTCCATAGTTAACTTGCTGTAAACCAGGTTTTTTGCACCCATGCCGGTCTTTGCGCGACCATCCACGCCATGACAGGAGGCACAGACTGCGTTGAATCGTTTTTTGCCCATGGCCAGATCAGGCTTGTATTCAAAGGTGCGGATGTAGTCAATGACCGCCTCAATTTCCAGAGGGTCGAGGAGATATTTCTTGGCGGTCATGGATGATTTATGTACTCCATAGGTAATGATCCGGCGTAACTCGTCACTGGAAACATATCTGGCAATAGCCGTGAGATCTCGGGCCGGAAAAGGCTTCAATCCTTTGCCATATTTAGAGACCTTGCCGTCTGTTCCATGGCAGGAATCACATTGATTGGCCAGGAACAAGGCTCTGCCATCCGGCATTTCCTGAGCCAGGGATGACGCCGGTAAGGCCAACAGCATAATAGCTGTCAAAGTTATGAGCATACGCATCATTAGCTCCTTATTTTTTTACAACGCTTATTTGTCACAAGGCTGGCCGGTCGCGCAAGGGTTGGCAGTCGGATTGTTGGATACGATGTAAGCAACCAGGGCATCGATCTCTTCACCGCTTAACTTTTTCCCGAATTTCGGCATCATTTTGCGGCCATTGATAATGGTTTCCTTAAGCACTTCAGCATCAACATTCATGCCTCTTACTGCCGGCCCAACCTTTTTTTTGTCCAAAGCATGGCACATTTTACATTTTTTCTTAAATAAAGATCCAGCATCTATTTCAGCGGTAGCCGTGCCGGAAATCCCCAGTGAAAAGACAGCTGCCGCCAAAGCGATAAAAGGTAATTTGTTCATGATAACTCCTCTATTATCCTCTATTATTATACTATTATGGTGACGATCATACCAATTATTCCATAAAATACGATGTAAATATTTCCCCTGTGAAGCTCAAGAAATCCCCCGTACATGGTTCAATTACATCTCTACTGGCACGGCTTTGGGTTTATAGAACCACATTTGATACAGGCTGAACAGTATTTGCGCTCCAATTGAGAGCCCCATCAAGGCACCAGCTGCAACAACCACATAAGAAAAGCCGGGTATTACCTTGGTAATGTACCAGGATAGGATGTCGAACAGCATAGCAAGGAACGGGATGGCAACGGTGATGCGTTTCAGTGTAACAGGCATTTCACAGAGGATAAAAATACGTCCCAGGAAAAACAGGATAAAGGCAATGCCGAACAGATGGATATGCGATACACGTACCAGGCTTTGAACAGAAGCCCCGGTGTCCATCTGGGTTAGCTCCTTCACTTCTTCAAAGTTTGTCAGCGGAGGCAGCCCCATTTCAGCCGCATCGGAATGACACATAATACAATTATCAGAGAAGATCGGAGCTACTTCTGCATTGAAGGCATCTACCTTGGCACCCTTCTCGATCCAGTTAAAAATAATCTCTTTCTGTTCGGGGAACTCAAGGTTTCCACCCATAGGGCCATTGAGGGCGGCGCCCAGTCGAGTTTGCTGATGCTCTCCATAATAGGCAATGCGTACATCTTCAACTGACAGGCCTGGCCGTCCGTCGCGGCCCTGATGCGAATAATACAAGTGCCCCATGGCAAACAGATAACCAAGCCCAATCGTTAGCAGGAACATAGTATCGAGAATTTTCTCGCTGACTGACACATCAGAAAATCGTCTGAAGTTCGGCATGATGCCTCCTGTTATTCAACTCGGTGGCAGGATAGTTCCAAAGATAATTATGTCAAACATTTCAAATAGTTGACTAAAGAAGTAGACTATCGCATGCTCAGATTTTCCTTGCACCATGCGATGGCCTGTGCAGGCGTTTCATATGCACCATCCAGCTGGGCTTCATAGGCTGTTGCAATCATTTTCCCCATCTCAGGGCCTGGTTTGATGCCTAATTGCATCAGCATCGATCCGTCAACCAGGGGACTTGGTTTGCCTCGTTCACTGGCGATTTCTCTGGCCATTTGCAGCCATTTCATGGCAGGTCGGCAAGCGGGATGTGGCTTACGTCCCGAGGCATCGGCCTCTACAAGGGCCTCCCAGAGTTCAATGTCGGCCGGTTCCAGACGGTGGGCCAGACGGCGTACGGCGCGTGGGGTAGCGTCTCCGTGCATATGGGTGAGATGGTCCAGGAGCAGAGGTTCAAGTAATGGCATCAGATAAAGTGGTGCGCCGACACATCTCAGGAAGCTGCTGGCAGGATCGAGACCTGCCCGGGAATGTTCAGGTGAGCGGATGTGGCCATCGGCATCGTGTATTGTTGTGATCGGCTTGCCGAAATCATGACACAGGCTGGAAAACATAAGAGCCAGCCTCCTCTCTCCTGTCCAGTCGTAGCGATTTGCTATTTTCGCAGCCTTGTTGACAACCAGGCAGGTGTGGTTCCAGACATCACCTTCGGGATGCCAGCCGGGATCCTGCGGACAGTCAATGAGTGCCTGAATCTGTGGATACAGTGCCAGCCAGCCACTTTCGCGAAGCAGTTCAAGCCCGTATGAAGGATAGGGTGACATGGCCCACTTCAACCATTCCTGCCAAATCCGCTCGATGGCCAGAGTCTCTGCCTCTGCCAGCATTTCCTTACAGAAGATAGCCGTTTCTTTATCGAGTCTGAAGCGGAAGCGGGCTGCAAACTGCATGCCGCGCAGCACACGCAGTGGATCCTCAGCGAAGGCCGGAGAAACATGCCTTAATATGCCGGCTGTCAAATCGTGATAGCCTCCATGATGATCCAGCAACTGTTTTTTGGCCGGGTCGAACATCAGGGCATTGATGGTAAAGTCCCGTCTGCTGCTGGCCTCACGCGGGTTCATATTCGGATTAAACTCTATTGCGAAGCCACGATGCCCGGGTAGCGTTTTTTGGTCACAACGCGGCAAAGCGATATCGATCTCAAGCGAATCCAGCCAGAGTTTGATTACACCAAATGCCTTCCCGACCGTTTCAATTCGTCCGATAGAAGCGAGGCGACCTTTTAGCTGTTCTTCATCAAGACCGTAGACCTCCAAATCGAAATCCCTGGGTTGGCCGCCCAGAAGCAGATCTCGTACGCATCCGCCCACCAGATAAGCGATTCCTCCCGACTTTTTCAGGTCTTGGCAGAGTTTGATAACAGGAACGGGAATATCCCTGATCGGTTGGCTTTTCATAGTTGCCATTCCACGTTCGACAGTGGTCGATGGCAAGTCCCCGTTGTATAGAGCTGTCTAGCCCGAATTTTTCATGAGCACAGAGAGGCACAATTATTGTTCTTATGGATAACAATGTGTTGGTGACAAATATTCACCCAAGATCCGATGTTGACTTTGGATGTAGGCTGTAATCATTTGGTTTGTATGGCACTCTGGAAAATCATGCCGTCACCTCGTTGGTGATCAATGATTTTTCCGGAGTGTCAGGTGAATCAAAGGGTTGCGGCATGCGCCGAATGTCAATGTCGGATCTTGGGATTCACTTTCCTCAAATGATGTTTTGTCTTTTGCGGCATCTGGCTTGCCCGGCCG
>JBHHTX010000109.1:0-5810 GCA_046753585.1 Mariprofundaceae bacterium
CCATTAATGGACGCTTGGAACGATCCCGTTCTCCACCACAACCAAAGACCAACAAAAGACGGTTATGTGTAAGAGTTCGGGCAGTTAACAAACAACGTTCCATAGCCTCTGGCGTATGCGCATAGTCGATAAACACCATCCATGGACCGGCATTAACCGGCTGCAGACGTCCAGGCGGGCAACTGACATCCTTAAACAGAGCCGGTATATTTTTCAATGTCACTTGAAAGACTTTTATCAGCATCAGGCTGGCTGCTGCCAGATTTTCGGAATGAAATTCTCCGATGGGAATATCATTCAGGCTTATTTCCTCATCCCGATAGGCAAGCCGAAGGGTTCCCGGCAACTCCTGTTCCCAGCCAAGGTCCTCCTCTTCTGAGTACAGAGTGTGCCTGTATCGCAGCGATTGTCCGGGTGTACGTTGAACAACCTCGTTATCATCGGCATTGATGATGCAGAGTCCTCCCTGCTGAACTGTCTGGCTGATAAAGTCCGCCTTACACTGGGCGTAGGGTTCAAAACCGCCATGATCCTGCAAATGATCGCGGCCCAGGTTTGTCCACAACACTGCCGCAAAAGGAAGACCTGCAATGCGACCCTGAGCGATGCCATGTGAAGATACTTCGCAAACCATTGCCGGAATATGGGCCTCGTTGGCTACGGCCAGGAGACGGTGCATGGTCAGCAACGATGGTGTCGTGTTTTTTAGTGAACACATCTCATTCTTTGAAAGCATCCAGCCCAGGGTTCCTACCGACCAGGCACTGCCCAGCAGGTTTTCCAGTCCTTCCCTGAGCATCCAGGCAATACTTGTCTTACCATCAGTTCCTGTGATGCCAATGATTTTAACTGTGTTTGATTCCGTCCCGAACCAGCGTCTCAGCACCAATCCTGCCAGTTTCATATCCCTCACCTTAAGGCAGGGAAGGGGGGGGGCTGGCATATCCTGGCCAACAAGGATCATTGCGCTCGCACCGGCTTTGCTAGCTTGAAGAGCGTAATCACGGGCCCTGTTTTCAGCTCTCGGTAAACACAGGAAGGCAGAACCAGTCTCAGCAAGGCGGGAGTCTTCAACAATATCTGTAATGGTTGCATCTCCAGTCAGTTCCGTTCCTGACAGGTTTAACTCCGATAGCATCCGCTGAGGCCGCTGTGACATTGAAAACAACCGCTCCAGACTAACCATCAAGCCATACCTCCAACAAATCGCCAGAGCCAAGCTCACTAAAGGCAGTTGGTATTTGTTTTACGGCCCAGCCACTGCCGTGTACACGCAACCTGTATCCCTGTTTTGATGCGATTCTTTTGATTTCGCGTAGAGATTTCCCATAAAGGGGGGGTAGAACTTTTTCTTCTGCCGAGGGTTTCTCTTTATGAGATATTGCGAGCAATGGTTCCACAGCTTCTGGAGAAGAAACTGCATCAGGTGATATTCCCAGATAAGGAAGTGCAGTTGCAGCAATTGAACGAAAGATTGGTGCAGCTACCTGACCACCATAAATACTTCCCTTGGGCTCATCCACAATAACGGCAATAACCAGCTGCGGATCATTCACGGGTACAAATCCGGAAAATACGGCCGTATACCGGCCCTTGGCATAGCCGCCACGAACGGCCTTCTGGGCAGTGCCAGTCTTGCCTGCAACCGGATACCCTACAGGAACGGCTTTGGAACCAGTTCCCTCAGGTGTTGTAGCCTGATTCAGCATCCGGGCAATATCATTGGCCACCTGTTGAGATAAAACCCGACTGGGAGGGGAAATTTTACCATCCTGAACCAGTCTTGGTTGAACAAGCAGCCCACCGTTTGCCAGTACGCTGTATGCCGTAGCCAACTGTAAAGCCGTTATAGCAATGCCCTGACCAAAAGAAACAGTAGCAGTTTCCACCGGCCCCCAACGTGATTTTGTCGGGAAGATACCCGATGATTCACCTGGCAATTCGATGCCGCCCCTTTGACCGAATCCGACATCAGTAAGAACACCGCCAAGCTTTTCCGGCCCGACATCCAGGGCGAGCTTGGTGGCACAAATATTACTGGAATGGACAAGAACACCCGTAATATCCAGCCAGCTTTGCGGGTGTACATCATGGATGACACGATTGGCTACCCTGTAATTTCCATTTTCGCAATAAAGAAGCGACTCCGGTTTCCAACGACCAGACTTCAAAGCGGCAGCCACCGTGAAAGGCTTGAGAACGGATCCGGGCTCAAATACATCGGTAATAGCCCGGTTACGCCATTCATTTGCCTTAAAGTTCCTGAAATTATTAGGGTTGAAACCCGGCCAGTTAGCCATGGCCAGTATAGCGCCATCCCTGGGACGCATAACGATTACTGTCCCGCCTTTGGCGCGCTGCTTGCGTATACCATCGGCAAGGGCAGCATATGCCAGACTTTGGACGTAGGCATCCAGATGCAACTGAACGGGTTGCCCCCGAGCCGGCTCATTTAACCAGATATCGCCGGGTAAAAGGTTTCCTCGGGCATCTCTCAGGATTTGTTTATGTCCTGATTTGCCAAGCAGTTTTGCATTAAGGCTGCGCTCCAACCCCTCAAGCCCACGTCCATCGATACCGACAAACCCAAGAATATGTCCCGTTTCAGGGCCCAAAGGGTTATATCTGTGCCACTCGCGTTCCTGGCGAACCCCTGGAACATCCAAAGCCATGATTTTTTCTGCCTGGGCCGGGCTTACCTGCCGAGCCAGCCAGACAAATCCAGATTTATTCTGAACCCGTTTACGCAATGTGCTGGTCTTGATCTTCAGAATCCTGGCTACTTCAGGAAGGCGATCACGTTGAAGTTCTGAACCAATGGCATAAATAGAGGGCACTTCAATACTTTCTGCCAGAATACGTCCCTTCGCATCTGTTATCTGACCCCTGGGGGCCTGAACTTCCAGTTGGCGCTGACGTTGTTTTTCAGCCCTTTGCTTAAGCGTCTCGGCTTGAATGATCTGTAAGTCTGCAGCCCTGACTCCGAGGAGGATAAAGCAAAGCGTTAACAGGCCTGCCACGATACTAAGCCGGCGACGAATGAAACACTCCTGAGACTTCACGGCTGAATCACCTGCATAGGCGTGGGCGGTGCCATGCCAAGCTGCGATTTAGCCAGTTTCCTGATACGTTCAGGCCTTGTCAGACTGGCCAACTCCAGGGAGAGCCGATTCATTTCTGCCATCAAATCCTTCTGTTCATGTCGCGCAGATGTCATCTCTTTCGTCAGCTCATAACGCTCGTGGGAAAGGCCAACCTGGCAAGTTGCTGACATCGCAATCAGAAAACCGAAGGCCACGATCAATTTGCGCCGCCATAATGCCTGACTCATGGCAAACGCTCCGCAACACGGAGCATGGCCGAACGGGCCCGGGGATTGTTGTTAACCTCCTCCTCAGAGGGACGTATGGGCTTTTTTTGTATCCAGCGCATACTTGCTTTGCGGCCACAGGCACATACAGGAAAATCAGGCGGGCATATACAGGGATGGACGCGTGACTCGATCCAGTCACGAACACGGCGATCTTCGCCTGAGTGAAAGGAAATCACGGCCAACCTGCCACCTGGGGGGAGGAGGTTTATTGCAGTATGGATGCCCACCCGAAGCTGATCAAACTCATCATTAATCCAGATCCGCAGGGCCTGGAATGTACGCGTGGCAGGGTGTGCCCTGCCGTAGCGGGAAGAGCGTGGCAAAGCATGAAAAATAACATTTTCCAGATCGGTGGTCGTCATCAACTCACCCTCTCTGGATGTTGATAATATGGCGCGGGCGATACGCATCGCATAACGCTCATCACCAAACTTGCGCAGAATGCAAGCCAGTTTCTTTTCATCAATTTTGCGCAAGCAGACTGACAGGGGCTTGCCCCGTGAATAATCCATGCGCATATCAAGCGGGCCAGATTTCTGAAAGGAAAATCCGCGTTCCGACTGATCCAGTTGCATTGATGAAACGCCAAGGTCAAAGCCGACGCCTGCCACCCTGTCTCCACCAAATCGCTTGACAGCCTCTTGCAGTTCCGAAAAAGAGGCATGTTCCAGGTGAAATCGGCAGTCTTCCATGGCAAGCTGGTCTCCGAGTTCCGCCACCGCCGGATCTCTGTCCAAACCCAGAAGTCGCCCCTTACATGAAAGTTTGTCAAGGATCGCCCTGCTATGGCCTCCAGCGCCAAAAGTGGCATCAACATAAAATCCATCCGGATCTGTACAAACTGCCTCGACAAAATCTTCGGAAAGGACCGGAACATGCCCCTGCACATCAGAGGTCCAGTCCACCTGAGGTGAAAATATTCTGATCACTGTTCTGGGAAGCATCCGTCATCCACTGCTCCAGATTCTTCTGACTTTGATTGAAAGCTTCTTCCCAGAGTCCTTCATCCCAAAGTTCGAAATAATAAGACATCCCGGCAAGGACAACAGATTTGTTAAGACTGGCAAAATCACGAAGGCTGGTCGGAAGCAAAATACGTCCCTGTTTATCGGGTGCGCATTCAGTGGCGCCACTGATGAAGAAACGTTCGAAGGCCAGCCCCTGAGGATTAAGTATTGCAAGCTTGCTAACCTTTTCAACGATCTTTTTCCAATCCCTGATGGGGTAAGCACGCAAGCAATTATTAAAAAAGTTCGTGATGATCAGGCGCTCGTCATCATAAGTGCGCACAAGCGTTTCGCGGAAGCTGGCAGGGATGCTTACGCGCCCCTTAGCGTCCAAAGAGTGTACATGCCTGCCTGGAAACATGTTGCTGTCTTAACCTCCCGCCCCTGCTCTTTGGTGCACAATTACCCACAATTACCCACCTCGTGCCAATATAGGCATTAGCGCAAGTGTTTGTCAACGGGTTTCTCGATATTTTTCAACAGATGAGCTGGTTTTTTGCAGGGAGATACGAAGCCGTTAAATCATATTTTTGGCAAGCATGAAAGTATCAATCCGTTACCGGCCGAAGGCCGGGAGATACTTTCTTTCTTAAGCTTGCTCACGATTATATCCAGCGGCACATGAGGTCCAGCCTGTCGAGAATATTTTACAGGAAGGCATCAGATGCCGTAGTGTCTCCAGTACAAAGAATGACCATATCGTCCTGTATCCAGCCAGAGTGTAAGCTGAAGATGTGAGGGACATGGTGGCGCATCAGTTTCCTGTAGAAACACCCGGCGGCAAATGCCATTCTGAACATGTAACCCGATACCACCCAAGGGTGAATCATAACTGAACAGGTGTACTGGCTTTTTCATATCAGGCTATAGCTCTGCAATAACCTGGGATTGGCTCAACAACTGATCATGTCCCGTAAGCAAGCAACTTCATTCAAGACTGAAACGTTCCGGATCAATAGCATAGCACGATGGACTGGACACTGTTTTTCTCCGCGCTGATTTCCTCGACGCTGTTTCCCGGCGGCTCTGAAGCCTTGTTACTCTATAAACTCAACGAGGGTGCCAGCCCTTATATGCTTGTGCCAGTTGCCACGGCAGGTAATGTCCTGGGCAGCCTCATCACCTACGGCATGGGCCGACTCGGCAATGAAGGATTACACCGAAAATGGCTTCGTATTTCTGAAGCTCAGACAAAGCGGGCGGAAAGATGGTTTAGCCGCTTCGGCAGACCGGCACTGCTTCTGGCCTGGCTTCCTGTTGTCGGCGACCCCTTGTGTCTCGTTGCCGGCCTGCTGCGATGTTCCCTTGTCAGCTTTCTTCTGCTTGTAACCATCGGAAAATTTACCCGTTATGCCGTCCTGGGTCTGCCTTTTATCTAGGGCCTGTTCACACTAATTCTGGGCGTAGCGAAATAGCCATTTTTGATGCGC
>JBHHTX010000110.1:0-5756 GCA_046753585.1 Mariprofundaceae bacterium
AACTTCTCTCCTCGCGCCTTGACTGGCCTTATTTGGGGCAGCAGCGCTTCGGTCATAATTAGTGTGAACAGGTCCTAATCAGACCACGGCCATCTTCCAGGCTCGTACAAAATTTGACAGGCTTGAAATGATCCCCGTGTACACATGCCTGTGCTGATCATCTCTGCCAAGGGGAGGATGAAATAGTCCCCGAGTGGAGAGGGGGCAGGTAAATCTTCGAGGCCAGCTATACATCGAAGCAACTGGTTACGCTGTCCTGAGGAGATAACAATTTTGACCATGTATCCGAGAGAAAATATCTGAAAACCTGGGAGTCGTTCCTGCAAAAGCTTTAGGCCTTAGCAGCACATATTTCTTGACTTTTTGCACTTTTCCTATGTTAATTTACTACCGCAAGGGATTATTCGGGAGAGAGATTATGCGTTCCTTTTTTGTTTGGCTCAGATTCAACAAATGCAATGCCGTTAAATCGAATAAAATTTCCTTACCACGATTAGCCTTGGGCCTCATATTATATACCGTTTCCCTGGCCTACCCCGTGATAGCTAATGCCGCACTGAATCAGTGGACACCCATTGGACCCGATGTTCGGCTTGTTCGTGCATTGGCAATTGATCCGGCTACTCCAAACACCATGTATGCCGGAACACTGAATGGCTTATTTAAAAGCATTAATGGCGGCACAACTTGGTCCAAAGCAAATGTCGGCTTGACCAATCGCTTTATATACAGCCTGGCCATTGATCCGGTGACGCCTACCACTCTCTATGCAGGAACAGGTTCGGTAAACGGTGGCGTCTTCAAAAGCATTGACGGGGGTATAAGCTGGAGCATTACCGGTGCCGGTCTGCCTGCCTCCATCATTCAGGCCTTGGTGATTGATCCTGTAAATACAAATATTCTGTATGCAGGAACGCGCAATGGGGTTTTCAAGAGCTCGAACGCCGGAACCACATGGGTTCCCATTAATGTTGGCCTGCCCATAGCAGGGGTTGTAGTAAATAGCCTGGCTATTAGCTCATCTGTTCCGAGCACATTGTATTTGGCGACCGGAGGAGATGGCCTTTTCAGAAGCACCGACGGTGGGGCAACATGGCTTGTATCTCTCGCCGGAATTGGAGCAAGATTTGTTTACTCAGTGGCCATCAGCCCCGTAAACCCTCAGCTTGTCTATGCCGGAGTTTCTTCCCCTAGTGGCAAAACTGTTTTTAGGTCTATAGACGGTGGCATTAGCTGGGCATTATTAGGTGTCCTGCCCGGTTCTCAAAGGGTAAGAGCTATGGTCGTTGATCCCGTAACTGGCGCGCTAATAGTTGGTACGGATGGTCTGGGTATATTATCGACGAACAATAATGGTCTTGCCTGGGCCCCGTTAAACACGGGGCTGCTCCCCGGTGGAGCGGAAATCCGGGCCCTGGCTATGCACCCGACAAACAACAATATTCTTTTTTCCGGCTCTGTGTCCATCGCCGGAGGCATCTTCAAGAGCATTAACGCTGGGGCAAGCTGGGTAGCCGCAAATAACGGTATTACACATGCCATCGTCAATACCCTTGCTATCGACCCGGTTATAACTAATACGATGTATGCGGGAACAAGTGGCGGCTACATCTACAAGACAATCAATGCCGGTGCTACCTGGGCGCAGCTGAAAACCGGCTTGAGTAACAGCTTTATTTTTAGTCTGGCTATCGATCCACTTACTCCAAGCACACTTTATGCCGGATCCGGATCAGTGAAAGGTGGTGTATTCAAGAGTATCGATGCCGGTGTGACATGGGCGCTGGTCAATCTCGGTCTTCCTTTCGCAAGCATCCGAACCTTGACAGTCGACCCTGCTACCACCAGCACCCTCTATGCTGGCACCAGCATAGGCCTGTTCAAAAGTATCGATGGTGGTCTGAACTGGGGAGCGGTCAATGTTGGCCTGCAGAACCTTGTTATCAACGCCCTGCTTGTTAACCCGGCATCACCCAATATTATTTATGCAGGAACAGGTGGAGGAGTTTTCAAGAGTGTCAACGGGGCGGCTTCATGGAGTCTGGCCAGCACCGGGCTGAACAGCACTTACATCTATGATCTTGTTATGGGTTCGGGAAACCCAGACATCCTGTATGCGGGGGTATCTTCTGCAAGTGGGCGCATCGTATATAAAACACCGGATGCGGCTGCCAACTGGACCGCTACCAGCACCGGACTGCAAACCGCTGTCCGCGCTAATACTCTGGCTATTGATGCGTGGAACCCCGCCATAGTTTATTCGGGGACAGATGGGCAGGGTGTGTTCAAGACTACGGACAATGCAAGCAACTGGTTTGCAATAAACAACGGCCTTTTACCCAATGGCGCCGTTGTGAAAGATCTGGTCATGCATCCCCTGACACAAAATATGCTGTTTGCAATGACAATGGATGCAGGGATATTCCGGATTACTTCAACAGATGTGTTTGTTGCACCACCTGTTAATAGTGTCGGGGGTAGCAGTAGCGGCTGTCTGATTCCGCTTGCTGATAGACAAGATTCAATTTGGATGCTCTTGCTTCTCATGCTCATGGTTACCGGCATTTGGTTTGCCAGAAAGTTAAGGGTTTAATTCACGATCAGAGAGCCCCAGCTAGGAGACGCTCTTTAGCCGGTTTGTAGAATCTTCAAGCTTAGCCTGTTTTGTTTGTAGCAAAATGCGGTCCTGTTTAACTTTGGCAACGATTTCAGCCGGGGCGTTCTCACAAAACCGGGGATTGTCCAGTTTGGCATTTATCTTTGAAATTTCTTTTTCAAGCTTTGCTTCTTCCTTGTCCAGCCGTGCCAGCTCAACCGGGATATCCACCAAGCCTGCCAAAGGCATAAAAACAGTTGCAGCATCAAGGGGTGCCACGGCAGAACCTTTAAGCTCGGCACCTTCAGCCAGCCACTCCACCTGATCAAGTCTGGCTAGATTTATCAGCAGCTCAAGTTGTGATCTCAAATCACTGCTTAATTCGCAGGAACAGGAAATGGCCACTTTAATGCGCTTGCCGGGAGGCACATTCATTTCTCCTCGCATGGAACGAATCGCACTTACAATCTCTTTGACACGCTCTACCTTGTTGGCCGCAACCGAATACTCAGGGCCGACATGACACCCACTGTCCTGCCATGATTCAGCTACCAGGGCCACACCATTGCCGTGCAGGGATTGCCATAACGTCTCTGAAATGAATGGACAAAAAGGATGCAAAAGTCGCAGCCAGCCATCAAGTGCTGTGAGCATGATGATCCGGGTTTCCTTCCTGATACTCGCATCGCTGGAGTTTAGTGGCCCTTTGGCTGCCTCCACATACCAGTCGCAATACGTTCCCCAGATAAAAGCATACAGTGCCGAGGCTGCTTCATTGAACCGGTATGCGCTTAAAGCATCATCTACCTTGCCGGCACACTGATCGAGTTCGTGTAACAGCCAGCGGTTAAGATCTGACTCCGGCACAAGGCTTGTGTCCGGCCTTGCATCACTACGGTTCATAAACACAAAACGGGCAGCATTCCAGATTTTGTTCATGAAATTACGGGACGAAGCAATCCTGCTTTCATCAAGCTTGACGTCACGACCCTGTGTCGCCATGGCAGCCAGTGTAAAACGTAGTGCATCGGCACCGTATTTCTCCATCATAATCAGGGGATCGATGACATTCCCCTTGGATTTGCTCATCTTCTGACCCTGATTGTCCCGGATAAGGGCATGGATATAGACATCCTTGAATGGCACATCTCCGGCAAATTTCAGTCCCATCATAATCATGCGGGCCACCCAGAAAAAGATGATGTCAAAGCCTGTAACCAGCACGCTGGTAGGATAGAACTGCTGCATCTCTTCAGTCTGTTGCGGCCAGCCAAGGGTGGAGAACGGCCACAGCGCTGAGGAAAACCAGGTGTCCAGCACATCTTCATCCTGATAAATATCGGCACTGCCACAACCACCACAAAGCTCCGGGGTTTCGTCCGCCACGGTAATGTGGCCACAATCTTTACAAAACCATGCAGGAATCCGGTGTCCCCACCAGAGCTGACGGGAAATACACCAATCCTGAATGTTACGCATCCAATCAAAATAGGTCTTTTCCCACATCCTGGGCACAAAGCGGATATCCCCGTTCTCAACAGCCCGGATGGCGGGGTCGGCCAATGGCTGGATCTTCACATACCACTGATCAGTGAGGTACGGCTCCAACACGGCATGCGAACGATCCCCACGCCCTACCTTGTGTACATGCTCTTCAATCCTGTGCAACAGACCTTCTGCATCCAGGTCGGCAACGATATATTCGCGTGCCTCATAGCGTTCCATGCCACGGTATTTCTCGGGGATCAGTTCGCTATTCAGAAGATGAGCTCGCGAATCAAAAATATTATCAAGGGGGAGATTATGCCGTTGGCCAACCTCATAATCATTGAAGTCATGGGCAGGCGTAATTTTAACACAGCCGGTACCAAACTCCGGATCAACATATTCATCGGCAATGATAGGAATCTTCCTCCCGGTCAGAGGCAAAAGAACTTCTTTACCAATTAGATGTCCGTAGCGATCATCATCCGGATGTACCGCCACTGCAGCATCTCCCAGCATTGTTTCCGGCCGGGTTGTCGCAACATACAAATGAACTGCGGAATCATCCGCAAGCGGGTAACAGATATGCCACAAATGCCCTTGTTCCTCTTCATGCGCCACTTCCAGATCTGAAACAGCCGTTTCCAACACCGGGTCCCAGTTAACCAGACGTTTGCCCCTGTATATCAGACCCTCATCATACAGGCGCACAAATACTTCCCGCACGGCACAGCTCAAGCCCTCATCCAGCGTAAAACGCTCCCGCGACCAGTCGCATGAAGATCCCAGACGTTTCAACTGTTTGATGATGGTACCACCGGACTGTTCCTTCCATTGCCACACCCTGTCCAGAAAACGATCCCGTCCCAGCTCATGACGATGAGCTCCTTCTTTATCCAGAAGCCGCTCTACCACCATTTGCGTGGCAATACCGGCATGATCTGTACCGGGTTGCCAAAGGGTCTGTTTGCCCTCCATGCGCTGCCAGCGAACCAGAATGTCCTGAAGGGTATAAGAGAAAGCATGCCCCATATGGAGGCTTCCGGTCACATTGGGCGGCGGAATGACGATACAATATGCTTCATTTCCAGCTTGAGGCGCGAAACTGTCAGAAGCAAGCCATTGTTCGCTGATAGCGAGCTCAACAGCAGCAGGGTCGTAGGCCTTGGCCAGATTAATATTCTGCTCAATATTGGACATCAGATCTTATCCGTTTATATAGATGGGTTTAACTGGATTTGTCATCAGGGAAGTCGGGTGGAATTTCCACTAACATGTCTGCAGTCAGGAGGAGTTTCCTCCGGCAACTTTCGGGTTTGGCAACAGGCACTGCTTCTGCCTCATCGCTTCCCCCCGACATCTGGCCGTGAGAAAAATCATCATCAATTGTAGATACTTCAGGAGAAGATTCAAAAGTCTCCGGCCCCAGATTGACTGCAGATTCGAGTTCATTTTCTTCTTCAGGCTCATTCTCGACACCTTCATCCAGCAATCGATCAAGGTTGGCAAGAATATCGTCGATATTTTTCTTATCACTCATGGCCCTATGCTAAGCAAGCATATCAACGGGTGGAAGGGCCAAACTGCTAAGTGTTTTTCGCTTTGCCAACTTCTCCCAGATACTCGGGATTCAGGCCAAGCTGACGATAGGTTCGGAAACGTTCCCGGCTGGCAC
>JBHHTX010000111.1:0-5738 GCA_046753585.1 Mariprofundaceae bacterium
CATCCTCAAAGGCTGAAAGGTTGACATGCTCACCAATATAACCGGCATGGCGGTGAACAAGTGCGGCACGGGCATAATCCTGTTTCAGAAAGGCCAGCAGCATGTCGGCTATATATTTTCGGCTCTTTATATCCAGCCGGCCAACAATGCCAAAGTCAACCATCAGGATGCCCCCATCCCTGGCCACGAAGATGTTTCCGGGGTGCATGTCCGCATGGAAATAGCCGTCCACGAAGACCATGTGGAAAAACAGTGTGATGGCGGCTTCGCAAAGCTTGTGTGTGTCGTAGCCTGCGGCAATCAGACGCTCACGCTCGTCGATGGGAATGCCATCTATGCGTTCAGTTACCAGGACCTCGGTTGTTGTGTAGTCCCATAAGACTTTGGGAACATCCACGCCTTCAACCTTGGCCAGGTTGTCGGCAAAACGGCTGGCGTGCGCAGCCTCCGCCCTGAGATTTAATTCCTCACGAATAGTGGTCGAGAATTCCTCGACTACCCTGGGAGCCTTCAAACGTTGGTATTCTGGAAAATATCGATCAAACAATTTTGCTAGCAGACGTAGCAGGGACAGGTCCGCCTCGATAGTTTTCTTGATCCCGGGTCGGCGCACCTTAACCGCAACCAGATCTCCCCTGTGAAGTTCGGCAAAATGCACCTGAGCAATAGAGGCTGCAGCTACCGGCTCAATATTGAAAGAGGCAAAGCTTCCGTTTTTACCCAGTAGAGGACGTTTAAGGGAATGTTCTAATACCTTCTGAACCATTTCAAATGGCTCGGCAGGAACTTCATCCTGCAATTTCTTCAGCTCCAATGCGATTTCCATGGGCAGGATGTCAACTCGGGTAGAAAGCATCTGGCCAAATTTAATAAAAGTAGGCCCCAATCGTTCCAAAACAGTTCGTACCTGACCGCCCAGCTCTTCCGGTGGAGCATCTCTGCGATAGAAAAGCCTGAACAGCCAGGCGTAGGGCCTGAACAGGCGCAAGCGAACGGCCAGTGCTGCCATGCCGTGAGTAGCTAGAATATGGGTGATAGCGAGCAGACGCATCCCTTGCTTGAACCGGGTCAGTGGAATCATTCCGGATTCATTTTCTTTTCTAGAAGGGTTAGCCGTCTTTTAAGTCTGGTGGCATCTCTGGAGGCTTGTTCAACCCCGGCCTGCCATTCCTGCAACCTTTTTTGGTCGGGCACATCCATGTTTTGCATACAGGATCGTATGCCTTGATGGGATGCCTCACTCAATTTTGATTCTGCCTTCAGCAGAGCTGTGGCTGCTTCTGCTACCCTGCTACCGAAATACTCTCCGAAGGCCGCCCGGAGTTCACGTTCCCAGTCAATATCGGCAGCGGCAATCAGTTTTTTGAAACGCAGCATGGCTTCAGAATCCCCGGACAGTTTCAATACCTGATGAAACACCAGATCATCCGGATCCTCGTGGGCAAAACAAAGTCGGGAAAAGCCGCTGGTGGTGGCATCAATGCGCACATCTGCCTTGCCTTTATGCTCAGAATGCACCCATGCCTTGCCCTGACGAAAGCCCAGATAAAAGTCAGAATTCATATCCTTTACATGGATATGGAATACTCGACCATCAAGCTCATACAGCAAGGGATCAAGCGATTTATCGCGTGAGAAGAATATGCTCAGGACTGTGGACAGTACTACCGCCTGAACAGATACAGGAATAAGACGAAGGGGAAGAAACATGATACTCATGGCCAACCCTCAGATTTATACCTGCCGGATCCATACTTCATATTTTATAGCCTCTGTGAAGGGCGACAATACCACCGCTGAGGTTTTCATACCTGCTCAGGTTGAAACCTGCCTTATCTATCAGCTTCAGGAACCGTCCCTGATCGGGAAAACGTCTGATAGATTCGACCAGATATTGATAGGAGGCCCGATCACCGGTAACCCTCTCACCCAGCATCGGAATAATGTTAAAGGAATAGGCGTCATAAAGAATATCCAGGAAAGGCAGTGACGGGTGAGAAAACTCCAGGCAGATGAATTGTCCCCCGGGTTTCAAGACGCGGTGAAACTCGCTCAACCCTCTGTCTATATGGCTGAAATTACGGATGCCGAAGGCAATGGTGACCGCTTCGAAACTCTCGTCTGCAAAGGGCAGGCATTCTCCGTTGGCCTGAATGCAGTCGGCCCGGCCTGGCAATAGTCCATGATCAAGCATGCGTCGCCCGCCTTCACGCAGCATGGGGCCATTCAGATCGCTCAGAATCACCCGACCGCAAGGGCCTACCTTACGAGACAGACCCAAAGCGATATCGCCGCTGCCAGCCGCAACATCCAGAATCCTGCTTCCTTCGCGTGCCTTTACCTTTGCCAGCATACATCTTTTCCACAGGCGATGGGTACCGAGGCTCATCAGGTCATTCATCAGGTCATATTTGTCTGCGACGGAGGAAAATACACCCATTACCTGGTGGGCTTTTTCATGGTTGGAGACAGTCTGGAAACCGAAATGAGTGGATTCGTTCACGCTGCAATCGTATCAGGCGATCCTCTGCTCTCCAACAGTGCTTTTGTGAATAATCCCGGGTAAAGCTGTGGATAATATGTTCATAAAAAACACTACCCATAGATGACAAAAAGACATTGACTCACTATATATAGTGCTCTAATCTCGGTTTCTTTCGAGGGAGTGATATTATCAGGCGAGGGAGAATTTGAATGAGTGTCGTAGAAGTTCAGGAGTTTAAGCCATTTTCAGGGGCTCAGATTGAGATGCAGCCTGCATCCATGGATATCTGGGATAAGAAATATTGCTTGAAAGATAAGCAGGGTAACAGCGTCGATCATTCGATTGATGATACCTATGAACGGGTAGCAAAGGCGCTGGCTGAAATTGAGGAGCCTGGCAAGCGTGAGTACTGGTTTTCCCGCTTTGCCTGGGCCCTGGCAAATGGTGCTATTCCTGCTGGCCGCATTTTATCCAATGCCGGTGCTTTAGAGCACAAGCCAGCCACCTCCACGATCAACTGCACGGTGTCGGGTACGGTACCAGATTCTATGAATGGCATTTTGTCCATGGTGCATGAGGCGGGCCTGACCCTGAAAGCCGGCTGTGGTATCGGCTATGAATTTTCTACCCTGCGCCCCAAAGGTGCTTATGTGTCCGGCGCAGGTGCTTACACTTCTGGACCTCTTTCTTTCATGGATATCTATGACAAGATGTGTTTCACCGTCTCTTCCGCCGGCGGGCGTCGCGGCGCCCAGATGGCTACCTTCGATATTTCACATCCGGACGTGATGGATTTCATCCGTGCCAAGCGCGAAGCTGGCCGATTAAGACAATTCAACCTGTCTTGCCTGATCACGGCGGATTTTATGGAGGCAGTCAAACAGGATGCTGATTGGGATCTGATCTTTCCTGCTACCTCATCCGAGCTTGAGGATGAAGATGTCCGTATTGTCTACCGTTCATGGCCGTCAAAATCCGATAATTACAGCTATGATGAGCGTGGACGTGTGGCTTGCAAGGTTTACAGAACTATCCGGGCCAGAAGGCTCTGGGATGTCATTATGTCTTCTACCTTTGATTATGCGGAACCGGGTTTCATCCTTATCGATGAGTACAATAAGATGAATAACAACTGGTTTTGCGAAAATATCCGTACTACGAACCCATGTGGAGAGCAGGGATTGCCCCCCTACGGGGCCTGTCTGCTGGGTTCGGTGAATCTTACCAAGTTTGTGCTTGATCCCTTTACTGATGATGCCTGTTTCGATTGGGATGCTTTTCGCGAGGTGGTGGCTGTATTCACCCGCATGCTGGATAACGTAGTGGAGATAAATGGCCTTCCCCTGGGTAAACAGCGTGATGAGATTATGTATAAACGACGGCATGGCATGGGTTTTCTGGGGCTTGGTTCAGCCCTGACGATGTTACAACTTAAATACGGAGAGCCCGAATCACTGGAGTTTACTGATCGGGTTTCCTATGAGCTGGCAAAGGTTGGTTTCAGGACGGGGCTGGAACTGGCCAGGGAGAAGGGTTCGGCTCCAATTATGGAGGATGAATTCACGATCAGCCGCGAGATGCTGGAGGCGCGACCGGAAATGGCGGCTGATGGCATCAGGGTAGGGGATCACATCAAGGGTAAAATCCTCTGGTCCAGATATTCCCGATATATGCAGCAGTTCGCCGAGACTGGCGATCCGGAAGATGCGGATATGCTCAGGGAGATGGAGGAAACCGGTTGTCGCTTCAGCCATCATTCCTCTATTGCGCCAACCGGCACCATCGCCCTTTCTCTGGCCAATAACGCATCCAATGGTATCGAGCCGAGTTTTGCACATCATTACTCCCGTAATATCATCCGTGAGGGAAGGAAGGCCAAGGAGAAGGTTGATGTCTATTCACTTGAGCTCCTCGCTTATCGCCAGTTGATCAATTCCGACGCTATGCCCGGGGCCGGGAATGAACACGAAAAACTGCCGGATTATTTTATTGCCGCAGATGAAGTCACGCCAAAACAGCATGTGGACATCCAGGCAGCAGCCCAGAAGTGGGTGGATTCATCCATTTCCAAGACAGCCAATGTGCCGACCGATTTTCCGTATGAGGATTTCAAGGACATCTACCTCTATGCCTACGAAAAAGAACTGAAGGGTTGTACTACCTTCCGCTTTAATCCCGAGGCATTCCAGGGCGTGCTGGTACAAGAGAAGGATCTGGAGAGTACAACCTACCGCTTTACCCTGGATGATGGTTCAACTGTTGAGGCGAAAGGCAACGAAGAGGTTGAATACGATGGCGAGATGCATACCGCTGCCAATCTCTACGATGCTCTCAAGGAGGGATATTATGGAAAACTTTGATATGGGCGTGAAGAAACTTATCCGAAACTATTTTAACCATGGTGAGCAACAGACGGATAGCACTTTCCATAAACAGCCTGTTTCCATACAGGCCAGCAACGAGACGGAGTCTGGTGATCATGATGCTTTTTCCAGATCTCTGACAGCAGGAGAAAAAGATGGGGATTAAGATTGATAAAAAGATTGCCGGCTACGAAGTCGTAAAACCGGAAGAAGAGCAGGAGCAGACCATTGTTACCAAGATCGCGCCACTACTGGAACGTGATGATGTGCTCGAAGGCAACACCTACAAGATCAAGACACCATTATCCGAGCATGCACTGTATATCACCATCAATGATGTTGTGATCACAGAGCCGGACAGTAGCAGCCATCGCCGCCCATTCGAGATTTTCATCAATTCCAAGAATATGGAGCACTTTGCCTGGATCGTGGCCCTCACCCGCGTCATCTCCGCCGTATTCAGGAAAGGCGGCGATGTCACCTTCCTCGTCGAGGAGTTGAAAGCAGTCTTCGATCCCAGAGGTGGCTATTATAAGAAAGGTGGTAAATACATGCCTTCACTGGTGGCGGAGATTGGTGAAGTTATCCAACAGCACATGGTTTCCATCGGCATGATGGAAGGCCAGTTAGCCACACCTGAACTGGAGATGAAGAAACAGCGGGCGCAGGACGAGCTGGGCGAGGCTGGCATGCGGAATGCCAACCAGTGTCCGAAATGCGCCGCCATGGCCATTGTGCGACTGGACAACTGCGACACCTGTCTGGAATGTGGCCATTCCAAGTGTGGCTAGTTCGGGCTTGTTGGATTGTTAGCCCCTTTTTTAAAACAGGGGTCAGGTCTTGAATATTGAATCATCGTCCCTCCCACGCTTTGATGATTTTACTGACAA
>JBHHTX010000112.1:0-5688 GCA_046753585.1 Mariprofundaceae bacterium
GCATCTATCCCCGTATCTTCCCAGATTTTCTGCCATTTCATTTCAATTGCCTGTGCTTCGTAACGTTCGGACACCTGCTGCTTCCCCTTGGAGTACCTTCAAATTCCTGAAAGCGGATGATGCGTATTTAAGTCAAAAATGAAAAGGGGAAGCTTTGCCATTCACATACGATGCATACAGAAATTGTCACAGAAGCGAAACAACGATGCTGGTTAGCAAAACACCAGGCGATTATATTCCAGCTTCCAGGCCATTTTGTAAGATTGCTGAAACGCAGAGGCGTAAACACATCTCTTGAGAAATGCGGTGAAGATTTTCAAGGTGACAATGACCTTTATGCCGGCAAAAATACGCTACCGCTTCCAGATACGTCCTTTCTTGCCTTGCCTATTCATCCATTATGGACACAATAAAGGATTCCCTGCCCAGCCTCCGTGGATTCATCAGGTGGGATGGACATAACCGGCTCTTAAAACGTCTATACTAGTGGAAGATTGGGGAACTTTGATATGCCCCGCAGACAAGAGAGGTTGTAACTATGGACATACCTTTTGTATTCTGGATTGTGCTGTTTATCTCTGGAGTTGCATGGCTTGCCTTTATCCGTCAACCGCTTTGGATCTGGACGGTTTCACTTAGCATATTTATGGCACTATTTACGATGTGGTCCGACTCTTCCTCTGTTGCCATCGTTATTCTGTGGGTCCTTTTCCTCCCATTTATTTTCGTCCTTAATATCCTTCCATTCCGGCGTAGTCTGATCAGCAGGCGCATCCTGGCCCTTTATCGAAGCATTCTGCCAAAAATGTCTGAAACCGAGCGAGTAGCCCTGGAAGCAGGAAGCGTATGGTGGGAATCTGAACTTTTTTCCGGTAAACCGGACTGGAAAAAGCTGCTCGAACTTCCCTCTCCTTCCCTTAACCTGGAAGAAAAAGCATTTCTGGACGGCCCCGTAGAAGAGCTATGCAAAATGCTGGATGAATGGCAGATCAACCAGCTGGATTATGATCTCTCTACTGAAGTCTGGACATTTCTCAAGAAAAAGAAGTTTTTCGGTATGATTATCCCGAAACAATACGGAGGTCTTGGCTTTTCCGCACAGGCGCATTCTGAAGTCATTATGAAGCTCTCCAGCCGCAGCCCTACCTGCGCGGTCACGGCCATGGTGCCAAACTCCCTGGGACCGGGACAATTAATCCTGCTTTATGGCACCCAAGAGCAGAAGAAATATTACCTCCCGCGTCTGGCCAGTGGTAAAGAAATCCCCTGCTTCGCCCTGACCAGTCCGTATGCTGGAAGTGATGCCGCTTCCATGATTGATTCGGGCATTGTTTGCAAGGATAAATTTGAGGGGAAACAGAACGTGCTGGGAATTCGTTTGAACTGGGATAAGCGTTATATTACCCTGGCACCGGTCGCTACAGTCCTGGGACTCGCCTTCAAATTGTATGACCCGGAACATCTGCTGGGAAATCGTGAAGAGCTTGGCATCACTGTGGCACTGATTCCAACGCATACACCCGGTGTGAAAACCGGCGACAGGCATTTCCCTTTAAATCAAGCCTTTCAGAATGGCCCTACCCTTGGCAAGGATGTATTTATCCCCGTTGACTGGATTATCGGCGGTGTCGAGCAGGCCGGTCATGGCTGGCGCATGCTGATGGAATGCCTGGCTGAGGGACGTTCGATTTCCCTGCCCGCGTTAAGTACCGGAGCGGGGAAGCTGGCCAGCCGTGGTGCTGGTGCCTACGGACGCATCCGCAAACAGTTCAAAACACCAATTGGCCGATTTGAGGGCATTGAGGAACCTCTGGCGCACATCGGTGCCTATACCTACATGATGGATGCGGCCCGGACATTAACTTCTCTCGCCGTCGATCAGGGTGAACGTCCGGCGGTTGTTTCCGCCATCGTTAAATATCATCTCACTGAACGTATGCGCACTTTGGTCAATGATGCCATGGACATCTTCGGAGGTGCGGGTATTTGCCTGGGGCCCAGAAACCTCATGGGCAGGCTTTATCAGGCAGTTCCAATCAGTATAACGGTGGAAGGCGCCAATATCCTTACTCGCAGCCTGATTATTTTCGGGCAAGGCGCGGTGCGCAATCATCCTTACCTTCTTGAAGAAATGAAAGCAGCTTCCAATGAAAATCATGACAAGGCCCTGGAATATTTTGATAAAGCCCTGTTTGGCCACATTGGTTATGCCATCAGCAACAAGGCCCGTGCTTTCCTTTTGGCAGTTACTGGAGGACGGCTGGAAAAGGTTGAAATTGATGGCCCTGGTCGGCATTACATACAACAGATTGCAAGGATGAGTGCTGCTTTTGCCTTTGTAGCAGATGTGACTTTGGCTACTCTGGGAGGGGAGTTGAAGCGCAAGGAGAAGCTCTCCGCCCGTCTGGGTGATGTTTTAGCCCAGCTTTATCTGGTCTCGGCTACTCTGAAAAGATTCGAAGATCAAGGGCGCCCGACTGAGGATGCAGATTTGCTCTCCTGGGCCTGTGAAGATGCCTTGTACATGGCCCAACAACAATTGGATGGCCTGCTTAGAAATTTCCCCAACCGTTTGATCGGGTTTGCGTTACGGGCTATCGTATTTCCATTTGGAAAGCCCTATTTGCCGCCCAGTGACAACCTTGGACATCGGGTAGCGACATTTATGCTGAAGCCCTCTCCGGCCAGGGATCGTCTGACCGCCGGGATCTATATATCCGACGACCCCGATGAGCCACTTGGCAGGTTGGAATATGCATTGAATAAGCTAGCAGAAACCGAAGAGATAGAAAATAAACTACGTAAGGCGATTCGTAGCGGAGATATTTCCGCCGGAACTGAGGCAAAGTCCATTCAGGCTGGAGAGCAAGCGGACATTTTGACGCATGACGAAGCAGATAAATTGCGCCACGCAGTTCAGGCTGCTTATAATGCCATTGTAGTTGACAAGTTTAAGGGGAATGACTGGCAACAACCGATATCGGACAAGGAGAAAGAGTGAAAGCTATCGTAGTGACAGAACCTGGAAGGCAGGGCGCTCTGATTCACGCCGGCATCGGGAATGTCGGTCATGGTTCGATTTAATGGCTGAATAATCCAGGCTTATTCCGTAAACTCTATACTTACGTTGATCTCGAACGGAGAAAAGAGAACCCGCAGAGATATTCCTTTAATTGTGGGAAAGAAGCTGTGACCGAAACAGGCGCGCTGCCGACCCGTGACAAATTCTAGACTTTATGTGACCTGTAATAGCTTAGGGCCACATAAATGTAGCGAAAACATCCATTCCCCAAGTTAACGACTAATCGCCAAATGGCCGCTTTGTCAGTAACGTAACTCTTGCCATTTGGTTGAGCCTGTAAATTCTTTTGTGTAAATTCCCAACTCAGAATCTCTCCGGCATTCTGTCCGGAAACACGATCATAAATCGGTTCAAAGCGGCTTACCAGTCGCGGATGGGTTGGGTCTATTTCTGTGATGCCGCCCCGATAACCAGATACACCACTTTAAAGGCTACCTGATCATCGGGAAAGACCTTGCGACTCTTGATCGCCTTACGAATCACGCTGTTGAGCGATTCGATGGCATTGGGGTGTAAATAACCCTCCGGATTCCATCCGGATATTCAAACAGTGTAATCAGATTGGCCCAGTACCGGTGCCACATCCGGCTGATGGAAGGAGATTTGGCATCCCATGTATAGGCAAAGGCATCCAGTTCCTGCTCGGTCTACTCATAAACTGAATGTTGGGTTATTTATTATCAAAGTAGGGATAGCTAAGCCCTGAAAGCAGATACTCAGTCAAAATCATACCCGGATCGATACAAGGTAAGGAACCAGGGAAACCGAGTCGTGAACCTCAATGAAAAACAGAAGATCAATTACCACTCAAAACCAAGAATAGCGTTCTCTCAATAGCCATGTCGGATTTTGGGTTGTTTTCTCATATGGCAGCGGTTAGAAATCACCCCCATGCTGAAAATATTGCTGCTTATCTTTTTATTGATTCCCTCGGCGGCAATGGCGGTCGAATTTGACATATATCAATCTGACTATCACCCTCTTAACATCGCCTGGCTGACAGCATCCGAATCTCAACATCAGAAATCCAGCAATCTGTTACAAAAGATTGTCAAAAATGACCTGACTTCCAGTCAGTCCTTCCATGCCCTTGACCCCATGAGTTTTTTGGCTGATATAACTAAAACCATGCAAGAAGTTAATTATGGCGACTGGCGTATTATTGGAACCGATATCCTTGCCACCTGCCGTTTAACAAAGAGCAAAAAAACCTGGAAAGCTGATGTAGAAGTGTACGATGTTTTTCGCAGCAAGAAGCTTTCAAAAGTGAAGTTAAGAGGCTCGGATAAATCGCTTCGTAGTCTGGCTCACCATGTCGCTAACCATATTTACTTTACCGTTACCGGGATAAAGGGTCACTTTAATAGTCAGGTGCTATATGTCCGTAAACGTGGAAACTTCAGTGATCTTGTCTACATGGATCAGGATGGCGCCAACCGCCAGGATGTGGGGCGAAATTTCACTCTACTCTTGTCCCCCGACTGGGGGCCTGACAATCGGAGCGTGGCGATTAACACATATATAGGCAATCGCCCCCGTCTGGAAATCCTCAAACTTTCCACTGGTAAGCGCAATACTTTTGGCGCCTTTAAGGGGTTAAACAGCACCCCGGAATTCTCACCTGACGGCCGCTACATTGCCGCTACTCTCTCTCATACCGGAAATGCGGAAATTCACTTATATGATCGCTCGAATCATAGTTGGAAAAGGTTGACAAAAAACCCCGGCGTCGACACAAGCCCAAGCTGGTCACCCGACAGCAAGTGGGTGGCCTTTACGAGTGACCGTAGCGGAAAACCACAAATTTATCGCATACGTATTGATGGAGGTAAACCCCAACGGGTAAGCCTGAAAGGTGCGTATAACACCTCACCGGCATGGTCACCCCGTGGTGATCGAATAGCATTTATTACCCTTAAGGATTGGGAATATGCCCTTGCATCTATGCGCATAGATGGCACTGATGTACGATATTTGACCACGGGTGGACGCATCGAATCACCTTCGTGGTCGCCAAATGCTCAAATGATGTTATTCTCTAGGGAAAATAATAGCATCCGTAGAATTTACAGGATTCCCTCATGGGGAGGTAAGGCAGAAGCAATCACACCTGCAAATGAAGATGCATCAGACCCTGCCTGGTCCAGATAACCAGCGGGTATAGTAAAATACAACAAACGACAGGAGGACTTCAGTGAAGTTTACAAAATCGACTATGTTTAATATCACTCTCGCCATAAGCCTTGGCCTTTTGGCAGGAGCATGTGCAAAAAAAGAAACAGCGGTGTCACACGGCTCATCACACGCCACAGGCGCGACCACAACAGGAGCTTCAACACAGGGTGTAGCTGTAACAGGCGACACCGTTTCCGAGCCATCACATCAGGTATATTTCGCTTTTGATAGCTCGGATCTGGATGCTGCTGCCCGCGCTATCCTTGATGCCAATGCTGAATGGCTGTCAACTGCCTCTGGATCCGGTGTTACTGTTGAGGGCAATTGCGATGAACGAGGAACACGTGAATACAATTTAGCTTTGGGCCAGCGACGAGCAGATTCTATTCGTGCTTATCTCGTGTCTGCGGGAGTTGATGCCTCACGTGTTG
>JBHHTX010000113.1:0-5509 GCA_046753585.1 Mariprofundaceae bacterium
GCGCATCAAAAATGGCTATTTCGCTACGCCCAGAATTAGTGTGAACAGGCCCTAACAAGAAGCTTGACAAGCGTCTGTTTGCGGAACCGAACAGGCAATTAGCCGTGCGTAACATTATGGTGAAGGAGGCGAAGGCTGCCATCGTTGATGTCTCGGTCATCGAGTCGGTTACCCGCCCGAAACAGACAGTGGAGGATATACCCGAGGACAGGCGTGAAGATGAGACGGAATCGGTGGTGGTCAAAAAGTCTGCCGATCCTTCTGCAGCATGGCTGAAGAAGGGGAAGAAGTCACATCTTGGCTACAAGCTGTTTATTGTTGAGGAGGAAGATGGTTTCTGCAGCCACACGGATATGGCACCGGCTAACCGGAGTGAGGTATCGCATTTTGAGCATGTGGTGAATATGCCCAGGCACAAGTCGGATGTGCAGAGGTCTCACTTACGTTAATCCTGTCCTTCTGCGAAATCACGGGCGCTATGTAGAGGACAAAAAAAGAGGCACCAGCGGCGCCTCTTTATTAAATGAAGGAGTTGAGGTCAGGCGGCTCGGCTTACCTTGCCGGAGCGCAGGCAGCTTGAACAGACCTTGATGGAACGCAGGCTGTTCTCGATTTTAGCTCGTACCCTGTGCAGATTGGGGAGAAATCGACGTCTGGTGGTGTTATGGGCATGGCTGACATTATTGCCGCTCATCGGTCCCTTACCACATATATCACAACGTCTGGCCATGTTAAACCTCCTTAAAATGGAGGCGCACTTTAGGGGAACATGAATCAAAACTCAACCGGATTTATCCTCCCCCGCATCTGACTGCGTTTACAAGATACAAGATTTGACATCTGGATGTTTTGCAACATCAGAAATCTTTTTAGCCTTTTCCTGTAAGAGTAAGTTATCGGCCATTCAGCAGCAAGGTAGCTTTGTGGATATGATAATGGAATTATTTCGGTTATGACGGGGGCTATATTATGAATGTACTTATCACGGGGGCGAACCGGGGTCTCGGTCTTGGTTTTGCAAAACACTATCTGCAACGGGGTGATGAAGTCTGGGCTTGTTATCGTTCTGATTCGGGCGAGCTTTCTGGCCTGGCCAGTAATAAGTTGCATCTGTTGCAATGGGATGTTCGCCAGCTGCTTGATAATAATGCAGGGCTTCCTGATTCTATCAATCTTCTGATAAACAACGCCGGCATTTATGGTCCCGGCAAGGATGGCCAGTCTCTTGAAAAGATTAGTCCGGAAATTATGCGGCAAGTCTTTGAGGTGGACTGCATCGGCCCGCTCAATGCTGTTCAGGCTTTAAAGAGTCGTATTGTCCATGCTGCTGGAACCATCGCAAATTTAAGCTCCAAAATGGGTTCAACTACAGATAACAGCAGTGGTGGAACTTATGCCTACCGGGCGGCCAAGGCAGCTCTTGTGATTGTATCCAAATCAATGGCAGTCGATCTGGCACCTTTCGGAGTACGTGTGATTACCCTGCATCCGGGCTGGGTAAAAACGGAGATGACAGGTCAAACGGGTCTGGTTGATGTGGAGACATCCGTCAACGGCATGGCAAATGTGATTGCGAATGTGAATGACTATGGTAGCGGCTCTTTTATAGCCTTTGATGGCCGGAAAGTGCCATTTTAAACAGGAGTTTGCTCAAGACCCAGGGTTCGGCGTATGGAAGCCATGTGGGCATCGACTTCCTCCAGGGCTGATTCACAGTCGGGCTCACGGTCCACCCACTCCACAAATTCACCGCTTAACTCCTGCAAAAAAGGCGATGGAGTCATGGTTTCAATCTGGCCGTAACGTCTTCTTTTTTTTGAGCAGCTCAGTGTCAGGCAGAAACGGGCCCGTGTAACGGCAACGTACATAAGGCGCCGTTCCTCTTCCAGTCGTTTTTCTTCAACAGCATTATTGTGTGGAAAGCTTCCATCTTCCATGCCAATAATATAAACGTGGGCAAATTCCAGCCCCTTGGCTGCATGCACGGTCATCAATCGCACCGTGTTTCCACTTTCTTCCTCCTTACGATCGGACAGAAGCGTCAGGCTTTGAATGAAATCGGAAAGATTTCCCCTTTTTTTGGCATGATTAAGCCACCACCGACGAATTTCATAAACATTGGCCAGTCGCGCATTGCGTTCCCGTTCATCCCCGGCTTCAGTGGTGATGGCTTCTTCCAGGCCAGACTGGTCCATGAGTGCGTCAAAGGCCTCGTTCGGTTCCCCATGGTCAAACTGGTGAGAAAGCATTGATATCATGCTTGCAAATGCAGAAAGTGTGGTTTTACGCACATGCCTGAAATTGGTGTCAAGGCATGCATCCAGCAGTGAACATTCAAGCTGCCGGGAAAATATAGCCAGTTCACCCAAGGCTTTGTCCCCGATGCCACGACGAGGTCGTGTGATGGCGCGCATGAAAGCGAGATCATCATCCGGATTGGCCGCGAGACGAAGATAGGAGAGGACATCACGAACTTCGGCTCGATCAAAAAAGGAGAGCCCGCCACTGATATGGTAGGGAATACTCCGTTCACGCAGGGCTATTTCGAGAGGTCTGGATTGATAGGAGGCTCGATACAGAATGCTGAAATCATTCCAGCGGGATTTTGAAGTGGCATGCCGGGCCAAAATATCCGCAACGACACGAACAGCTTCATCTTCCGGCGCATCGTTTTCCCAGATACGAACCGGTTTGCCAAGGCCAAGATTGGAACGCAATACCTTGCCCAGACGCTGATCATTGTTGTTGATAAGTCTGTTGGCCGCCAGCAATATGGAGGAGCTTGAACGGTAATTTTCTTCCAGACGCACCACTTTTAATTTCGGGTAATCTTTGTCCAGATTGAAAAGGTTACTGATTTCCGCACCCCTCCAGCCATAAATAGACTGATCATCATCGCCGACCACGGTTAAATTCCCCTGTGGAGGAACCAGCAACCGGACCAGTTCATACTGCACACGACTGGAATCCTGATATTCATCGACCAGAAAATGACGGCAACGTTCACGCCACAAGGCCAAAGCTGAAGTGTTTTCGGAAAGCAGCTGGACGGGTAGCAGCAGCAGGTCGTCGAAATCCACTGCATTCATGCGTTCCAGTAGCGTATCGTACTGTTCCCGCACCATTTGCAGAGCATGTTCGCTGCTGATAAGCCCGTTTTTCAGTAATGAAAGACGTCCAAGCATCGCGTCGAGTTGTTTGGCATCTGCGGGTAGATGCATATCCTGTAATACGCTACGCAATACACCGCGTTGTTCCCCTATGGCAAAGACAGACAGGTTGGGGCGACGCTGAAAATGTCCGGCATGCTGGCGTAGCATAGACAGCCCCAGAGCATGGAAGGTGCAGATGCGTAAATCCTTGCTTCGCTTTCCCAATCGTTTCTTAAGGCGTGAGCCCATTTCTTTTGCAGCCTTGTTGGTAAAGGTTACTGCGGTAATCGCATCCGAAGGTACGTCCCGATCAACCAGTGCCGCTATGCGCTCGGTGATGACGCGTGTTTTACCCGAGCCGGCCCCGGCCAGAACGAGTAATGGGCCATCCCGGTAAAAGACGGCTTCACCTTGCCCGGCATTTAAACGATTTGTAAAATCTGACATGGAAGCAGCATCCTAAGCCGTATTTTTGATGAGGCCAGCTTTGCCGGGGGACTGCATCTTCAATGAAAAAGAGGATAGTATTCCCCGGATTGCAACAATCGGAATAGTATTTTTCGATTGTGCCGGAGCGTTGCAGCAGGTAAATCCTGACTATATTCTGGGGTGAAAAGATGAGTGTTGAGGATCGAATTGGTGGCTTTCGGAGTCGGGCAGAAGATCTCCGGATTCGGCTGAATGCCTTGCGGAGGTCTCTTTGACCTTGAGGCCAAAGCTGAGGAGCTCAAAAGTTTAAATTTCCAGGTTGAGGACCCTGGTTTGTGGTCTGATCCGGATCGGGCTCAGGAGCTGATGCAGGAGCGAACGCAGCTGGAACGTGTTTTGAGTGATTTCAGTTCAGTCGAATCTCAGCTTGAAGACAGCATTGTCTATTTCAATATGGGTGCAGATGAGTCTGAGCAGAGTGTGCAACTTGAGGCTGTTGACGCACTGGATGCCGCCGAAGCTGTTATTGGCGGTTTGGAATTGAGACGCATGCTGGGTGGTGAGTATGATGCCGAGAGTGCCTTTCTGGAAATTCACGCAGGGGCAGGGGGCACAGAGGCACAGGACTGGGCAGAGATGTTGCTCAGGATGTATCTGCGTTGGGCCGAGAGGAAGGGCTTCAAGAGTGAATTAATGGAGTGCACGGCCGGAGAAGAGGCCGGCATTAAATCTGCAACAGTATTGATAAGGGGGGAATATGCCTACGGTTTGTCAAAGGCCGAGATAGGTGTTCACCGGCTTGTCAGAAAATCCCCCTTTGACTCGGGCAACCGGCGCCATACATCTTTCGCCTCTCTGTTTGCCTATCCGGATATTCAACGTGATATCGATATCGAAATTAATGATGATGATGTACGGGTTGATACGTACCGCGCTTCCGGTGCCGGTGGTCAGCACGTGAACAAGACAGATTCAGCTGTCAGGCTAACACACATCCCGAGTGGAATAGTTGTGCAATGCCAAAGCCAGCGCTCCCAGCATAAAAACAGGGCTCAGGCCTGGAAAATGCTCAAGGTTCGGCTGTACGAACTTGAATTGCAAAAACAGGAGGCGGAAAAACAGATGATGGAAGACAGCAAATCCGATATTGGCTGGGGCCATCAGATTCGCTCCTATGTGCTTGATCAGTCACGTATCAAAGACCTTAGAACAGGTATGGAAACGGGTAATACACAGTCATTTCTGGATGGAGATATTGATGAGTTTATTCATGCTCAACTCATGGGTCATACTCTCTCTGGAGCTTAAGGGCTCCCCCTCCTGATATTCCCTTTTGTAAAATTCTAAAAAACCATTACAATCCAGCGCCTTTTGGCCGGAGGTTTCTATGATCACCCTTTTCTCAAACGGTTCTTGTCCGAACTCACATCGCACGCGTCTTGTCCTGTCGGAGAAGGAGCTGCCAGTTAATGTCATCGAAGCTGATCCGGAAAGCCCTCCGCTTAAGCTGATGGAATTGAACCCGTACGGTAAGATTCCTACTATGGAAGATCGAGGAACAGTTCTTTTTGAGGCATCGGTTATCAATGAGTATCTGGACGAACGTTATCCGCACCCACCCCTGAAGCCTGGCTCCCCGGCTGAGCGAGCACAACTCAGGCTATCGGTTATGCGTATAGAGCAGGAAATTTATCCACTCTTTTTTGAACTCGAAAGGGCAGCAAATAAGGTTGAACCGCTAAAAAGTATTCAGGAATACATGAAAGCTATTGATGTCTATCTGATCCGGCAGTCTTATTTTATCGGTGATGTCTATACACTGGCGGACGTTACCTTTGCGCCTATTCTGTGGCGACTTGTTCCCCGTGGTCTGGATACAAAGAATATGCCCAACCTTAGGGCATACATGGATCGCTTGTTTGAACGGC
>JBHHTX010000114.1:0-5494 GCA_046753585.1 Mariprofundaceae bacterium
CGCTCATCTGCGTCAGACTGGCCAGCTCGATAACACCAGCCAATGCGCCATCAGCCAGCAGTGGCACTTCAATCAGTTGTTTTGGCAGCGCGCTTCCCAGCGATGAACCGATGCGCAGGTAATCTTCCGGCACATCATCAATCAGCATCAGCCTTTTATCGTGCGCACACTGGCCGGTTAAGCATTCACCCGGCCTGACTTGATCAGGTAAATTATTCACATCCAGGGCATACTGGCCTTTCAGGCTCAGGTGGCTCGCTTCCTCTTTCCAGACATAGAAAGCCGCATGCGTCGCCCCAAGCATTGGCGGCAGCAGGCGCATGACGGTATCGGCAATATCTTCTGTGCTGCCTTTGCCCTGAATATCGCGGCTGATATCGTTCAGTGATGATTTCAGCCAGTCCTGTGTTTCACTCTGTTCAGCAGCTTCGCGCAATGAACGGGTCATAAATTCAAGTGAACGGCCCAGCTGATCATGTTCACCTTTGACTTTGACTTCGACACTGTAATCGCCTGAGGCAACCGTAGCTGCAACTTGCGCCAGTTCGCGTAGCATCTGGTTCATCTGCAGCAGCGCCTGACCCAGCGCATCGGCTTGGCTGCGAACATCCACAGACTGACTAAAATCACCTTCACCGATATATTTGAACTGCGCAATGGCATGGCGCAGACGGTTATCCAGTCGGCAGCCCGCCTCAACCAGGTCCCCTATTTCATCCTGACCTGAGTAGATCACTTTCTCGTGCCCGACCACGCCTTCTGACAGCGCTTTTAATTGATCAGTGACAGCATGCATGGGCCGTATCAGGCGGCGAGTAAACCAGCTGCCAAACAGCAGCGCCAGCAGCGCCAACAGGGCAGTGATCATGATGATTGTCTGCTTCGATTTAGCTTGCAGGGCGTAAACATCGGCAAGCGCTTCAGCTTGATCAACTTCACTGATCAGCCCCCATGTCTGGCCGGGAATATCCAGTGGCTGGAAGGCGGAGAGCACAGCAATGCCGCGATAATCAACATCTTGCTCAACACCGGTTTTATCGGCTATGGCAGAACGAGCGGCATGCGAATCCACCTTCACAAGTCCGATTACCTCATGATGGCTGTGGATTTTATTCAGCGTGCTTTTTGCAACGCCTGTCAGTTTCAGACTCTGCAAAAATGCCTCTTCATCGTCATGGTGAAAACGCGATGCCGAGCGCATCGTCAGATCAGCACCGATGAGATAACTTTCACCGCTCTCGCCCGCACCGGCTTGCTGCCAGTCATAATTGCTGGTCATCACCTTATTGATTTCAGTAATTGGAACCTGCATGACGAGCACGCCAATCAAATGCCCCTCATGCCTGATCTGGCTGGCCATAAAAAGCGCCTGCGCTTCATAGGATGGGGTATAGGGTGTCATGTCGGTTAAAAACACCTCATCTTCCGAGTCCAGTTGCATTGCGCCCCGATAGGCATCAGCCAGAGCGCTGTCATGCCACGGGCCACGGTTCAGGCGGGTGCCAAAATCGAGTTCCTTGAATACCGAATAGACCACGCGCCCCTGCTCAGGTTCGATAAGAAACAGATCGTAATAACCCATATGCTGCTGAATTTGACGAAAATGAAAGTGATATTTTTGATGCGTGCGCCCGTAGTCTGAATTTGCATCGTGCAGGTTATCGCCCGCATGCAGGAGGTCTTTTTTACCCAGCGGATGCGGATTATCAACCAAATAGGCAAACTGCATCGCGGCGGCCGTATCATCAAGCTGATGGGGGTGAGCAACATCGGAAGTTGTACTGTCCGGGTTCTTCTGTTTGTACATGGTGGCAAAATCTTTCTTATAATAATCATCTAACTGCTGGCTCTGGGAGGCGCTGATCGTCGGCAGTTTAGCGGCGGCTTGGCTGAACTGTTGCACTGCCTCAATCACCATTAAATTATCGGACAAGCTGACCAGTTGATTGGAAATGGTCTGAAAATAGTGTTCAATCTCCATCGCTTTGGCGCTGCGCGTGGCTTCGAGTTGTGAAAAGGTAGTTTGCAGGGCCGCTTTTTCGGCTGATGCCGATGCCAGCTGATAAATCGTGATTCCCGCCAGCAGTACAGAAAAAATAGACAGCCCGGCAATAGCAGCGTGTAGTTTTAAGCCCAGATTCCAGCGTAACTTCATTGCAATCACCTCGTGGAGGCCATTTCACCTCAAAGAAGTATGAAGTGCAAATCTTATATAAAAACCCCGCATCCGACATTGACTTATAGTTGAATAGCAAGGACCCCCGTTGGGATGGTTTTGCGCCTACACTGAGCGGACAGGTCTGGCGAAATCCTAATGTCGAGCGCAGTCTGACCGATATATAGAGTATGAGCAGGCTGAAAAGCATATGGAAGCATAGCTACTTTATCAGATTGATAGCTATTGTGATGCTATCCGAGTTTGCAATCATGATGATCTTCTCATGGGCTGACATGCAGGCATGGTTTCCCAGTCACATTGCCGCTATGATTGATGGCTCACTACTGGTGCTCTTTGCTGCCTATCCATGTTATATCTGGATTTATTCTCCGCTTATTCAATCCATTATCGAGCATCACCGGGAAACATACATGCTAGCCGAAGCACTGGCCGGTGCCGGTGATAGCGTCATTATTACAGACCCGCATGGCAAAATCATTTACGTCAACAAAGCCTTCACAGCAGTCACCGGTTATTCACGGGAAGAAGCTATAGGGCAAAACCCGAACATGCTTTCATCTGGCAAGCAGGAAAGCGCTTTCTACCAACGGATGTGGAATTCCTTAAATAATAAAGGCGTATGGCAGGGAGAGCTATGGAATCGCCGCAAAAATGGAGAGCTCTACCCTGAAGCTCTGAACATCCGCGCCATCAGCAATGACAATGGCAATAGCCTGTTTTATGTCGGTGTCTTTTCTGACCTTACCGAAAAGAAAAAGATTGAGAAAGCATTACTGCAAACCCAAAAAATGGAAGCATTAGGCACACTGGTAGGTGGTGTTGCCCATAATTTCAACAACCTCCTTGCCGCCATTTCAGGCAAAGCATACCTTGCTGAACGCAGTAAGAAAGAAAGCAAAACCTTGGCCTATATCCGTGAAATCCAGGAACTTTCAAGTGAATCTAGCGAACTGATCAAGCAACTTCTGACATTTTCCAGAAAAAACGACCATAATAAACAGCATGTATATTTCATCCCTTTACTCAAAGATGCCATCCGTACAGCCAGGATAGGCATCCCTGAAAACGTGAGCATAAAGGTATCCATTCCTGAATATAAACACCCTGACACAGTATTTGTCGACCCACCCCATATCAAACAAGCCCTCATCAACATCATCAACAATGCCCGCGATGCTATTGAGGAAAGCGACAGAAAAGAGATTCATATCACCGCACACAAGATTAATCGGGTGTCATGCGAATACTCATCAAGCTGCAATAGCGTCTGCCAGAAAATCTTACAGGTTCAAATCCGTGATTCAGGAAAAGGTATCAATTCAACAGACACCGATCAGCTGTTTGATCCATTCTTCACCACCAAGCCACCCGGCAAGGGTACCGGCCTGGGGCTGTCCACAGCACGAAGTATTATTGGCGCTCATGGTGGCGCTGTTAATGTGAAAAGCGATCTATCCAAAGGTACAACTTTTTCCATTTGCCTGCCGATTGACGAGATAACAGCTCCTGTCCAGCAAAAGGATGAAAAAATCGTGCGCGCTGAATCAAACCAGCTCGTCCTGGTTGTTGATGATGATCAAGATGTCAGAAGCGTAACTACTCAGCTGTTGAATGAAATCGGCTACAAAACCATTGAGGCAGGTGATGGGAATCAGGCTTTCGAACAATTCCTGACATACCGCGAACAAATCGACCTGCTGGTTACAGACATGGTTATGCCGCATATGGACGGTATCACCCTGACAACAAAGATACGTCAATACAGATCAACATTACCCGTGGTCATCATGACCGGTTACGACTCATATGGCCATTTAAACGAATTTATCGCAGAACATAAGAGCATAATCCTGTTGAACAAACCATATACGCCTGCCGACTTCAGCCAACGAATTGCAAAACTACTGAAGGCATAAGCACACTCAAGGTGATGTCAAAGCCCGGCTGATTTTCATAGCCAGTTCCGGAGACACATACGACAATACTTTCCCAACCTTTTTTTCGTCCATATTTGATAAGATTTCTACCGTAGAGGCCATATCCATCTTCGCAATAATTTTTGCAGTCTGTTCCGGCTTCATCCCGTTATAGACCGATGCAAGACGTTTAATCTTCTTGCTTTTACCACGTTCCAGTTTGTCCAGTAAAGCCTGGATGCTCGCCTCGACCTTCTCCAATTCGGAAATTTTCTCTTCTGCACGGATCTTGGCTGCATTCACCTCTTCTCGAGTCGCTTCCAATATCTTCTTTTCTTCCGCCAGCTTTTCCTGCTCCCCCCGCAAGCCTTTCAGAATTCTGCATTCCTCCTTGCTTATATCAATATCCTCCCAGAATGGACTATCATCTGCAGCATCAGCTTTCGCTGCCAGCACATCACTAACAGGATTAGCAGTGGCCATAACTCCCAAGAAAATTATCATATAGCAAGCATATTTATTCACGAAACACCAACCTTCCACCAAACATATTATCCAATTCCTTTTGTATGCTTTTTTCCATATCGGACAATTTCTGGTACTCCATCTGCTCAAGCCTCTTTTCAAGAGACTTGAATTTACCATCCAGCGAATGCAGCGAATTTTGCATCTCTTTTCTGCTATCCACCATCTCCGCTCTGGCACGATGACAGACGACGAGGTGTTGATGGCATTCGGTAATCCTGCGCGAATTTTGTTGCAACACCGCCGCCGGCAACCCATGTTCCATATGTGTCCCCGAATCCTGCTGGATCCTGGCTATTTCATCATGAATCTTCCTGATATTACAATCCAATTGGGCCATCTTTGCATTTATATCGGCCACCTCGCGTTTGAGCGTTTCCCGTTTTGCTTCCACCTTCAACTTCAGCACATCCAGAGGCGTCATGTAGCCCCCTCAAGTTCCCGAGCAATATTCAACAGCCCGATACGACTTTCTTCAAAATCAGCCAGTTCGTCATCAGCCTGAACGAGAAACTTCTCAATGGCAGGATACACTTTCAGTACTTTATCAAGCGCAGGATTGCTACCAGCTTCATATGCCCCCATATCAACCATGTCTTCCATACGTGCATATAGGGATAATGCCTTTCGCACCTCTTTCACAGATTGTTTTACTTCCCCTGTCGCCAGCTGATTGAACAAACGACTCACGCTTTTCAGAATATCAATTGCGGGATAATGCCCTTTCTCAGCCAGGCTCCGCTCCAGCACAAAATGACCATCAAGATAGGAGCGAGCAGCATCCGCAACCGGGTCAGACAGGTCATCGCCTTCCACCAACACGGTATACAAGGCGGTAATTTCCTAAGATTATTTCTCTTATATCTTCCTGACT
>JBHHTX010000115.1:0-5490 GCA_046753585.1 Mariprofundaceae bacterium
GCTGCACCTTCTGCCAGTCCGGGCAAATAGTAGAACGGAACCAGTGAATATAACGGCAAATGCGGATACAGCAGGCTTAAATTCTCCAGCCTGATTTCTTCGGATCCGAGTACACCCAGAACCTTTGCCCATCGAATCATGGCTTCATCGTACATAAAACCGTGAGACAACAACCATGACGTCAGCGTTCCCGGGGCAATTAGCGTCATAGTCACAATAATCAGGTTTTCCTGATTCCTCAGACTGGACAGATATGCTTTCACCTGTCTCCTCCTGTGGCTGCAGCAGCTTCAATACCTTCACTCATATCACTGGTGGTAGCAAAACTGGTCAAGCCATGATGGGTTTTTTCCCAGTAGAAAGGATTGAAAATCAGTTGCCATAGCCCCTTGAAAGCCGCCCATGACATCACCATCCAGTATACCGGCACAGTTACAGCCCATGGCATCAGGGAGTAATAGTGGCGCTTGAATCCGCTGAGCAAGAACAAATGAACCAGGAATGCATTGCCAAGCAGCAAATTAACCAGATTGATATACAGCAGTGCCGCCGGATATACCGCATCAAACATGGCTGTCTGGGTCACCAGCCAGATGATGAACAAACCCACCAGGAACGGCATCACCAGCACACTGATGATGGTGCCACCGATAAAGAACTGGAAGCCCCAGAATCCGACATGGCCCAGTGTTTTATAAAACCGCAAAGGCCGGCGCATATGCACAAGATAGGTCTGCATATACCCCTTCAACCAGCGAGAACGCTGCCTGATCCAGTTATGCAAATCTTTATTAGCCTCTTCGTATGTGGTCGAATTCACAACACCCACACGGTAATTTCTCTGCGTCAAACGCACACCGAGATCCGCATCCTCGGTCACATTGTAGGGATCCCAGCCCTGCAGCTCCCTGAGTACTTTCATCTTGAAATGGTTGGAGGTGCCGCCCAGAGGGATCGGGATTTTCAGCGCATCAAGAGCCGGCAGGTAAAAATCAAACCACAGGGAGTACTCCATGGTAAACATACGCGTCAGCCAGTTTTCAGTCGCATTGAAGTAATTCAGACGAGCCTGAATCACAGCCGTATTCTCAGGCGCTTTCCTGAAAGCCAACACCACCTTCTTCAGCTGATCTGCTTCAGGAGCATCCTCTCCATCAAAAATCGTGACCAGCTCACCCCTGGCAAAATTCAATGCATAGTTGCATGCCTTGGGCTTGGTTTTGGGCAACGATTCAGGCACCTTGATAATCTCAAAGATACCTTCAAGACCCAGGCTTTTCGCAGTCTCAATCGTTTCATCATCATCCTCTTCCAGGATAATTTTAATATCCAGCTTGGACAGTGGATAATCAAGATTCCTGAGGGCTTCGGCCAGATGCGGCAAGGATTCCGATTCCTTGTACATCGGCACAAGAATCGTATAGGTTGGTAGATCAGCATCCTTGACAGCTTCCACTTCGGCATCGGTAACCAGGTTGTCGAATCGACGGTCACCACCAACCCATGTAAACACCACGCGCAAGCCGAAATTAAGAATCATGAACACTGAAATAAACACATTAACCGCAATCAACGTCGGAATAGGCCAAATTGCCAGAGCCATCAAGCTCATTGTCATCAATATAAAGACAAATACGATTTGCCCCATGCTGAACACCTGGCTGGCTGAATATTCCGGCTGATCCTGTTGCAATTCATGAACTGATTTTTCACTGAAAAACGAATCGCCGTAATTCTGTAATATCCATACAATATCAAACTTCGAGGTCACAACAAAATCGACTGGGCCATCGACTACTTTCTCAACCGCCTGCATGACCGCCCCGTCAAGGTCTGCCACAGCGACTTTGGTTAAGCCACCCTCCTTGCGCCATGGAATAAACAAATTCTCGGAATAAGTATGGTAATGTTTTTCACTGATCAGAGCCTTATCAGGATGTTCCTCCATCAAATTCACAAACGGTTTATCAAAATGGTCTGCCAGAACCTTATAGAACAGATAGGGGCGAACCCAGCCCTTGGATATAATGATATCCCCCAGCCGGGTTCCCCAGTTTTTCTGGATTGCTATTGCTTCCTGAAGCCGCTCCTCGGTAATCAAACCATTTTGAACCAGCAGGTCACCGATACGCCCCTTTCTGAAATGATCAGTCAGCGCATCATAAAACTGCAGTGCTGTAATCCAGCCTTTGGCCAGCACAACTTCCCCGACCCGGAGGCCTTGCTCTTTCTGTAAGGAAAGAGCTTCGGCCAACTGGTCTTCAGTGATCAGCTTTTTTTCCAGTAAGCAGTCACCGATCCTGTGGGGTCGTGATGTTTCCATCTGAGTCATGATAGTTCGAACCCTTATTTATTCGAACGGGGAGTTTCATCATCCTCATCATCAGTATTGATATTGCTGTGATGCACCCGCTGAGAATGAAGCTCTTCCGCTGTTGGCATCTCAACATCATGGATATCACCAGGCCCCTGACGACGGGAGATACGGAAGATATACACAATAAACAGACTCAACAGGAACCACAGCAAGCCAAGCAGCCAGAAACGATACTGACCCATGACAGCGAACCAGTCCTTCGTATCAGGATAATAGACCTCGGCCAGCGTTGGCTGTTTACTGTCGATATTTAGAAGAACTCCATGCGCATCGATAAATGCTACATCGCCTTCAACCAAACGCAGCTTCTTGTCGAACTCATGCTTGACCAGACTGGATGGAATCACCAGCAAGCCATGCGATGATGAAGCGTGAGCAATTTGTGCAACAGTAATCTTCGGCAGCACATTCACACTGAAGAATGTTTTGCCATCTTTATCCCTGATTTCAACCGGCCCCTGATTCATGCGCACAGGTGCATCAAGGTTGTCCACATTAAAATTGCCGAATGCGACAAATGGCCCATCAGGATTCAATGCATCGGCTTCTTTTATAAAATGAACTCTGCTGTAATCAATAACCAGAGGCAGATCAGAAACCACCCGGGCAATCAGCTGCAGTGCATTCTCCGGATCACTCAGGTATTTATCAGAGATAAACGTATCAAAACCTGTAGAGAAATACTCTGCCAGACCGGCGAACTTCGTTGGGGTTTCATCTGTCTTCTTCACAATGATTGATGTATCAGGCGTGATCTGCACAAAGTCCGTCGGCATCACACCGAAGCAATCTCCCGACACCAAATCGTGCTGTACAACAAAGCGGAGATTGTTGTATTGCTGCTGATATTCAACCGGAAGCGGGATGGAATAATTATGCTTGAGCCCATCATTATCGAGCCGTTTCGAGAACACCATCACGTCGTTCAGGAACACATACAGCTCATAGTTCGGATCCGCCTCCCAGCGTACCGGCGCAATAATATTCAGACTCATCATATCCAGCCTTGTGCCGGACGGCATATCCTGGGGAGCCAACGTTGTACTCCATGAGGTTTCCCTGCCGATATAATGTGGTTCTGTATTCAACTGATACAGCGGTAATGAGAAATGATCGGCATTCGAACCTTTGGGCAAAGTGCGCCCGGAATACAAACGATCCGGCTTGTTAAGATCGTAGTGCCTGCCTGCTGCCAACAATTCCCAGCGCCCGTCAATCAGATACAATGGCTGCACATCATAAGGCTCCGACACGGCAATAGAGGCCACATTGCCTGATCTGATCAGATTCAGATTATCTGTGGCAGTGCGGAACACATCACCGCTCTTAAGCTCTACAAAATCTTTATGCGCACGCTTACCTTGCTGATTCAGCACCTGGATAATATCGGCTTTTGGAGCCACAACCACGTCACCGATAGCAGGCAGGCGTTTGATTACAACCTTCTTGCCGGCATTTCCCAACAATTCCATAACTGCCATGGCTGCAGAAAACTGTCCCGCATCCAGATTGCCGGCCGGCAATGATACCACCACATTCTGTGGCAACATACGCCAGGCATCCCGAATTGACTTGTTAATTGAACTATAGGTTATATCCATCGCAGTCTGCGGCAGAATATGCAGGAATCCGCCACCGGAGCGAAGATCCAGACAACGGTTCTTGTCTACCAGCGTACCGGCCTCCACACTCACTTTCACCATACCGTCACGGAACATGGACGAAGGCAGCACCACCGCATCCTCATGCGTCATATTATCCGCCTTGACTGTAACCTGGGTTAGTGGGATATCATTGATATAGATTCTGATATTGGACAGCGAGAACAGCATTTCTGATGCACGGTATGACAACCGGAACACGCCGCCCCGGACGCTGGAATCCATCGGTGTCTTAAAATAGAAGTCCTGCACATGCCCGCTCTGGGAGCCTTTGAATACGTGCCCTTTCTTGAAGCCCATATCATCAAGCGTAATGGTTCTGATTGGACCCAACGCACTCAATGATTTTCTCGCCGATGCAGCAGAAACAGCGGATCGACTCAAAGCCTTCCTTTTCGCGGCCTTGATATCCTTTTCCCTGATCCAGCCCTGAACATGCGATGTTCTTTCCGTCACCAGCACCCAGCCTGCGTGCCTTTCCATTTCAATCAATGTCATTTTTGAATCGGCATTCATCACTTTCGAAGACGCTTCGTTTGGAGCAGCATAAATAACCGCCTGCTTACCGGAAACCTTCAAGGCATCGCCGATTTTGGCTTCGGCCTGAACCCCGAACAGCAAAACCGCCATTACCATGCATATGACTTTTGCCATGTAATTATTTAATGTAGTAACCATTTTCTCCCCCTGATTTTCAAAACATCCCCTTAATATTCGCAAATCAACGTCCTACTATAGACATCTTTTTTTTATTCAGCAACTTACGATATAACCTTCATGTGTTCATTTAACACCTGATTCGCGAATCACAATATTTTCAAACTGTACCAAAGCATATGGATAATCCAGATTACTGCTTGCGAAAATGGCTGGATTCAACCTGCTGCCGTAGAATGGAACCCTGCCAAGTTCATACCAGACCTCTCCCTCGATGGCCACATGAGCCACATAAATGAAACCAATCCTGTCAATTTCCAGATGAACATCGAATCTGGTCTTCATGGATCTCGAATCCGGAGGCTGCCATGCCAACCTAAACGGACTTCCGATACGTGTTGGAACACCCTTCAACACCTTGATCAACTCAAGCTGTACCACCTGCCGACATTCCGTCTCCTTGCACTTTGGAAAGGTATCCCTGTTCACGTTGCTAACAATCAGGCCAAGGTAGTTTTTCTTGTCCCGATAAAGCAATAAACCGGTCTTTTGTTTTGCCTTACCCAGCTTGCCGGTACTGAACACAGACCCCAGCTCAACCGAAACCGAGTAATCCCCGCCAATAGCCTCGTGTTCCAAAACAAGGAGATTAGGGACATCACCATCGGCAAGAGACGATCGTTTGGTCACAAGGACAAGATCTTCACCGTCAGCATGGAGCAGTTCAGTTGACGGGTTCAGCACGGTCCAGTGATCTGACAAATAGCTCGAATCAAAATCATCACTAAAAATAAT
>JBHHTX010000116.1:0-5456 GCA_046753585.1 Mariprofundaceae bacterium
TGGTAGGAATCGTGGTGTTCTTCTCAATAATACGATTGAACAAACCACCCTCAACCTCAATACCCAGTGAGAGGGGAGCAACATCCAGAAGCAATACATCCGTTACCTCACCAGTCAGAACGGCACCCTGAATTGCGGCACCAATGGCCACGACCTCATCCGGATTTACACCCTTATGTGGTTCCCTGCCAAAAAATTCCTTCACTTTCTGCTGAACCAGAGGCATACGTGTCTGACCACCCACCAACACGACTTCATGCACATCGGAAGCCTTGACGCCCGCATCTTTCAGAGCCTGCTTGCAAGGTTTAATGGTGCCTTCAACCAATTTGCTCACCAGATTTTCAAACTTGGCTCGACTCAGCTTAATGAGAAGGTGTTTGGGGCCGGAACTATCGGCTGTAATAAACGGCAAATTGACTTCCGTCTGCTTGCTTGATGAAAGTTCGATCTTTGCCTTTTCTGCAGCTTCCTTGAGACGCTGTAAGGCAAGCGTGTCAACCATCAGGTCGACACCATGCTCCTTCTTGAATTCATCGGCCAGATACTGAACCAGGCACTGATCAAAATCTTCACCGCCAAGGAATGTATCACCATTGGTCGATTTAACTTCAAAAACACCATCACCGATTTCAAGTATGGAAATGTCGAAAGTACCGCCACCCAGATCAAAGACAGCAATTATATGATTCTCCTCGGTCTTATCCAGACCATAGGCCAATGCAGCCGCTGTCGGCTCGTTGATAATGCGCAATACATTCAGACCGGCAATGGCCCCGGCATCCTTGGTCGCCTGGCGCTGGGAATCATTGAAATAGGCAGGAACGGTGATCACGGCATCATTCACCTTTTCACCAAGATGATCTTCCACTGTCTGTTTCATCTTCTGCAACACGATGGCTGAGACTTCCTGTGGCGCCATCTTTTTTCCTTCTTTTTCTACCCATGCATCGCCATTGTCAGCTTCTGCCAGTGGGTAGGACACAAGTCCGGCATGATGTTTTGCTTCACTGGAATCAAATTTACGACCAATTAACCGCTTCACTGAATAAAAGCTCTTGGTTGGATTTGTTACCATCTGGCGTTTTGCAGCACCACCGACAAGGCGTTCATCGTTATCGGTATAGGCCACCACAGATGGGGTGGTATCAGAACCCTCACTGTTGGCTATGACCTTCACATTTTCTCCCTCTTTGATGGCCACACATGAGTTGGTGGTTCCCAGATCGATACCAATCACTTTCTTCATATCTTTATCTCCATTTTCTGTTATTCAATATATTTTAATTCTCGAGCTGAAGTTTCTCAGAGTATTCACACTGACTGGTATATGGGGCCGGCATGAAACAGATTCAAGCCCCTATTTACCCTTCTTCTTTTGGCGGGCCACTTGATACCACGACTTTAGCCGGTCGCAGCAAGCGTCCATGCAACGTATATCCGGTTGCATGCTGGGCAACAACCTGTCCGGCATCAGAATCGTGCGGAACCTGAACCATGGCCTCATGCACATGCGGATCGAAGGGCTTGTTTGTGGCATCAACGCGTTCCATACCAAACTTGCGAGCCACCTCATACCAGGAATCAAGCGTCATTTGCACGCCTTTCCTGAAATCCTCTTCTTTACCCGCCTCTACCATCAGGGCACGCTCCAGATTATCCGCCACCTCAATGATGGAAGCTGCGAATTTACCGATGGCGTACTTACCCGCCTCATCTATTTCGCGACGGGAACGTTTCCTTACATTTTCCAGCTCTGCATATGCCCGGAGCAGATTATCCTTAAGCTCTTTGATCTCGGCATTGGCCTTGTCCAGGGATTCTTCAGACTCCGCCTCAGTTTGTTCTGCTTCTGACTGCGCATTCCCGGCTGCGGCTTCTAACTGCTCACCGCTTTCAATTTCGTCCACTTTGTCTTGCTTCTTTTTCTTGCTCACCAGGATCCTCCCAACATTGAACTAACGCGTCTGGCTGTATATTCCACCAGGGGAACGACATGTTCATAGTGCATTCTTCTTGGCCCGATAACGCCCAAAGTACCTGACACACGCCCTGCACCCTGATATCGAGCCAGCACCACCGATACCTCTTCCATATGCACCAGGGCATGCTCGCTTCCGATAAAAACCTGAACATTGGTGTCAGTCTTCTCCACCTTTTCGATCAGTTCCATAAGGGACTTTTTATCATCAAGGGCCACCAGCAATGAGCGTACAGTATCCACCACACTCAACTCCGGAATATCCAGCAACTGTTTTTGACCACTAACATACAGTTCTGTCTCATTTTCAGAGGATAAATCGGCCCAGTGAGACAAGCTGAGGATCAGCCTGCGGATGCGAAGTCGATCCACTTCCATCTCATGTCGCAAACGAACCCGGGCCTCACTTAAACTACAGTCCATAAGCAATTCAGATAGCTGGTAAGATATCTCGGCCAGGCGGGCATCGGACAAGGCCGCATCACGCGGCAGAAGCTGATGATGCACATCTCCGAGGGAAGATATAATCACCACCAGAATCTGACGTGCCGAGACAGGAATTAACTCAACCTTGCTTATCCTGTCAAAACCGGATTCCCGAATGGATGCCATACCTGCAAAATGTGTTTGATTAGCCAGATCTCTACTGGCGCGATGCATCATTTCATGTACACCCGTTGCCGCTTCAATATCTTCGGCAAGTGTTTCCTCAACCTGATAACGCTGTAACTCATTCGAAGTCATCAGCGTATCGACAAAATATCGCAGGCCCAGATCGGTGGGGACCCGTCCGGCAGAGGTGTGCGGTGAATACAATAAACCCATCGCCTCAAGAGCAGACATCACCTTGCGTATACTGGCGGAGCTTAATTTCAGCCCGGGCCTGCCCGAAAGGGTCAGCGAGCCTACAGGCTCACCCGTTTGCAGGTAAAGCCGTACAATCCAGCCCAGAATTCTGTTATGTCTCACATCCAGCATGTAGAAAAAACTCTCAGTCGATTTTAGTTTTGGCACTTCAAGATTGCTACATCCTGCGTCTGTTACCATGACTGTCAATCCCGCCGACAGGCACTACGAAGTATACTTGCCGGAGGTCATTGAGCTGATGTAGGTTTCGGGCATCACTGCACAATCTTGCTGCACTATGCCGAAGTGGCGGAATTGGTAGACGCGCTGGACTCAAAATCCAGTGGGGGCAACCCCGTGTCGGTTCGAGTCCGACCTTCGGTACCACCCTCGTGTGGCTCATCTCCTGCTTGCTCCTGCCGCATGTGATGCACATTTTTCCAGTCACCATAATCACGGGGCTGTGCCACCCAGCCAATATGGGAATAAAAAATGGGGAGACTCCTGTCCCGGCTCATGAAAAAGTTTTCATTTTCCTCTAACTTATTAATCATTATTCCGTTGTATTATGCCCCATATTCACTGTTAAGCTGGATGTCGGGATCCCCTCCCTCCCCTCCCTTCCCAGGCATCCAGATAACGCCCCGGCCCCTGCCGGGGCGTTTTTTTATCTCAATGCATTGAACATTTCCACCACTTGCTTCATACCCGCATTCTTCATGAGATTGCGGATATATGGCGCAGAACAGGAATTCCAGGCGAAGTTTTCAGGTGAAAAAGCATAGCTTTAGCTATGGTTTGAGACTAAAGGCTTCGATCTGGTGAGGCTGGGCAAGACAGGTGCCTCAAAAGACTAAACGTCATTTGAGAAAAGTTATATTTGTCACCAACCCATTGTTATCCATAAGAAAAATAATTGTGCCTCTCTGTTCTCATGAAAAACGCGGGCTAATTCAGCCGTGACTGCGCTCACAGCCAGTCATCAAAGGGATATCGAGAATTTCCGGTCAACCCGTCCCTGCAACAACACTATTTTATAATGTGTATCCATACAGGTTTAAATAAACAAGAAGGAAGAACTATATGAAACCATTCTATTCGTTCACCTTGCTCAATATGGCCATGTTGATTTTACTGGCAGGCGAGCCGCTTGCTTCTGCGGCTGATAATCAAGCTTTAAGTGAGCAGGTGAAGTCCATGATGGCTGAGGCCGAACAACTAAGGGCCGCAGAATTTTCGCCATCAAATTACACCAAAGCAAAGTCTGCTCTATCGGAGGGCTCTCTTGAGAAGGCAAGGGAACACGCTCAACGGGCCATTCTCGTTTCCCAGAAAGTAAGTATCGACTTTCAGGATATGGTTGAAGCCCGAGATAGAATGCAGCTGACTGGAGCGAAAAACTACCGCGCTGATCTGGTTAAACGTGCTGAAACTCACTTCTCCGACGTCATCAAGGCTGTTGAGAAGGGCCAGGGCATCAAAGCGAAACGCGATGCAAAGATTGCCCTTCTGGAATTACATGCGGCATCTGTCGTTGCCGCTCGCGAGCAAATTATTCGCCCGCTGAGCAAGTCTATCGCAGCTTCACGCAAGGTTTCAGCTCGTAAGTTTTCGCCCACAGCTCTGGATAAGGCGCTAAACGCCCAGCGTCGGGCTGAAAAGATCATCAAGGAAGATCCAGGTTCAATGGTAAAGGCGCGTAATATCGCAAAAAAAGGTGAAGAGCAGGCAAGACGTGCCAGTCGTATCGGTTCTCTGGGCCGCCAACTTTCACGCAATCCGTCAAACCTTGAAAGCTGGGTAGCTGATGCAGATAATCGTATGATGGCCATTGCTACCGCCCTGGGCATCCAACTATCTTCCGGTCAGTCGGCCAGGGAGAAACTGGCTTCAATTGAGTCTGCGATTCAGAACATCAGGCAAAGCCACGCTATCCAGCTCCAGGATGCCGAACAGCAGATCAGTGAACTGAGCACCAAACTCGCTAAATACGAGGGGGAGCTTACCGTTATGCAAGACCTGCAACGTAAATATCAAACAGAATTATCCGGAATGCAGGAGTTGCAGCAAAAATATGAGGGTGAATTATCCGACATGGCAGAACTACGCCGCAAACTTCAACTCAGACGTGAAGCTGAAGCCAAAATCAAGCATATTGCCAACTTGTTTGATCCGGAAAAGGTGGAAATTTTGCTGACCCCTGATGCAGATGTCATTTTGCGTATGAAGGGCATGAACTTCAGAAGCGGCAGCTCCGTGATCCCTCCTCAATCATATGTTCTTCTTGATCAGGTCTTACAGGCTATTGCTATCTTTCCCAACCGACCTGTTCGTATCGAAGGCCATACCGACTTTGTTGGTATGAGCGACTATAACCAGAGGCTCTCGGAGCATCGGGCCCTGGCTGTGAAAGAATATCTCGTCAGTATTGTTGAAGATCACAAACCGGAAATTTCGGCTATCGGCTTTGGCGAAAACAAACCCATCGCCAACAATGAAACTGCGGAAGTACGGAAAAAAAATCGTCGGATTGACGTTGTCCTGCTAGCTCCACGAAGTTAAGCCAGGCTTTTCCCTTTAGGGCCTGTTCACACTAATTCTGACCGAAGCGCTGCTGCCCCAAATAAGG
>JBHHTX010000117.1:0-5453 GCA_046753585.1 Mariprofundaceae bacterium
CAGGGCGATACCGAAAACGGATCAATGTATCTGATAGTTAGCGGCAAGGCTGAAACATCGATTCAACGACCGGGCCAAAAAGAAAAGGTTTCCATTCTGGAGCATTGTGTTGCAGGAGACATCCTCGGATGTTCTGCATTTATAGAAGATGAGAAGCGTGCAGTCATGGTCACCGCCATTACAGAACTTCATCTCATGCCTATCGACGGCAATGCTCCGGGTATATGGAGCAAACGTTTTCCTGACTTTAAAGAGGCAGCTGAAACTAGACTTCAACAGAAACAAGAGCTACTTAAAAAGTCTATCGACTATTAAACACCTCCTGCTGACAGGTTCACTGCCAGCAGGGCATGTTGTGATACATTAACTGGAACAGGCACGTTCACGCGATGACCACTACCGGGGGCAACATCCATAGCTCGTCCGTGCCGGGCATCCTGCAAGCAGGTAATAGTAAAAGTCTGATTGCCATCGGGGCTTATTAATTCGACTGAATCACCAACCGCAAACCGGTTTTTCACCTCTATTTCAGCCATTCCCGTATCCGTATCGTATCCAACAACTTCTCCCGCAAAACGCTGGCTTGAAAACCTGGAACTGCCGGTTTCATAACTCTGTGAAGCCTGAGGCCGTTTCCGGGTAAAAAAGCCATCCGTATAGCCACGGTTAGCCAGAAGGTCAAGCCTGTGCATCAGAGTATGATCAAACGGGTGTCCCTTCGCTGCATCATCAATGGCCTGCCGATAAACCTGGGTTGTGCGGGCCACGTAGTAGTGCGACTTGGTTCGCCCCTCAATCTTAAGCGAATCAATACCGATCTTCACCAGCCGCTCGACGTGCGCAACTGCCCGAAGATCCTTTGAGTTCATAATATAGGTGCCGTGTTCATCCTCAAAAACCGGCATCTTTTCATCTGGTCGCTTCGATTCGGTCAGCATGTAGACATGATCGGCCAGTGGATGCCTCGGCATCTCACCACAACCCGATTCCTCCTGTGCAAACAACTCCTCCGTTCCGATACCAAGATCAGGTAGCGGAATAATGTCGCCGGAAACATCCTCCGCTGCGGACTTCATACCGTATTCCCAGCGGCAGGCGTTGGTACAACTGCCCTGATTGGCATCACGATGATTGAAATAGCTCGACAACAGGCAACGACCGGAATGGGCGATACACAGTGCGCCATGTACAAACACCTCGATTTCCATATCCGGGCAGCACTGACGAATCTCCTCCACTTCATCCAGAGAAAGTTCGCGCGACAAAATGACTCGGGATACACCAACTGACTGCCAAAACTTCACAGATTGCCAGTTCATCGTATTGGCCTGAACCGACAGGTGAATTGGCATCTTCGGCCAGCGCTCGCGAACCATGGCAATGAGGCCGGGGTCGGCCATAATCAACGCATCCGGTCCCATGTCGATAATTGGCTGCATATGTTCCAGATAACGTTTCAGTTTGTTGTTGTGCGGCAATAGATTGCTGGCCACAAAAAACTTCCTGCCCAGCGCATGCGCCTCCTCAATACCGGTACTCAAATTCTCAAGCTGGAAGTCATTGTTGCGAACACGCAGGGAATAGCGCGGCTGACCGGCGTAGACGGCATCGGCGCCATAAGCAAGGGCATAGCGCATATTTTTGATTGTGCCTGCCGGCGCAAGCAATTCAGGCTGTATCATATCCTGCCCCCTGTCCCTGATTTAATGCTTGATGCAACCCTTCTTTGAAATTTAGAACAGCAACAAGGTGAATGTGATTGCTCATCAAACAATACGCAAGTATATCAGCATCATATTTCTCGCAGTAAGACTGCAACCACTCAAGATAAACTTCCCGGTCTTCATCGCTGAAAAACACACCTTCACGGCGATTGCCGCACTGGGTTATGTGATGTGGTATTCCGGAAAATACCGTTCTGGCTAACCTTGACATACTGTTATCGTAGCAGCATGCCAAACCAATTAAAGGGAAGGGAGCGTCCCCTTAATTGAGAGTGAGTTGACTGCGTAAGTTGAGACATGGATTTGGGATTGTTTTTTCTCTTCCTTTGACTTGTTATTGCACTCTCAAGCTTTGAGGGCAAAGTTGAATCATGTTCTGGCAATTCCTTTCTCGTAACCTTGCCCCCCTAACGCTGGCTGGCGCAATTGCAGCCTACCTTTATCCGCCTGCATTTCTGATTTTTAAGGATTATTTTCTCTGGTTTTTCGCTGCAACCATGTTTGCCCTCGGCCTGGTTATGAAGCCTGAGGAGGCCAAAGAAGCGCTTGCAAGGCCATTATCCATTTTTATCGGCGTCGGAACTCAATTCACCGTCATGCCAGCTCTTGGCTTCGCAGCAGCTTTCATCTCCATTGCCAGTGGAGCAGAACCGACAATGGCTCTCGGCTTTATCATCGTCGGGTGTGCTCCGGGCGCCATGGCCTCGAACGTGATAACATTTCCATACATTAGTAAACAATCAGATGGCAGGAATGGAATCACCTCTGCCTTTGCCTCTAAAACGCCGCAATTTACTTAAACCTGCTGCAGTCAAAATACACCAAACAGCAAAGATAGCTCCAACCAAAGCGGTTTCAGGCTCAAAGTGCTTTAAAGCCAGTGCCACACCAAGTCCCGCATTCTGCATGCCGATTTCAATTGCGAGAGTTATCTGGTAACGACGTTCAAATTTGCAAATCCGACCAATCAAGAAGCCTGCGAGATATCCCCCAGCATTCAAGGCAACAACGAGCAAGAATATAATGAGCGGAATCTCATCAAGCATTTCTTTGTTAGCCGCTACGGCATAACTACAAATAATGATTATTGCTAATGCAGCAATCTCTGGTGCAATCATCTCATAAGTTTTTTGAAAGCGTGGCAGGAAATGATGAACAATCATTCCAGCTACGAGTGGTATTACTACTATAAGCAAAATGGTTTGCATCATCGGTAAAAATGGAATCTCCATGTAAACACCACCTAAAGCCTCAACCAGCACAGGGGTCATGATCGGTGAAAGAGTGGTTGCCAGCATGGTCATAGCAATTGATAAGGCAACAGCCCCACCAAGCAAATAACAAATTACATTACTCGCCATCGCACCAGGAGCGCATCCAACGATGATGAATCCGAGAGCAATTGCAGGAGAAACATCAAATGCAACCGCTATTCCTGCTGCTGTAAAGCCGAGTAGCGGCATAACAGAGAATTGAGCCCCAACACCGACAAGAACAGTAAGAGGCTTTGAAAATGGTTCTTTCACTTCCTCAAACTTCATTACCAGTCCAAGGCAAAACATGGTCGCGGCAAAGAACCATAAGAAATAATCTTTAAATATTAAGAATGGTTCTGGAAAAAACATCGCTGCGGCTGCAGTGAATAGAGTTAATGCAGCAAGATTACGTGAAATGAATTGTCTAAGCATCAGTAGATGAACCACACAAAGCCACCTAATGCAAAGGCATAATTAGTACGACTCACTAGCTAGAAAACTCACTCGCCAATAAGTCACTTTGCTCAAGCACTCGGTCTGCTTCTATCTTAGCTAAATCAGGCGGATAGCCATAACGCATCAGCACTTTCTTCACTAACAGGCGAAGCTTCGCCTTTACATCATCACGCCTGTTCCAATCTACCGTGGCATTTTTACGGATGATTTCCACAATGCGATGAATCAGCTCTTTCATCTTGTGGTCTTCCAAGAATGAAGTTGAATCATTTTGGGCAAGGATAGAGTAAAAAGCATACTCTTCGGGTGTTAACCCCAGTTCATCTGCTTTGCTATCTTCCAGCTTCATATCTCTGGCTAGTTCAGATAGTTCCTGAATCACCTGAGCCGTATCAATCTGATTATTATGATAGCGTTTAATTACGCTGGATAGCATTTCAGAGAATTTTTTGCCCTGCGTCATATTCTTCTGCTTTCTGACTTTCACTTCTTCATTAAGCAGCCTGCGAAGCAGCTCAAAGGCAAGGTTCTTATGCTCCATATTTTTCACTTCAAGCAGGAACTCTTCAGATAAAATATCCAAAGAAGGTGTATTCACGCCAGCAGCCTCAAAGACATCAACAACACCATCACTGGCGAGTGCATCATCAACAATCTGTTTTATGGCTGAGTCAACGTATTTATCTGATACACCACCGCCACCGCCATCAGATAAGAATTTACTGATGCGTGATTTAATGGCTTGAAAGAAAGCTACATCATCTTTTATTTTTTCAGCTTCATAACTTGGCACTGCCATCACATAGAGTTTGGATAGTGCGGTTACTTCAGCCATGAAACGGTCTTTTAATTCTTCATCAACCAGAATGAAATTTTGAGCCGCAAGCAATATCTTTAGCCTATCACCTGTTTCGGCTTTGAAATATGTCCCATATTCAAAACCATGAAACATCTGCTCCACAACCTCAAACTTGCTCATCATGCCAGCAATCACTTCTTTAATATCAGGAGCGACTTCACCATGACCACCGCTCTCAACATAAATTTGCATAGCTTTGCGTAAGTCCTGACCAATGCCGATATAATCGACAATCAAGCCACCAGGTTTATCTTTATAAACCCGATTCACCCTTGCGATAGCCTGCATCAAAGCTGCACCCTGCATTTTCTTATCTATATAAAGCGTATGTAGTGGTGGAGCATCAAAGCCTGTGAGCCACATAGATTGCACTATCACCAGTTTTAATGGGTCATGGGCATCTTTAAGGCGTGTTGCCAAAGCTTTACGGTCTTTCTTGTTGGTATGATGCGGTTGGAAGCTTGCAGGGTCATCCGATGAGCTGGTCATCACCACCTTGATTGCACCTTTATCTAAATCAGCCTCATGCCAATCAGGTTTCAACGCTGTAATCTGTGCATACAAATCAACCGCAATCTGGCGAGTCATACAGACAATCATACCCTTGCCTTCAAACACTTCCTGCCTTGCTTCAAAGTGCGTGACTATATCTTTGGCAATATCTTCTAATCGGTCTGGATGTCCGACAATGGCATTAACCTGTGCATTCTTCTTCTTCGATTTCTCAAGCTGCTCATCGGTTGCACCTTTGATATTATCAACCAAAGCATCAATCTGTTTGGAAGCCGCCTCATTGAATTTAATCTTCACCAATCGGCTTTCATAGCTTAGTGGAACAGTCGCCCCGTCTTTGACAGCCTGAGCAATATCATAAACGTCGATATAGTTTCCAAAGACCTGCTGCGTATCTCTGTCTTCTTTTTCAATCGGTGTACCTGTAAAGCCAATGAATGACGCATGCGGCAAGGCATCTCTTAAATGTTTGGCATTGCCATATTTAATATTGCCTTCGTCATCGACTTTGCCTGTGAACCCATATTGACTGCGGTGTGCTTCATCTGCGACAACCACGATATTGGTTCGGTCAGACAGAGCATCATAATTATTACTGCCATTTCCTGCCTGTGCCTTGGCAGACAGGTCAGGATAGAATTTTTG
>JBHHTX010000118.1:0-5447 GCA_046753585.1 Mariprofundaceae bacterium
CATCTTCAGCTCGGAAAAAGTCACAGTTGCAGGCGCAAGTGCGGCAAACACGGGTGGCGGGGTCAGGAGCGGGTTGAGAGAGGTAAACGATGCACCTGAATTAACCCAGTCTGTGGTCAGGCCAAAGGGTGAATTGATTCCGATACCAAACGAAACATCTGAACCCGGATTATAGCTGATATAAGCATGAGGAATGAAGAATGTCTGGCTCTTGGTGCCAAAAGTAGCACCACCTACGGGCGTAAACTCGTTGGTTGGTATCACTGCGTCGGCACCCAGAGTGATGACAGTTCCCTCCTGAAAAGAAATACCGGCAGGGTTGTACCACAGCGCTGACGCATCATCGGCCACAGCGGTAAAGGCGTTAGCAAAACCTGTTGATTTGGCTCCCTGTTCAGGAAGCATAAAGCCCCCTGCCAATGCATAGCTGGCTGTAAACATCCATATGGCGGCGATAAAAATAAGCTTTTTCATAGTTGACCTCCCCTGAAAATAAATAAACTCCTAATGTATAGAGGATTACCAGACAAAATCAACTTCTTTGGCTTTTGGTGTGTCTAAAATCAACTAGGCTATAACTTTGTGTTCAGATTCCAGTTGTAGGGTAATGTGGCCCTTGTCGGTAGTTTTAATGGCAAGTCAGGGTAATGATGTGCCATGAAGGCGGAAACACCTCCAGTATTATCAAAATCTTCTTCAAACCAGTCAAATATCTTCGATACAAAAATCCTCTCATCTTCCACCCGGACTCCCTTGCCTGGATTGGCAAGGAAAGCTCTACTCTGATCATTAAGCTGCTCGTTTATATGTACTGCACGATATGCTTCTCTACGTAGATCCGGACAACTGATCGAGGCGCAAACAATAGCCATGTGCACTCTGGGATCATGCATGGGGCGTAGAATCTTATGTTCAATATCATCAAGCGATACGACCATGCCCCCTATTTTTCCGGCTGGTCTTTTCCACACCGGGATAAACAGGCTGCCAACATCCCTAATGCTTTTCAGCGGCCAGTGATCGATTACCATTTTGATTGCCAGAATATTGTAGGCATTGATATAAAAGGCGATTTTCTCATTTCGGTTTTCAAGCTGTTCCGGTGGAAATTCCTCAAGAAGCCTTACGATCTTCGGCCAGTGAGGATCATCTTTGATCGCCTCATAATCTACAACATGGAGTTGAATGCCTTCAATTATTCCAGAACTGACATGTCGTTTCAGCAACAGTGAGTAGTCATCCCAGTTCGGCTCTGCAGCCAAAAGGATTCCGCAATTAAAGGAGATAGCCAGAAAGACAAGCAGTGAAAACCTCATGCAAGTTCCATCAGGAAAACCGGAGCAGAAAACGCACAATTTTTCGAGTGCGTTCGCTGAATAAAGTTTCCGTGTAATAACTGCCCGCAATACGTTTATTAACCTCGGCAAGGGTTGGATAAGGTGCGATCATATTTGCCATCGCCCCGATTTTCATTTTTTGCCTGATTGCCAACACCCAGGGTTGAATCAGCTCACCGGCATGCAAGCCGACTATGCTTGCCCCCAGAATCAGGCCTTTTTTTGAAGTGACAACCTTTACAAGCCCCTCGGTTCTCCGCTCGGCCTGAGCGCGATCATTCTCGGTAAAGGGCCAGCGTAAAATCCTTGTCTGGAGCCCTTTTGATTCTGCATCTGCCTCGGTCAAGCCGACATGGGCCAGTTCAGGGTCGGTATACGTCACCCAGGGGACAGCGGAGTAATCAACTTTAGCCGGAAGCCGGAACAGCATATTACGAATAACAATACTGGCCTGATAAGCCGCCATGTGTGTAAACTGATAAGGGCCTGCAACGTCACCAACGGCGAAAATGTGTTTGTTGCTTGTCCGCAGACGCGGATCGACCTGCACACCTCTGTCTGAATACACGACATCAGCAGCCTCAAGATTCAACCCGTCTACATTGGCCTTCCTGCCAGTTGCGATCAGAAGATGGGATCCTTCAACCTGTTGTTTTCCATCAGCAGTCTCACAAGTTGCAACAATTGAGCTCCCTTTTTTTTCAAGCTTGAGATTCCGCCCGCCTTCATGGAACTGAACCCCCTCTTCAGACATGTATTGAATAAGCACCTTGGTTAAATCCGGATCATCCTTAGGCAATAATCTGGCCAGCTCCATCACCGTCACCTCTGAGCCCAGCCGCTGGTGAGCCTGGGCCATTTCCATGCCAATTGGCCCGCCACCGATAACAATCAGGTGTTTGATGGCTTCCCTGTTGTCAAAGATGGTTTCATTGGTGAAATAACTGACTCCATCCAAACCGTCAATTGGCGGCACAAAGGCTGAAGAGCCGGTGGCCAGCACAAAATACTTCGCCCTGATTTTCTGCCCGTCTGCCTCAACGGTCCGCCGATCAATAAAGCTGGCTCTGGCCCGAACCACCTTTACACCCATATCCTCGAATCGCTCCTGTGAGTCATTGGGAGCAATAGCCCCGATCACCTCGTGCACATGCCTGTGTACGGTGGACCAAACTGTTTCAGGAGCGGGAACCTGCAGGCCGAACTGTTCGGCTTCACCTATTGTCCGGGCCACATGCGCAGAAGCCAACAGCGACTTCGATGGCACGCAACCTGTATTCAGACAATCTCCACCCATTGCACCCTTTTCAACAAGAACCACACTGGCCCCCATTTGTGATACCCCTGCAGCTACGGAAAGGCCGCCGGAGCCGGCCCCAATGACGCAGATATCAACATTTAATTCCGTCATCAGGGCTCTCCATTCAATGCTTTCCCAGCCCTGATCTTCTTGTAGACAATCGGTAGCAAAGCCAGCAAAGCAAGGCCTGCCAAACCCGCAATAACCTCCGGCGTCAGCACCGATGTTACCGAAAAAGATTCACCACGATCAAACACACTGCCCAGACCGGAACCAACCATGGCAAAGATAAAAGTGGCAGGCATGATCCCAAAAAATGTAGCTGTCAGGTAAACACGTAATTTCACGCCAAGAAGTGCAGGTGCCAGGTTGACAAGAAAGAACGGGAAGACTGGAACCAGACGTAACACAAAGAGATAACTCAAGGCATTCCTGGTGAAACCCGCCTGCATTTTTTTTATACCCGGACCGGCCTTTTTTTTAAGATAATCACCAATTGAAGTCTTGGCGATAAGAAACAGGATAGTGGCCCCAGCTGTCGCCCCTGCTACTGCAAAGAAACCACCGGATGCTGCACCAAAGAGAAAACCACCGCTGATGGTCATCACAGCCCCTCCCGGAAGAGAAAATGTGACGACCAGAATATACAATCCAATATAGATTAACGATGATATCCATGGATATGTACTTACCCAGTCCAGCAGGAAAACACGATTTTCCTGCAAGGTAGAAAAACTCAGGTAGCGCCCCAGATCCAGGGCGAAAAATGCCGCCGCCCCTGCTGACAGGATAAGGATGGGTAGCAGCCGTTTGAATGATAGCCTAGCCGCATGGTTATTATTTTCGCTCATGGTTTGACAATGAGACGGTAATTGGGAGTCGGATTCAAGGGGCAGGAATAAAGATATTCACCTTCCCTCAGGGATACCTGATAATCACGTGACCTGCCCTGTTTGATACCTCCACCCGAAACCCCGGGTAGCGTTAATCTGCCAAGACCTTTTCCGCGCAGCCAAAAACCAAGATCGTAGGGAACATTCTCATTCTTCACCCGGAAGATGTAATCTCCCGCCTTTAATTTCAGTATGTTGGCACTGGCTAATCTTGCTTTTCCTGTTTCGCTGTTAATCAGATGGCAATCTTCAGCGCCTTTACTCACAAAGCCGTGATCCTCGCCCTCGCTCTCGACAAACTGACAACTGGTCTGGGTGAGTTCAATAATTGTCGGTTGCTCGGTCGCAGACGAGACATTTGAGTAAATTGAGATGCCAATCAGTAAAATCAAGGCAATGAAAACAATGCAATTTTTCATGCAGCCACCTTCTTCCATAGTTTCGCCGTTGGTCGAAAAATACGGCAGTGACTTACATGAGAACACCCGGACCCTCGCTATTTCTTCTACCCCTCTGGCAACATATCAGCCTTCATGGCAATTTCGCCATAAACCAGCATCCGGATGGTAGCAAGATCAGGCTTTCTCGCGGGTGGTTCGCCATGTTATTGTTTGCCATCATATTGGTGTTAACAGAGACTGATCGGGGGCGTACATGTCAGGACATTCCAAATGGTCCAGCATTAAACATAAAAAAGCAGCAGTAGATGCGAAGCGCGGAAAATTATTTACCAAATATATTAAAGAAATTACTGTGGCTGCAAGACTGGGAGGCCCGGATCCGGATGCAAATCCGCGCTTGCGTGCAGCCATCACTGCCGGGCGCAGCGCCAGCATGCCCAAGGATAACATTGAAAGAGCTGTCCAGCGTGGTGCCGGCGGCCTGGAAGGTGCAAACATTGAGGAAATACGCTATGAGGGTTACGGCCCGGGCGGCATTGCCATCCTTCTGGATTGCATGACAGACAATCGTAACCGAACAGTATCCGATGTCCGCTCCACCTTAAACAAGCACGGAGGCAACCTGGGTGAAGCCGGATGTGTTGCCTGGATGTTTCATCAGAAAGGCATCTTCGTTTTCGACCGCAGTAAAGTAAACGAGGATGAGCTGATGGAGCTGGTACTCGAGGCTGGTGCTGAAGATATTGAAGATAAGCCTGAAGATGGAACCATCGAGGTAACAAGTGATGTTGCAAACTTTCCGAACTTGCAGGATACCATTGAGGCCTCAGGCATGAACCCTCAACTGGCTGAAATAGCATGGATCCCGGAAAATACTATTCACGTTGAGGGAAGTACGGCGGAATCCTTACTGAACCTTATCGAAAAACTGGAAGATCTGGATGATGTCCAGAATGTGTACGCCAACTTTGATATTTCCGACGAGGAAATGATGAGAATCTCGGCTTGATACGGATCCTTGGCGTTGACCCCGGCTCACGATGCACAGGCTATGGCCTGATTGAAGTACATAAAGGTAGACTCAGCCATATTGACAATGGCTTAATTGCACCGAAGCAAAAGTCATTCTCAGGAAAGCTGAATGAACTGTTCGAAGGTTTACGGGCGATCATTAATAAGTACGAACCAGAGGAGGTGGCGATGGAAGACGTATTTATGGCGAAAAATGCAGCCTCGGCACTGAAACTCGGACAGGCGAGAGGCGCCCTGATTACTGCCTGCACGCAAGGCGACTTGCCTGTCACACCATACTCACCAACTAGCATTAAACAGACTGTCGCCGGAGTCGGTCGAGCCGAAAAAAACCAGATACAGTATATGGTCAAACTATTGCTAAAGCTCCCTGAACTGGCCCAGGAAGATGCCTCCGATGCGCTGGCCGCAGCCATCTGCCACGCCCATCACCTGCCCATGAAACGGGCTATCGGATGATCGGTTGGCTACGGGGTGAAATAGG
>JBHHTX010000119.1:0-5441 GCA_046753585.1 Mariprofundaceae bacterium
GATGGTGAATATGTGCTTGCCAGTGAAAATCGAAAACTGAATTCAGAAGGCATGGTGGACTGGCTGGAATCGCTCACCAAACAGTATCCCATTATTTCGATTGAGGATGGTTTGGCTGAGAATGACTGGGATGGCTGGGAGGTGATGACTCAACGTTTGGGAGATAAGGTACAGCTTGTTGGTGATGATATTTTTGTGACCAACCCTGCGATACTGGCAGAAGGGATTAGACAGGGCATCGGTAATGCTCTGTTGGTGAAACCGAATCAGATTGGTACCTTAACCGAGACACAAACTGCCGTGACTATGGCTACCAATGCGGGCTATCGCTGCATGATGTCTCACCGCTCCGGCGAGACTGAGGATTATACCATTGCTGATGTAGCAGTTGCTTTGTGGTGTGGCCAGCTCAAGGCAGGTTCAGCTTCGAGATCAGATCGCATGGCAAAATATAATCAGTTACTGCGCATCGAAGAAGAGCTTGGGGATCAGGCTCGATATGCCGGGCATGCTGCCTTCATGCGGAGTGGCTGGGCAGCGATTCATGAATAGTTCAGCTTAGGTCATTGCCGACAGGCTTGTGCCGAACAGTGTATCTGGTGATTTCAAATGCTTCTTAAATTGCTGGGCTGGAGTCTTGCCAGCCTGATTCTGGTTTACATGGTATATGATTTGGTCTTTTCCGATTATGGTTACCTTGTTTTTCGGCAGGAGCAACAGGCCTTCGAGGCACTGCAGCTGGAAGTACAATCCTTGCGAGAACAGCGCGAGTTGCTGGCAAAAGAGGTGTTGCGCCTGCGTAATGATCCTGATGCCCTGGAGGAGCTTGCGCACCGTGAGCTTGGTTATGTGCACAAGGATGAGTTCATGCTCATTATGCCGGCGGATAAATGAATACTTCAAGCTAACCCGCATTTTTCATGAGAACAGATAGGCGCAATTATTTTTTTATGGATAACAATGTGTTGGTGACAAATATTCACTTTTCTCAAATGACGTTATGTTTTTTGCGGCATCTGGCTTGCCCAGCCGCACCAGATCGAAGCCTTGAGTCTCAAGGCCATAGCTAAAGCCATGCTTTTTCACCTGAGAACTTCTCCTGGAATACCTGTTCTGCGACATATATCCGCAATCTCATGAAAAATCCAGGCTGATATGGCCTATCCCTTGACACTCATAAAGGCATCGTCAGCTTTCGCAGCCTGATGGTTATTACCACCCGCTTTTCTCCCTCTCCAACCGGATCTATGCATCTTGGCAATGTGCGTACAGCCCTGCTTAATTGGTTATACGCCAGAAGATATAACGGGCGTTTCCTCTTGCGTTTTGAAGATACTGACAGGAACAGGTCAGAGATGAAACATGCTCATTCAATTCAGGAAGATTTACGCTGGCTGGGGCTGGGCTGGGATGGTGATGCGCTTTTTCAGTCTGAACGCCATACCAAACATTGGGAAGCACTGGAAGGATTGGTAGCTCAGGATAAAGCATACCGATGCTTTTGCAGCGAGCATCAGCTGAGTCTGGATCGGAAGCTGGCTGCGTCACGTGGTTTGCCACCACGTTATACGGGTCGCTGCCGAACGCTGTCAGTGAACGAATCCTTGCAACAGGCTAAGAATAACCCTTTTGTCTGGCGACTGGCTGTACATGCGGATGAGGGCGAGGTCAGGGTACCGGATGCATTGCGCGGTGATGTGCATTTTGGCTGCCGTGATCTTGATGATCCTGTCGTGGTTCGCTCCGATGGCTCATTTACCTTTTTATTGCCCAATGCTGTTGATGATGCCATTGATGGTATTACACATGTTTTGCGTGGTGATGATCATTTGACAAATTCCGCCTATCAGGTCTGGTTGCTGGAACATCTCGATTTGAATGTGCCTATGTATTTCCATCATGGTTTGTTGTTGGGTCAGGATGGTGCCAAGCTTTCCAAACGTAGTGGAGGCCATAGTGTGGCCGAATTACGAGAAGACGGGCTTTTGCCAGCCGCCTTGATGCAGACCATGGGCAGGCTTGGATATCCGAACCTGTCAGAAGTTATCCTGAAGGCAGAGGAACTTGCCGTCTGCTTTGAGGCCGAACATATCTCAAAGGCATCTGTACGTTGGTCGGATGATGAATTGTGGCGCTGGCATACACATCTGTTACATGGTCTTTCCACTGAAGATCTTGCGGCGCTGATTCAGCCGTTTTTTCCGGATACAGATAAACAGTGCTTACAGGCCTTTGCATCCTTGATTGGGCCCAATCTGAACAGGGTGGAGGATGCAAAGGGTTTCAAACGGCTGCTTGATGCCAGTGCCGAAATGGATGAGGCCGCAATGCGCATACTGGAAGAGACCGGCCCTGATTTTTTCAAGGAAGCCGGGGATATCTGGTCGAAAATGGATGAGCCGGACTGGCAAGCCTGGACAAAATCGGTAAAGGCCAAAACCGGGTGTAAAGGGAAGGCTCTTTTCCTGCCCTTGCGGGTGGCGTTAACCGGAGCTTCATCCGGCCCTCAAATGAATCAGGTTATTGCCTTTCTGGGCAAGGAAGGAACAGGCACACATCTTGATGATAGTATCAGGCGCTTATCGCTATGAGTCTAAATATCTATAACAGCCTGACACGAAGAAAAGAGCCGTTTATGCCGCTTGTTGCGGGACAGGTCGGTATGTATGTTTGTGGCGTCACTGTCTACGACTATTGCCATGTCGGGCATGCCAGGGTAATGATTGCTTTTGATATCATCTATCGCTGGCTGAATCAGCTTGGTTATAAGGTGAACTATATCCGTAATTTCACGGATATAGACGACAAGATTATCAGGCGCGCCAGTGAACAGGGAGTATCATGCTCTGATCTCACCAACGGAATGATTGCCGCCTTTCATAAGGATATGAAGGGCCTGAATTGTCTTCCACCAACAGATGAACCCCGAGCCACCATGCATATGGCTGACATCATTGCCATGATTGATGCATTGATTAAGCGCGGCTATGCCTATTTGGCTGAAAGTAGTGATGTAGTTTATTCAGTTCGCAAATTTGATACATACGGTCGCCTGTCCGGAAAAGACATTGATGCACTTGAATCCGGCAGCCGGGTTGAAGTCGATACAGGAAAGCGCGACCCGCTGGATTTTGTGTTGTGGAAACAGGCTAAAGCGAGTGAGCCGGCATGGGATTCACCCTGGGGAAAGGGTCGGCCGGGCTGGCATATCGAATGCTCTGCTATGAGCTGTGCCCACCTGGGTGAAAGCTTTGATATTCATGGCGGCGGCATGGATCTCAGATTTCCGCACCACGAGAATGAGATCGCTCAAGCCAGGGCCGCCAACGATGGGGATTTTGCCCACTATTGGATTCATAACGGTTTTGTGAACATCAATGCCGAAAAGATGTCAAAGTCCCTGGGTAATTTTTTTACGATCCGCGAGGTTGTTGAACGTTATTCGCCGGAAGTACTGCGCATGTTTGTCCTTGGCACACATTACCGTTCACCTCTGGATTTTTCCGACGCGGCCCTGGATGTGGCGAAAAGCAGCCTGAATCGGCTTTATGAGACTAAAAGACGCCTTGCTTCCGGCGTGGAGAAAGAGATTAAGTGTGCGGGAGAGGTATCATCCTCTTCTTATACCGCGCGATTTCATGAGGCCATGAATGATGATTTCAATACTACCGAGGCAGTGGCCGTATTGTTTGATTTGTGCCGGGAGATGAACACGTTTCTGGATGCTGGCAGAGATGTTTCATCTCTGGCTACAGAATTTTACAGCTTGAGTAGTATATTGGGCCTGTTAGAGGGGGATCCGGAACATTGGTTCCACGGCAATGAGCTTGATACAGAAGAAATAAATACGCTTATTGCCGAGAGAGCTGCGGCAAGAAAGGCACGTGACTTTGGTCTTGCTGATGACATTCGCAAGAAACTGGCTGATATGGGCGTTCTCCTGGAAGATGGGCCTCAGGGAACAAGCTGGAAGCTTGTTTCCTGATGAGCCAGGTCTGATGCACAACACTGAAACAGTGCTGGTGACCGGAGCTGCCGGTTTTATCGGTATGCACGTGGTCGGGGAGTTGCTGAAACAGGGCTATAAAGTAATCGGGCTGGATAATTTGAACGATTATTACGATGTTAATTTGAAAATGGATCGTCTGAAACGCTTACAAAGAAACAGCAACTTTCATTTCTTCAAGCAGGATCTGGAACAGTTACAGGAACTTGATGCCTTGTTTGCGGAACACAGGCCTGATTCAGTGATTCATCTGGCGGCTCAGGCCGGGGTGCGCTATTCACTGGAGCAGCCCTTTTCCTATGCGGGCAGTAATCTGGTCGGGTTCCTGTCCGTACTTGAGGCCTGCAGGCATTATCAGATCAATCATCTCGTATTTGCCTCTTCAAGCTCGGTTTATGGATCAAACAAGAAGACACCATTCAGTGAAACAGACCCTGTGGATCATCCGGTATCTCTTTATGCAGCAACAAAAAGAGCGGGCGAACTTATGGCTTACAGTTATGCCCGTTTGTACGGTATTCCCAGCACTGGTTTAAGGTTTTTTACGGTCTATGGGCCGTGGGGAAGGCCGGATATGGCCTACTTTTCCTTTAGCAGGGATATCCTTGCCGGCAGGCCTATTAAACTCTTCAACCATGGCGAGATGAAACGGGATTTTACCTTTATCTCGGATATAGTGGATGGCGTACTTGCTGTTCGGGCCAGACCTCCTGGCAAGGATCGGGCTGGCGTACCATTTCACCTTTATAATATTGGCAATGATCAACCAGTTTCCCTTGGATATTTTGTTGAGATATTGGAGGGTTTACTGGGTATAACAGCAGTGAAAGAGATGTATCCCATGCAGCCGGGTGATGTACCCTCCACTCATGCGGATATTTCTGAGATGAGGCGTGAATTTGGCTACAATCCACGCACCTCGATGAAGGATGGTCTGGCTGCCTTTGTGTCGTGGTACAGGAGTTATTATGGATGTGTTCAGGAGGTTGTGTCTTGAGTGTGAGAAAAGGATTTGCGATCTGGCTTACCGGCATGTCAGGAGCGGGAAAAAGTACAATCGCCGATTGTCTGCATACCGAGTTGAAAAAACTGGATGTCTCCAATGTTGAAATTCTTGATGGAGATGTGATCCGTACGCATCTGTCCAAAGGGCTGGGCTTTTCAAGAGAAGATCGGGATACGAATATTTTGCGTATCGGCTGGATATGCCAGCTTCTGGTCAAAAATGATGTACCCGTGATGACGGCGGCTATCTCCCCATACCGTGAAACCAGGGGCCAGGTTCGTGCCATGGTGGAGGAAGTTGGCGGAAAAGGTTCCTTTATCGAGATTTATGTGAATGCCAGCCTTAATGAATGTGCCAGAAGGGATGTGAAGGGATTGTATGCAAAGGCCATGCAAGGGGAAATCAAGGAGTTTACGGGGGTTTCCGACC
>JBHHTX010000120.1:0-5311 GCA_046753585.1 Mariprofundaceae bacterium
TGGCGGTTTCCTCTCACCTCAATCCTTGAAACAACATTTGTCCTGAAGCCGGGTTCATCTGCCTGAGCCTGTAAGGTGGCGAAGCTCGTGAAAGTCACTGCAAGAGCAAGCAGTTTGAGACAAAATCGCAAATTGCCCACTTTTATCCCCTGAACCATCGCAGCAAATCGTTGTAAAATGCAAAAACCATTAGCATTGCCAGCAAGGCAATACCGACTAACTGGGTGCGCTCCATAATTTTGGGACTCAATGGTTTGCCCAGTATTTTTTCTATCCCCAGATAGACAAGTTGACCACCATCAAGAACAGGAACGGGCAATAAATTAATGACCGCCAGGTTTACCGATACAAGGGCCAGAAAAGATAAAAAGGCAACCAGACCAAGTGCCGCTGTTTTTCCTGCTAACTGGGCGATGGCAATAGGTCCACCAAGATTCTCAGGTGAAATGGCTGCGCTCAACATTTTTCCAAACATTTCAAGTGTTAGCGCTGTAATTTCGTAGGTGCGGCTGAAGCCGTAGACAAAACCGTCCACGAAGCCCATTCGGTACATAACAGGAGGCTGAAGGGCTTCAGCCAGCAGCTGCGCCCCTATTCGACCCTGACTCTGCCCTGCATCCTCAGGCATGATTTCCACATTCAATAATTTCCCATCGCGCTTAATACCAAGGGTAATTTGCTTGCCGGCATTTTTTCTTATTTCCCGGATAAAATTACGCACACTATCAACAGGTAAACTTTCAAGCTGTACTACACTGTCCCCTTCCATTAGTCCCGAACGATCAGCAGGTGAATCCGGAACAACTGAAGCGATCTTGACGCGCATACCCGGGCCTGCGCCAAGTGATTCAGACGACACATCGGTTAATAAAGGCTCGCCCTCAACCTCGGGCAAGAACACCTGTAGCTGCAGATCATTTTCATCACGTGACACCTGCATATCAACCTTCTCTCCCAAATGGACCCTCAACAACTCCTCCACCTCTCGCCATGAGTGGATAGCAGTGCCGTTAAGACTCTTTACTTGATCGCCCAAACGTAGCCCGGCCTGCTCCGCAGCAGAGGCCGGATAAACTGAGCCTACAACTGGCGGAATCACCTGTTGACCTAGCCAGCCAGTCAACATATAGGCAACAATAGCAAAAAACACATTAAAGGCCGGACCGGCAACAGCTATGGACGCCCTTTTCCACACCGCCTGTACATCAAAGGCTCGCTTTCTTTCCTCTTCGGACAGATCAACTTCACTTCCCTGCTCACCCAGCATTTTGACGTAGCCGCCGAGAGGAACTGCGGCAATAACAAATTCAACCTCCCCATCCCGGCTTCTCCAAGAGAATAAGGAACGTCCAAAGCCAATGGAGAATTTCTCCACCTTTACGCCTAGCTTTCGGGCCACAATAAAATGTCCAAACTCATGCACTGTAATTAACAGGGCCAAAGCAACGAGAAATGCACCTACTGTATACATGGTCTCTATCAACTCTTCCTCCATTTGCTAAATGGTGAAGCCATAAGCTTCAAATCGGCTGCCCGCCGCGCTTCGGCATCAAGAAAAAAAACGGTTTCCAGATCAGCGGCATTCATATTTTCTGTTTCCTCCAGAACCTCGCTAACAAGATGTACAATAGCCGTAAACGACAATTTATTCTCCAGAAAAGCCCGATTAGCCACTTCATTGGCAGCATTGAAGGCGATTGCGAGTGAAGCCTTCCCACCCATGACGGTGCGAACGAGACTCATGGCCGGAAAACGATCCAAATCTACCGGAAAAAACTCAAGTCGTCCGTGTTTGCTTAAATCAAGCGTAGCAGTACCGGATTGAATGCGGGGGCTGGCCTGCAGGGCATAGGCAACAGGTGCGCGCATATCTGGCTCGGCCAACTGTGCCATAACTGACCCATCTCGATAGTGAACCAGAGCATGCACAATGCTCTGAGGATGAATCAACACTCCCAGTTTTTCGGGAAGTATATCAAACAGCCATTTAGCCTCAATCAATTCAAGTGCCTTGTTCATCATCGTGGCAGAATCAACGCTGATCTTTGCGCCCATATTCCAGTTTGGATGGGCAATGGCCTCTGCCGGCTTGATTGAGTGCAAACTCTCAATACCCCTGTCCAGAAACGGCCCGCCCGAGGCTGTAAGCACAATCTTTTCAATTGAATGCCTGTCATGTCCCTGCAGGCACTGGGCGACACCCACATGCTCAGAATCCACCGGTATAATTTCTGCTCCTGAGTCGGCTGCAGCTCGCATGACGATATGACCTGCAGTCACCAAGGTTTCCTTGTTTGCCAAACAGACCTTTTTTCCTGCCTTGACAGCCGCAAGTGTAGCCGGAAGACCTGCTGACCCAACCATCGCTGCCAAAACCACATCGGTTTCTACAGCCTCAACTGCTGCTACAGCAGCATCCATTCCCGCATCCAGCCTGACATTCGGAGGAAGCTGCCCTTTCAATTCAAGGGCAGCATTCTCATCTGTCATGACAACCCATTCTGGCGCCAGCAATGCGACTAATTCCAGTATACGCTGCACATTGCTATGACCAACCAGAGCAAACGCAGTCATCAAATCAGGATGCCTCAACATAACATCAACAGCGCTTGCACCAACTGAGCCTGTCGCACCGAGAAGTGTCAAACGCATTAAATCGATATCCAGACCATGCAGGTAACAGGCAAGGCCACAATCATTGCATCAATACGATCGAGAACGCCTCCATGGCCTGGTAGCAATGAGCCGCTATCCTTAACACCAACACTTCTTTTTAATGCAGACTCGGCCAGATCTCCGACAACTCCGGCTGTGACAAGAAGTATGGCCAGCACAAATGACTTCAAAAGGGATGTTGGCAGCAACCATGTCCACATCACTGTGGCCAGGGGGACCCCAAATGCGAAGGCAGCAAGCAAGCCTTCAACAGTCTTTCCCGGACTGATTTGGGGGCAAAGCTTATGTTTGCCCATGTTCTTTCCGATTGTGTAGGCGGCGGTATCTGCAGCCCAGATGCCTGCGCAGGCAATAGCAATGAAGATATGTCCATTCGAATGTGCATGAATTTCCGAAATAGCCCAGACACATAGAAATAGCCAGATAAACATCCATTGGGCATGGGTCAATTGTCTAAAACGCTCAGGCAAACCGTTCCCAGTAATAGAAAAACCAGAAAGAAGAAGCCAGACAAACAAAAGAAGAACAAGTGCACTTAAGGGTTGCTTGCCCAGAACAAGTAGAGCCAGAGCAGCAAGGGCTGAAACGGAAAAGGCGAATTGGGCGGGCAGGCCAATCAAGCGAAATAACTCAACACTTGCCACTATGGCAACAGCAAGCAAAACCCACTCGAACCATGGTGAAGGCATATATAAAAGCCACCATACAGCCAGAGGAATCAAAACCATGGCAGTAAGGAATCTCTTGGACAGTTTACTCATCCGGTTTTATCCTGCCCGTTCATTTGTCCACTTGTCAGGCCAAACCGCCTTTCTCGGCTGGCATAATCAGACATGGCAATGTGAAAATCACCTTCAGTAAAATCCGGCCAGAATTTTTCACAAAAATAGAGTTCCGCATAAGCAGCATCCCAAAGGTAATAGTTTGAGATTCGCCTTTCCCCGCCCGTCCGAATCAGAAGGTCTATCGGTTCCAGTTCACTACACCAGAGAAATTTCCGGAAGGCCTCGACATTCAGATTTGCCAGTGCCTGTTCAGGAGAGGGTTCTGCCATTGCCCATTTTGCCACTTTTCGCGCACCTTCAATGATTTCCTGCCGGCCGCCGTAACTTAAACAAAGAACCAGGTCTATGTGGCTGTTATGGCTTGTGGCCTGACGGGCTCGCTCAATTACCTTGCGTGCCGTTAACGGCAGCGCCTCCAGCAATCCAATGGTTCGCAAACGAACCCCCTGTCTTTTCATCTCCGGTATTTGTGTGGTTAAAAGTGCCGTTAGAAGACTCATCAAACCCTTGACTTCGGCCTCGGGTCTGGCCCAGTTCTCGGTGGAAAACGCAAAGAGGGAAATTTGTCTAATATTACTATTCGCCGCCCACTCGACAACCTCCCGAGCCACCTTTGCGCCCTGGCGATGACCCTCCAATCTTGGCAGGCCATGGCTGCTGGCCCAGCGCCCGTTGCCATCCATGATGATAGCGACGTGGCCTGGCTTCCTTTCAAGCTCAGCCATTACACCGTTAAGATGTCTTTTTCTTTATGTTCAACGATCTTGTCAACTTCTCTAACATAGCGGTCAGTCAAGCGTTGGATCTTTTCTTCCAAACGCTTGCCATCGTCTTCAGACAGGTCTTTATCCCGCACCTGGGCTTTCACCTTGTCGTTGGCATCTCGGCGGATATTGCGTATCGCAACCTTGTCCTGTTCGGCCAGTTTCTTTACTTGCCTGACCAGTTCACGTCTTCTTTCTTCAGTAAGCTCGGGAAGATTAAGACGAATCACTTCTCCATCATTGCTAGGGGTAATGCCCAGATCTGAAGTCATAATGGCCTTCTCAATAACTGAAATTAGATTTTTTTCCCAGGGAGAGATAACAACTATTCTTGCTTCAGGAACCGAAAGGTTTGCCACCTGGTTAATGGGCACATCTGCACCATAGTAAGGAACCATAACATGATCTAAAAGGGCTATACTTGCCCTGCCCGTACGAATTCCTGCAAGCTCTTCCTGCAAAGCCTGCAAACTTTTTTTCATCCTGCGTTCCGCATCATTTAACATCAGCAGACTCCTCTCGAATAAGTGTACCGATCGACTCTCCATTCATAAGCCGGATGATATTACCCGGGGTGGCCACATTGAAAACGATGATGGGCATATTGTTGTCCCGGCATAATGAAAGTGCAGTTGCATCCATGACAGCTAGTTTCTGATTCAAGGCCTCACTAAAGCTGATAATTTCATAACGCCGGGCTTTCGGGTCAATGGCAGGGTCTGCCGAATAAACGCCGTCTACCTTTGTACCCTTGATAACCATCCTGGCATCAATCTCCATTGCACGCAGGCTAGCGGCTGTATCAGTTGTAAAATAGGGATTCCCCGTACCGGCAGCAAAAATAACTATGCGCCCCTTTTCAAGATGGCGAACTGCCCGGCGGCGAATATAAGGCTCGGCTACCTCCTTGATCGTCAAGGCTGAAACCACCCTCACCGCCTCTCCCAGGCGTTCAATAGCATCCTGCATTGCAATGGCATTCATGATGGTGGCGAGCATTCCCATATAATCAGCACTGGCCCGATCCATACCTACGGTTGTGCCCTTGATACCACGAAAAATGTTACCTCCGCCAATAACAACGGC
>JBHHTX010000121.1:0-5207 GCA_046753585.1 Mariprofundaceae bacterium
TTGCCCACGGCTCGCCGGACGAGGCTTACAAAAAAGCGGCCGGAGAACTGGCCTCTGCAGTGGCAGTAAAGCTGAATAAGCCGGTACGCATACATTTCCTGAATGAAGAGGAAGTCACAAAGGGGGGGCGTGTGTTGCCCTTATTCCTGGGAGAGGGGAAACACGTCAGCGAAGATGTGCGAACGATGGCCGAGCGCTCCAACTGGCAGCTTCTGCCTTCCCTGACGACATACGCAGATGATCTTGCTGTGATACTTACAACTGCTGTCCGCGATTTGGATGCCCGGGCAAAGGCAGTAATACTGGCTCCATATCGCTTTAGTGGCATGCAGAAATTCGTTGCAGCCCTCTATAAGCGCAGCCGGCGATTGCCCCTGCCTGCCATAGCTGCTTTGCATAGATCACCGAATGTGAAGGATGTGCTGAAACTATGGCAGGAGGAAGAGGTTGGCCCTGTGGCCTTGCAGCCGGCACTGATTTTTCCGGGAAAGAGTTATGCCAGCCTGCTTGATACCGTTGAGCAATTTTGTGCCGAAGGGATGGAAATATCGGTGGGTAAGCCACTGTCCGCGCAAGCCGGATTTATTGATCTGCTGGTTCGTTTTTTTCAGGTGGATTAGCCGCATTTTTCATGAGAACAGATATGCACAATTATTTTTCTTATGGGTAACAATGGGTTGGAGATAAATATCCCCAATTTCATGAAAAATATGGGCTGTCTAGTGCCAGATCCGATCAGCCAGGCTGGCCAGGGGCTCGTAAACCGGATAAATCAAATAGTCTCCGGGCAAAATATCCAGCAGAGGGCTAGCGGCCAGAAATGTAAATAACCAGACCTCGTGTTTCTCCCACCAGGATGGAAGGCGTTTACCAAGCCTTGAAGAGCGCAGGCATTCTCCGGCCAGCATCCCGGGTACGGGTAGAGCGTGCATGGCCAGCATGCAAAGGTTGAAAAACATCAGAACCTTGGCCCACCAGAAGTGCAGGGGAGGCAGGCCTGCAGCTTGTTGGAATCCAATCGCCCAGAGATACAACAGCCAGCCGATGGCGGCAAGCAGGATATGACTGCATAGCCTTATCAGGGCAGGCCTTACGCCGTGCGATGCTGGTTTGGGCAGGGCGATAATGACTGCGCGGTGCATACTTATTGAGGCAATAAGAGGCCACCATACCCCGCCCCATCCGAGCGGGTAAAAAAATTGTTTGGGGCGTTTCTTTTCCGGCATACTTGCGGCCTCGACAGCGCCGACAAGCGAAAGGGAAATGACAACAGGAAGGCTGTAGAGAATGGCTTGGCGGACAACGATTTGCAGCCAGACCTCCATTATTTCTCCTGGAGTCGAAGTGTCAGATCCTGCCCGAATTTCCTATGTTGCAGGTTGATAAAGACACTACCATCTGTTGTCGACTCAACGCCGGTAATTTCTGCCCAATCATGGCGTGCAATTTCATACAGCTTCTCACCATCCCACGTCCAGAGCAGAGACGGGTCGCTGTCATCCGTAACCCATAGTTTTGAGCGCCGATTATCCCACTCCAGATTATCAGGATGGTGAAGGCGTGCATTCTTCAGGTATACCCCTATCTCCGGGCCGGTTGAATCATCCTTCAGAGTCAGAATTTTGCCCGGTATTTTCTCATCGCCTGTTTCTGCCATCAGAATACGTCCATCCGGCAGAGTCTCCATATCCTCGATTCGCACGAACATCTGCCCATGCAACCTTTCGGCTTCCACTCTGGCTGATTCCGGTCTTTTAATAAGCAACCAGCCTTTCTTCTTGTGAAGCACTTGTAATTTTGAAGTAGCCAATTCAAAACGGAACAGGCATCCCTCCTTCCACTCATCGGCAAGGTAGAGATAGCGCCCGTCTTTTGAAAAAGCCATGCCCTCGTGTGCAAACCGACCTGCGGCTAATATAGCCCGGATATCAGGGTGACTGCTTCTCAATTGATGCCGATCAATCCGTTGTCCGGGAGGAAGTGATTCGGGCGAGTTGATGCGCCAAATCAGGCCATCTTCACGTTCTTCACCCAGCCACAAACTGCCATCTGCTGCCTGCTTGAGGCCGTCTGCTCGCGCCAGGCCGTAGATCAGAATATCACGCTTGCCGGAACGAAGATCAAGACGTGCCAGAGAAGGACTGAGAAGATTCTCCCGGGTTTCCAGACTTTGGAATATATGATTTTCATCAGGGGAAAGGGCCAGCATGTCCGGGTAGTGATCGCTATTTTCGGATACGGTTTCCGCCACCCAGCCATTTGCAAGCGACAGCCCGGAATCGTTTGGGCTACATGCCTGAACTGAAAGGAGCATTATAATCAGGAGGACGAACCAAGCTGATACCCCGGGACGCAGGTAAGGTTCGTAACTCCTCCTGAGTTGATGGAGCAAGGGACTAACGGGTTTCACCCTCCAAGGCGCGACAGGAATATATCGCTAGGAGTCCTTTTTCTCTTTGCCCTCTTCTTCCCCGGAAGTTTCAGCTTCACTGGCTTTGTCTGTTTCGGGTTTTGTTTCTTCTGCAGGTATTTCCGCCTTTTCAGGCTCAGGGGCTGGTTCGTCGGCAGGCTCACCCTCAGCCTTTTCAGAGGGCCAGTCTGAAAATGGATAGGGGCGCTCCTCCGTGTTAAAGGTCAGGTAATTCAGCATCTGATAGACGAAGGTGGAAAGTTGGCCACCCAGACTCAGGGCACGATCATTGGTGTTGCCGGCAAATAGTTTGAACAGAAACTGGAAAAGAATCACAGCAATCAGGATAATTTCTACCACCCAATAGATAATCCCGAACAACAGCATAAACGGCAGCCGCATCCACGTTTGCGTATCCTTTACATGCGTTTTGATATCTTCACTCATGTACACCTCCAGACCTTATCGATCCAATGCCCGAATCATAATACCCCGCTTCCCCTGATGGCAATCTATCTGTGAGACAGGCTCGATCAACCTCCGTTGAGCCCTTAACGTTTGAAATGCCTTGCAGCGCCTCAAAAAAAAGGACACATTGCTGCACTTGGATTTTGTGTTAACAGGCCCTAAGCTGCGCCACTCTTCAAAATCAACCTCACTTAATCCTTTCTCACGGGGAACAGCTCATGATTTCTACGTCCGGTATTACCATGCAATTCGGGGAAAAACCCCTGTTTGAAAATATCTCGGTAAAATTCGGTGATGGCAACCGCTATGGCCTGATTGGTGCGAATGGTTGTGGCAAGTCCACATTGATAAAAATTCTGGGTGGCGATCTGGAACCGACTGCAGGGCATGTGAGCATCGGCCGGCATCAACGTGTAGGAAAGCTGCGTCAGGATCACTTTGCCTTTGAAGAACATACGGTGCTGGATACCGTTATGATGGGATATGAAAAGTTGTGGAAGATCAAGGAAGAACGCGATCTTATTTACAGCCAAAGTGAATTGAGCGAAAAAGATGGCATGCGTGCCGGCGACCTTGAAAGCCAATTCGCCGAGCTGGATGGCTACAGCGCAGAAGCAAATGCCGGGGAACTTCTGCTCAGCATGGATATCCCGCAGTCATGTCACGATGGTCTGATGAAATCCATTGCTCCCGGCTGGAAGTTGCGTGTTCTACTGGCCCAGGCCCTGTTTGCGGACCCCGATATTGTCCTGCTGGATGAGCCAACCAATAATCTGGATATCAATGCCATTCGCTGGGTTGAAGGTGTCATTAACGAGCACGAATGCACCATGATCATCATCTCACATGATCGACACTTCCTGAACATGGTGTGTACCCATATGGCGGATCTGGATTATGGCGAGCTGCGTATTTACCCGGGTAATTATGATGAATACATGACAGCTGCATCGCAGGCGCGGCAACAGTTATTGTTATCAAATGCCAGAAAAAAAGCCAAGATTGCCGAACTGCAAACCTTTGTCAGCCGGTTCTCGGCCAATGCATCCAAATCCAGTCAGGCAACATCCCGGGCCAGACAGATTGAAAAGATCAAACTGGAAGAGGTAAAGCCTTCGAGCCGTGTAAACCCTTATATCCGTTTCGAGCAGGACAAGAAGCTTTTTCGCATTGCGCTGGAGCTAAAGGGGTTGAGCAAGGGATTTGATGATCTGCCGTTGTTTGAAAACTTTGATTTGATGGTTCCTGTAGGTGAACGTGTGGCCGTCATTGGCCCCAACGGCATTGGTAAAACTACATTGTTGCGTTGTCTGGCCGGTGACCTGAAAGAAGATGCTGGCCTGATCAAATGGTCAGAAAATGCGAACATCGGCTACTATGCGCAGGATCATTCAGCCGATTTCGCAAAGGATATGAGTCTCTTTGACTGGATGAATCAATGGAAAAAAGAGGAGCATGGTGATCAGGAGGTGCGCGGCAATCTGGGGCGTATGCTCTTTTCCCGGAATGAGATCAAGAAATCCGTGAAGGCCTTGTCCGGAGGTGAACAGGGGCGCATGCTGTTTGGCAAGTTCATGTTTCAGAATCCCAATGTGCTGTTGCTGGATGAGCCTACCAATCACATGGATATGGAGTTTATCGAATCGCTGAATACGGCGTTGGAAAATTATCCGGGAACCCTTATTTTTGTCAGTCACGACCGTGAATTTGTATCGTCAATCGCCACTCGCATTATTGAACTGACGCCCGGTGGCATTGTGGATTATCACGGCACTTATGAAGAGTACCTGAGAAGTCAGGGTATCAATGAATGAGTCAACTGCATAAAACTATCCATATATCGGCACTGATGGAGCAAAGTGGTGTAAAATTCGGCACCAGCGGCGCCCGTGGTCTGGCCGTCGATATGAGTGATCGCGTCTGCTATACCTATACCCTGGCCTTCTTGCAGTATCTCAAAACCTCTGGCGATCTTGTGGCGGGAAGCCCTGTTGCCATAGCCGGTGATTACCGCTCCAGCACGCCGCAGATCATGGCCGCTGTCGCCATGGCCATCAAGGATGCCGACTGTAATCCTGTCAATTGCGGTTTTATCCCGACTCCTGCACTTGCTCATTATGCCATCTCACAAAATGCAGCCGGCATAATGGTAACCGGCAGCCATATCCCCGAAGATCGAAACGGCATCAAATTCTACAAACCGTGCGGAGAAATCCTTAAAGGTGACGAGCAGGATATGTGCTCACAGCATGTGACTATCGCCTGTAAGTTGTTTGATGAGCAAGGCAACGCGATAGAACCTTATCCATTACCCGAGGAAGATTCAGCC
>JBHHTX010000122.1:0-5126 GCA_046753585.1 Mariprofundaceae bacterium
CGTAATCATTTGCTGCCATAGCAAAGTTTCAAATTGTTGCGAGGCCTGCCAAAGTTCAGGGTCACGATGAATAGTCTCTCCCCCTGTGCTATGGCTAGGTGCAACAGGTGACATCAACATATTCATAGCACTTTCAACTCGGCATGCAGTGCTCCTGCTGCCTTGATTGCATGCAGCACAGCAATCAGATCGTTCGGCGTTGCCCCAACAGCATTCAATGCCGCAACCAAACTACTCAATGAAACTTGTTTAGGTAGCACTACCAGCTGTGCTTCATCCTCCTGAACATCTATAGAAGTTCTCTGCACCACCCTGGTTTTACCTGCACTTTCACCAAAAAATCCCGCATTAGGTTGAGAAACTTCAGGTTTTTCAGAAACATTGACGCTAATATTGCCATGAGCGACTGCAACCGTATCAATTTTCACGTCCTGCCCCATCACAATAGTTCCTGTTTTTTCGTCAACAACGACAACCGCTCGATGATCCGGTGCAACCTCTATGGACTCTATTGCTGCCATCAGGCTTGTAACACGCCCTTCGGGATTCCATACCCGAACCGAACCGGAGTCCTCTGCCTGGGCAAGTGATTCACCAAAGTATTGATTCAACGCCACTTCGATTCTTTTGGATGTCGAGAAATCAGGGTTCCTTAATGTCAATAAAATACTGTCCTGATTTTCATCCAGCATTTTTGCCATAGGTCTTTCAACGATAGCCCCATTAGCAATACGTCCAACCGTCGGGTGATTCTTGGTAACACTGGAGGCTCGTCCTCCAACCGAGAACCCCCCCACGGAAAGACTTCCTTGAGAGACTGCATATACATTTCCATCACCACCTTGCAGTGGCGTCACCAAAAGCATTCCACCCCGTAAACTTTTGGCATCGCCAATACTGGAAACGACCACATCCAGTTTTTGTCCTGGCCGAATAACACTTGGCAGTTCTGCTGTCACCATCACAGCCGCCGTATTTTTCGGTTTCATGGACGATATATCCTTGCTGATATTCACACCCAGACGATTTAGCATAGATGCAATACTATTGACCGTAAAAGGGGATGAGTTTGACGTATCCCCACTACCATCCAGCCCAACGACGACCCCATAGCCTATCAAAGGCATACTGCCGAGTCCCTTTACATCAACAAGATCCTTGATGCGTTCAGCACCAGCTATGCCCCAAAAACTGATGAGAGAAAAAATAATGATTAAAACTTTTAGAATGGCCATATAAAATCCAGAAAGCGGTTCGCCCAGCCCTCATGGGCCACGCTGGCCAATTCGCCACCGCCACCATATCTAATTTTCACCTGAGCAACCTTTGACGAAAGAATTGTATTATCAGGTGTCAAATCTTGAGGTCGAATCACACCCGAAAAAGTTAACTCCTGGGGCTGGTGATTAATGGTCACTTCCCGGCGGCCAATAATCTCCATATTTCCATTCGGATAGCGCTTGGTCACTACCGCTGTTACGCTAGCTTTCAAACTATCCGAATTAGCTGTGCTACCCGCACCATTAAATTTTTGTGAATTGCTTATATCCAAGGCATTGGCCGGATCAAAAGCTGCTCCCATAAGGTTTTTTATTCCCAAGACACTGTTCAATTGCATTTTCCTGCTTGAACTTTTATCTTTTTTCATGCTCAAATTCCGAGTTGCTGATGTGGACTCGACTACCTCTACTGTTACCAAATCACCAACTTGCATAGCCTTGGCATCAGAAAATAACGCAACAGACCGAGCTCCCCAGCTAGTAATGCTACCCTGCCCGTCTTCCGAACTGGAAAGCGCCTGTTCGATTTGCAATGCATGGCGATCCTGAGTCACCGAACGTTCAGTCGGCATACAGGCGGCAACAGATAACCCAACAAAGACATAAAACAACATTTTCAAATCGTGTCGAATTCGCATCAATTAACCTCCCAACGCGACCGTTACAACCGAAGCACTCAAAACCCTGCCCTGAATGTAACGTTTCTTATCATAAGATCGTACCGTCATGAGTTCTCCCCTTTTTGCATCTTTCATGGCTTTGCCCCGAGCTGTAACCCTTAATCCTCCCGACTGCGCAACTACTGTCACCCAGTCCCCGCGGTGAATTAACGGCGGCATAGCCACCATATGAATGGCAACAGGGTGCCCACCATTGACCGGACGGATCAACCTGGAACCAACAATATCTGTCATGTTGTACGTTAAACCTGTTTGATTGGTCACATCTACTGTCTTTAAAAGCAAGTCTTCGACCTGCAAGATATGTCCACGTCGCATCGATTTTTTCACCGCCACAACAGTTGATTTCCAACGCAATGTCACCGGCACATACCAACGTCGCACATGGTCACCGTAACGCTGTTCGGCAATCACTGAGAGGTGCTTCGGATAGCCTTGTATTTTCGGCATACTCCACTGCACATTCCCTTTCAGCTTAGGCCACTTCCGTACTTGAAGCAGTTCCACCCCCCCCCCACGACTCTGAGCATACTGCTGTAAGAAAAACACCAAGCCTTCTCTGAGTTCGCCTTCTCCCGCATAGACCAGTTTTGAACATGCCACTACCAGAATGACAACACATAAAAGGGGACGCATTGCCTTAACGCAGTACATTGCCGGCTGCCTGCAGCATTTCATCAGCGGCCTTTAATGCTTTGGAGTTCATCTCATAAGCCCGTTGCCCGGCAATCAGGTTTACCATCTCTTCAACGACATTAACATTGGACATTTCAAGTGAGCCTTGGGCAATCCCCCCTATACCATTACTGGCTGGAGAACCGGTGATAGCCTCACCTGATGCATTAGTGCTCTGAAACAGTGAACTTCCCAAATGTGACAAGCCGGCAGGGTTGGAAAAATCTGCCAACTGCAATTGACCAATGACTGTAGAGACATTCCCTGGTTGTTCGACAGAAATAGTACCATCCTGGCTCACTGTTATATTCAATGCATCACTGGGAATACTAATAGCCGGTTCTACGGCATAACCATCATGCGTCACAAGCTGCCCCGTACTGTCGACACTGAAGCTTCCATTACGTGTATAGGCTAACTCGCCGCTGGGCAACTGCACCTGAAAGAAACCTCTACCCTCAATCGCCAGATCCAATGGATTATTGGTTGCCTGGAAGCCACCTTCTGAAAAAATACTCTGAACTCCCGCAGCCTTGACGCCAAGCCCAAGCTGGATACCTACCGGAACCTGGTTGCCGGCAGCGCTTGCCTCAGCGCCGGGAGTACGAAGCTTCTGATACATCAAATCTTCAAAATTAGCTCGCCCACGTTTAAAGCCTGATGAATTAACATTCGCAAGATTATTCGCGATGACATCTACATTCAGGTTCTGTGCCGACATCCCTGTAGCCGCAATCCATAAAGATCTAATCATCCAACTCTCTCCCTCTACCTTATCCTCGAATTGTCCCTACTTTTTCACTCAACTGCTGCTCAACATTTCGATACTGTGCAACAACCTTCATCATGATCTGATAACTTCGCATCGTATCAATGACTTCTGCCATAGATAAAATCGGATCTACATTGGAGCCTTCCAACTCACCCTGTGATACCCTTACTCCTGCATCCACACCTGCAGTATTCGAGGCATTCGTCAGCAGTATCGATCCCGCCCCCTTTTCCAGGGCCTGCGGATCAAGAATCTTTTTCAAGGCAAGCTTCCCCACCTGATTTCCATCGACGAAGATGCCCCCCTCATCAGAAACAGTCACGACACCGGCAGGTATCGAAATAGGGGTTCCAGACTCACCCAAAACCAAGTAGCCGGAAGCAGTAACAAGCTGGCCATCACTATCCAGCTGAAAGTTTCCGGCTTTTGTATAAGCATCACTACCATCTGGCAATCGCACATGAAAAACACCATCGCCATAAATCGCCATATCCAGAGGATTGTTACTTCGAATATAATTCCCTGCATGAATATCAATAAACTGATCTCCCTGCTGCACAAAAGCTGCAGGAAGATCCTTCTGTGAATTTCCCGCTGTCTGTTGCGCCAGATAGGTCGAAAAGGATGTTCTGTCTGCTCGATAGCCTACAGTATTTATATTTGCCAAATTATGATTCAGGCTACTCATCTTTCTTTCAGCAGCAGCAGTAGCCACACCTGCAATAAAAAAGCCTCTCTGCATAATCACCTCTCAACAACCAATGATTACGCATACTTCATACCAACTTTGACACCATTCAGGAATAAAGCACGTAACATGTTATTTAATAAAGATAAATAAAAAAACCTTGTGAAATGATTGCGGATAGAAAAGGTTATAATTACGTCACCATCATGGCAGTTTTTTCCTCTGAAGGAAAAAAAGTCCGCCAATGTTTCGTCACTGGGCAAAGACTCAAGAAAAATAAACTGTCACAAATAGAAAAATGAAAGAATTCTTTCTTCGGGCTGGCCTTCGTCAAAAAAATTATTCTTCCAGCCCCCTGTCTATGACATCCAAGCGACCAATCAGTTCGCACAACAAAACACTTCCTTCCTGCAATACGTTATCCTGAGAAAAAACCAGCTTAATAGCCCGCTCAAGAGCATATGCATCATAAACTTTTTCATCACCTGCTCTCAAATGCTGAATGACATCTTCCATCAGATCTTGCTTGGACATAATGATACCTTCAGGCGGTTCGCTCTTGCATCTTGGCCCAGGGGGGGAGAAAACCATTCACCCGAAACAGTACTTGCCGGGAATATGCCCACTCACCCAGAACACGATTCAGGATATTTACAAAATCGCCCGATGGGTCAAACAACTCCACATGCCACTGGGCAGACTGCTTTGTAAACGAAACAAACAATGTATGCATATGCTCGAACGACATTCTGAACCGGATACTTAACGGCTCTTGACGCTCGATTGCAAGGCTCCCTCTAGAATACCCACCCAGCGCATCAACCAGCCCATAATACGGCACACTCTGAGACATATCTCGATATATTTGAACATTCAATGAGTCATCAAGACTGGCCAGTTGTGTTTCCAGATGCCTAGCCATGCCCTCATAACGCACCTGTCTGTCCCCCAACACACGAGAGATCATATTCTGAATATATCTCTCAAATTGCTCATTGGGAATAATTCTCAGCTCAATAACACCCTTGTTC
>JBHHTX010000123.1:0-5063 GCA_046753585.1 Mariprofundaceae bacterium
TGGATTTACCAAACTTCTCTCCTCGCGCCTTGACTGGCCTTATTTGGGGCAGCAGTGCTTGATCGGTGTGCGAAATCGGTTTCGCTGCTGGTATGCTGCTGGTACAAAGATAAAGTTGGAAACTGTCAAAATCGGGTATTTACGATTTATTGTGTAGGATCAATAGCTTAGATGGTGGGCGATGCTGGGTTCGAACCAGCGACCCCTGCCGTGTGAAGGCAGTGCTCTCCCGCTGAGCTAATCGCCCTTCAATGGTTGGGCACGCTTTCTATCAAAGCTGTTGTTTGGGGTCAATTTGAGTGTGCTCTACCGCATGTACCAGTGTGGTCAGCATACGGTTTACAGGGGCATCAAGACGATGGGCCTTTGCTTCTCTGACAACAAGCCCGTTGATAAAATCCACCTCGGTTAATTTGCCATGTTCAATGTCCTGCCACATGCTGGTTTTTACCGGGCCCATCTCCAGGGTAGTCCGGATGTGTTTGCGAATTTCTTCCTCGCCAATAGCGATATCAATCCTGTTTGCGACGCTTACAACTTCCCGCATGGCATCGCGTACGATGGCAAGCGTTTCCTTATTGGCGGCTATATCTCTGGCATAAAGGCGGGTAATCGCCGTAATGGCATTAAACCCGCAATTCCACAATAATTTTCGCCAAAGCATACGTTTCACATCTTTTTCTTCTCTGGCCGGTATGCCGGCATCAGACAAGGCCTGAACAAGAACAGAGATTTTCTCCCCTCCCGAACCTGGCCGCCACAACCCCAGGCGAATACCACCGGCTGCAGAATGAATGATAGTTCCAGGGGGGTCGATGCGCGCACCAATGAAAGCACTTCCCGCCGCAATAGCATGCCCGGGCAGAATATCAGATACGATATTCGGGGCCTCAACTCCGTTTTGCAAGGTGAGCACCAGCGTATCTTGTCGAATAATCGAGCAAACTTCAGAAAGCAAGGATTCAAGATCATTCAGTTTGCAGCTTAGGATAATGATTTCGGCCTCTTCCAAAATAGAAGGCTGATCATCTGCCTGCACGGATAGCTTCCGGCTACCCCCCCCGGAAACATGTAATAAACCATCTTTTTGCATGGCCCGAAGGTGAGGACCTCTGGCCAGGTATAAAATCTTATTACCAGCTAACTGCAGGAGGCTGCCATAATGACAAGCAATGGCTCCGGCTCCGGCAAACCCTATTTTCACCTTAGCACCACCACCTTTTCGGAAATGAACGCATCACTTTTGTCAGGCTGAAAAATCGGTAATTTACAACCCTGTTGGCTGCCACGTCGTTGCATCTCTGCATAAATGGCATTGATGACCTCCCACTTGAGCGCACACCAGTCGGGGGCCAGCAGCACATCACTAGAAGCAGTACCGGTCAGGCGGTGCACAGCCCATTCGGCGGGTGTCTGCTCAAGCATATCGCAGACCAGTTGCACGTATTCCATCCTGGAAAGAAGTCTGGCCTCACCTTGCCGCCATTGGTGGGCCAGCATGGTATGCCGCACAACATGCAGGGGATGAAATTTAATGCCATCCGTACCGATCTTTCGAACTTCATTCAACGTTTTCATTATCATGTCCCGACTCTCTCCAGGCAAACCCAGGATCAGATGGGTGCATACTGGCAAGCCCCGGCCCCGTGTTACCAGTACGGCATGTTTGTATTCGGCAAAAGTATGGCCACGGTTAATGCGTGCAAGGGTAGTGTCATGGGCTGATTGCAGGCCGTATTCAATCCATATTTCAAAACCCCGTCTGTGATAGGATGCCAGTAAATCAAGGGTCTCCTCACTGACACAATCCGGTCTTGTGCCGATGACCAGGCCGACAACACCAGGACAATGCAGAGCCTGTTCGTATAAAAACCTTAAACGATCAATGGGCGCATAGGTATTGGAGTAGGCCTGAAAATAAGCCAGAACCTGCGTTGCGCCGGTTCGCTTTCGCACCACCTTTTTGCCTGCCTCAATCTGCACATGGACAGGTGGAATGTTCCTGCGGGCATTGGGGTTAAAGCTCTTGTTGTTGCAGTAGATACAACCTCCGCGTCCTTTGGATCCATCGCGGTTGGGACAATCCAGTCCCGCATTCACTGTAACTTTGTGTGTTTTCTCTGCGAAACGTTGCTTGAGGTAATCACCAAAGCTGAAAACTGGGCCCGGCATTAGTGAGCATCCTTCCCTGTTAACTGAAGCATCTTGTTGATATCCGTCGTTGGTGCATTGCAGGCAAAGTCCCGGCAAACATAAGCTGTAGCTTTGCCATTAACGGGTTCCTGGATACGCGTGAAGGGCGCAAGCTTATCCAGTACTGCATGATCATTATCTGGCCGAAGGAGAACAACCGTATTGGGCAAAAAACCGGGCCGGATGGCTTCAAGCATGGCACGGGTATCCGCAGCCTCCGGATCACCGGCGATGACAATTTCGTATCCCTTTGCCAGAGAAAAATCCATGCCCATCATGAAATGTGCAAATGCTGAGGGGGTCTTGCTTATGGTTCCGGCAAAGGCAGTGGCAGTTTTTTGAGCCTTTTTCTCCAAATTTATAGAAGAAGTCAACCTTGCCAGACGTAAAATATTTAGCAGGGATACGGCATTGCCTGAAGGTAGTGCCCCGTCAAACACGTCTATAGGACGGACAAGCAAAGCCTCGGCATCGTGGGCCGTGAGAAAAAAACCGCCCTTTTTCCCATCCTCGAAATCACGAATCATGATATCGTTCAGCTGCATGGCTTTTGCCAGTCGGTCGGGATTAAATTCAGCTTGATACAATTCAATCAAGCCCCAAACAAAAAAAGCATAGTCATCAAGCTTTGCCTCTATTCCTGCCTGCCCCTTATGCCAACGGTGAAGTAACCCCCCTTCTTTATCCCTCATCGTTCCAAGAATAAAATCAGCTGCCCTGTTTGCTGCTTCGGCATAAGCCGGCTCCTGCAAAATACGGGCACCCATAGCAAGCGCGGCAATCATCAGGCCGTTCCAGTCGGTCAATACCTTTTCATCCCGCAATGGCCGCACCCTTTTTGAGCGTAATGCCAGCAGCTTCAACCTTGCCTTATCCATAAGCTGCTTCAACTTCACTTGCGGCATGCCTGTTTGAACAGATAGTTCAGACCATGGCTTATTGAGAAAAAGGATGTTGCGGTTGGTCTTTTTGCCGCTGGCCTCATCCTCAAAGTTACCCTCGGCCTCGACTTGATAGACCTGCGAAAATAGCCGGGCTGTTTTTTTATCAAGCGCCCGGTCAATTTCCGCTTTGGTCCACAGATAAAACAAACCTTCTTTACCCTCGCTGTCGGCATCCTCGGCGGAATAAAAAACACCTCCCGGAGCCCTCATATCCCGCAGTACATAGGTAAAAATCTGTCGCGCTGTTTCGGCGTAAATGCTTTTTCCGGTAGCAGCATAGGTCTCAAGATAAGCCATAGCAATCAAGGCCTGGTCGTAAAGCATTTTCTCGAAATGGGGCAGTTTCCAGGCAGAGTCGGTGGCATAACGGTGAAAACCGTAGCCAATATGGTCGTAAATACCTCCCTGCCGCATGGTATCCAGAGTATGTTCAACGATATTCATGGCCCTCTTGTCGCCGGTATGTTTCCAATAACGCAAGAGATAGCGCAGGTTATGCGGCATAGGAAATTTTCTATTTCTGCCAAAACCACCGTGGACGGAGTCATATTCAGTAGCCAGTTGCTGATATGTCTCCTTCAGAATAGCAACCGTGAACTTACCCTTGTCACCGGGACTATCGTTTACCCGCTTCAGGGCATCGGTAATTTTATCCGCTGAGTTGTTAATCTGTTGCCGCTGCTCCTTCCATGCCGCTTCAACTTTGGGAACCAGGTCCATGATGCCGACACGTCCAAAACCTGAATGCTTGGGAATATAGGTCGAGACAAAAAAAGGTTTTTTTTCTGGAGTTAGGAAGACATTCAGCGGCCATCCTCCACTACCGGTCATGACCTGGGATACAGTCATATAGACCTGATCAATATCCGGCCGTTCCTCCCGATCCACCTTGATAGGCACAAAGGCACGATTAATCAGTTCTGCAGCCTCGGGGTCGGAAAATATCTCCTCCTCCATAACATGACACCAGTGACAGGTGGAATAGCCGATGGAGAGGAAAACAGGTTTGTTTTCATGGCGCGCCCGGGCAAATGCATCTTCTCCCCACGGATACCAGTCCACCGGGTTATGGGCATGCTGCAACAGATACGGACTGCTCTCATGAGCCAATAGATTCGTATATTGCTTTCCCGGGGAATGAGCGTTGACCTTCACCGTTGCATAATCAGCGGCCATGGCATTGGTGGCAATCAGAATTGCCGTAATGAGAAGTCCGGCAGGGAATAGAGGACCGGAACCCGGCCCGGTCAAGGATTCTCAACCCATAACCGTCCCTGCTGACCATGGTAATAGCCATTGCAAAAGACTTCATGAATGGCCTCGCTTCCCGACAAGGTTTGCAGGGAATCATTCCCCGATTTTAGCCCATCCAGCACCAGCCGAAATTGATGAATGATCTCTGTCATATCATCAGCCTGTGGCGAAAGACGCAGAATATCCACACCAAAATCAACCAAGTCAGATAAATGATCAATGACGGTAAAAGAATGATGAGACATAATCTGGATGCCGTTAATGGTAGAAAAATCTTTTGCATCCAGGGTGCGCATCTCCATTCCATCCGCATGAAGAAAACAGACATGCCTGCATTCCTTCTTGGTCAAGCCACTGGCGCGAGCTGTATAGCAACGGGCCGAGAATGTAAGCGGCAGCTTGCCGTGGGCGAAATATTCCACTTCGACATCACTTTCTGCTGCCACCCCGGGAATAAGATTCGCCTGCATTTCCAGCGGCATGACCAGGCGGCAGGCGCCGTGTTTGATGAGCTGTTGCAGGCTACCATGGTTGTAAACATTTAAATGAGGGCCGGCAACAAAGCGAACGCCAAAGCCGGAGGCAATGGATACAGCACCCATGTCATTAGCCTCAACCATCATGTTCATTTCACTGGCAGCCTGGCAAAGATCGCGGACGGCCTGCACCTCT
>JBHHTX010000124.1:0-5019 GCA_046753585.1 Mariprofundaceae bacterium
TTTCTCATAGAATGTGGATTGAACATATTAGGCTTGAAATGCGTTGTAGCCTCTTCAAAAATATTAGCGTTGCTACGCTTGGATTTTGTGTTAGCAGGCCCTACTCTTTGTCCATGCGTTTCGCCCCATTTTCCCATTTGCATGTACATTCTGATTTTTCGCTACTGGGAAGCGCCATGTCGGTTAAACAAATTCTTGAGCAGGCTTTTCAACTTCAGCAACCTGCTATTGCCCTTACCGATCATGCAAATCTTTTCGGGGCTATTGAGTTTTATGATGCAGCCATCAAGAAAGGTATTAAACCAATCCTGGGATGCGAAATGTATCTTTGTGAGGATCATGAATCCCGCTTAAAACAAGGATCGCGCCAACCAATGTATCCTCAGATTTTGTTACTGGCCCGAAGCAATAAGGGCTGGCAGAATTTAAAGAAGCTGGTTTCAACAGCATATCTGAACGGCTTTTATTACAAGCCCCGGATCGATAAACAACTGCTTCGTCAGTATGGAGATGGTCTTATTGCTCTCTCTTCTGGCTGGAACGGGGAAATTGAGCAATGCCTGCGCAGAGGTGACCAGACCTTGGCCAGGAAGGCCGCACAGGCTTACGCGGAGATTTTTCCGAATCATTGTTTCTTTCTGGAAATCCAGCGCCATGGTATTACTGGACAGGAAGCGTTAAACCAGCAAGTTGCCAAGCTGGCCCTGGAGCTTGGGCTGCCACTGGTGGCAACCAATAATGCACATTTCCTGGGCAGGAAAGACTTTCATGCCTTTGAGACTTCATTGTGCCTGCTCAAGAATGCCACACTTCATGATGGGCTCGACAATCATTATTCTCCGGAATGCTACTTAAAGTCATACGATGAAATGACAGAGTTGTTTGATGACTTTCCGGAGGCTCTGGAAAACAGTCTGCATATCGCTCAACGTTGTAATGTGGAAATTCAGTTCGGTCAGTATCAACTTCCTGATTTTGAACCGGAGGGCGACCTCGATCCGGAAAATTATTTCAGAGAACAGGCACTGCAGGGGCTGAAAGGGCGACAGTCAGCCATTCAATCCGGAAATCCTCAAATGGATTGGAATACTTATGAGAAGCGCCTTGAGTTTGAGTTGGGTGTGATCAACAGCATGGGCTTTCCGGGCTACTTTTCGATTGTAGCCGACTTTATTCAGTGGGCCAGAAAGCAGGATATTCCGGTTGGGCCTGGCCGTGGATCGGGGGCGGGTTCACTGGTCGCTTATAGTCTTGGTATTACAGATATTGACCCTTTACGTTACGGGCTGCTTTTCGAACGATTTCTGAATCCCGAACGCGTATCTATGCCGGATTTTGATATCGATTTTTGCATGAGCAGGCGTGATGAGGTAATCGAATACGTTGCTGAAAAATATGGCTCCGAGCAAGTGGCACAGATCATCACTTTTGGCAGCATGAAGGCGAGGGCCGTTATACGTGATGTTGGTCGGGTCATGGGTTTGCCTTATGTTCAGGTGGATCAGCTTGCCAAGTTGATTCCGACCAGCCTTGATATCACTCTGGATAAGGCCCTGAAACTAGAACCACGGTTGAAAAAACTTGTGGATGCAGATGAGAAAGTCGGCCAGTTATTCTCGACTGCGCGCAGGCTGGAAGGTTTGCACAGGCATGCCGGAAAACATGCGGCAGGAGTAGTGATCAGCAGAGCCCCTCTTGTTGAAACCGTTCCTCTGTATAAGGATCCTCGTGAGGGCAGTGTGCTTGTGCAGTGGGATATGAAGTGTGTTGAAAAAGCCGGGCTGGTCAAGTTTGATTTTCTTGGTCTGAAAACGCTGACGGTTCTCCATCTGGCCAGGGATCTTATTCGAAAGCATGGCCAGTTGAAGAAAGAGCAATCGTTTGATCTGGATATGATCCCCCTTGATGATGAGGCAACACTTAAGTTGCTACAGAAGGGTGATACTGCAGCGGTATTTCAGCTTGAATCATCCGGCATGCGTGATCTTGTGGTGCGACTTAAGCCGGACTGTTTCGAGGATATTATTGCCCTGGTGGCACTCTTCCGACCAGGTCCTTTGCAGTCGGGCATGGTTGATGACTTTATTGCATGCAAGCAGGGAAGACAGAAGGTTACTTATCTACTGCCTCAACTTGAGGAAATCCTCAGTGAGACCTATGGCGTTATCCTGTATCAGGAGCAGGTGATGCAAATAGCCCAGAAGCTTGCCGGTTACAGTCTGGGTCAGGCGGACTTGCTTCGTCGTGCCATGGGCAAGAAAATAGGGTCAGAGATGGCCAGGCAAAGAGAAACATTTTTGCAGGGGGCCAAAAAGAATAAAATCCCTAAAAACAAGGCTGAACATATTTTTGATCTTATGGCAAAATTTGCTGAATACGGGTTCAATAAATCCCATTCGGCAGCTTATGCACTGATTGCCTATCAAACAGCCTTTCTCAAAACACATTATCCCAGGGCGTTCATGGCAGCTACTTTGTCATGTGATATGGGAAACAGCGACAAGGTGCAAATGTTAATTGAAAATTGCCGGAAAATGGGAATGGAAATGCTTCCTCCGGACATTAATGCTTCGGAGTGGGAATTTATTCCGGAGGGTGATGCCATAAGATTTGGACTGGGTGCGGTCAAGGCCGTAGGAGAGGTGGCGGTGCGAAACATTATTGGCAATCGCAAGCAGTCGGGAAAATTTACCACAATGCAGGGTCTGTTAAGGCGGATTGATTCGAAATCAGCCAACAAACGTATGCTGGAAGCGATGATCAAGGCCGGGGCTATGGATGAGATTGTCCCCCACAGGCATGCGGCTTTGAAAGGCTTGCCTGTAATTAGCGAGCATGCCAGCAGACAGCGACGGGAGGCCAGGGCTGGGCAGTCGGCATTGTTTTCGTCAGCGGAATCTGTTGCAGAGAAAAACCTGTTTCCCGAAGTGACAGCCTGGGGTTTGGGAGATCAGCTGAAGTCGGAGCGCGAGGTGCTTGGATTTTATTTGACAGGGCATCCCCTGGAAGAATATCTCGACAAAGTACATGGTCTGAGTGATGGCTGTCTGAGCGATTTAAGCAAATGGGAAAACGGAACTCGTGTCATCATACCAGTTGGTGTGGCCCAGATACGTCTGCACCGGGGAGGCAAGGGGCAGATGGCATTTATTCGGGTGGAAGACCTTTCTGCAGGTGCTGAGCTCGTTTGTTTTCCAAGGTTATATGCAAGAATCGGAGAAGATCTGGATTCGGATAAGGCATTGTTGATCGCCGCTACGGTAGATAAATCAAGGGATGATCCGGTTCTGTTGGCGGAAGATATTGCTTTGCTCGATGGTATATTACCTGAACTGGTGGAGTCTATTGAAATTCATACCTCGGCCATGGCCTGGGACGAAAAGGCAATCGAGTCCCTTGCTGCAATCAGCAAGCGTTATTCGGGGAAATCACGGCTGCTGTTCAATGTTCGTCTGGGTGGTGGCAGTATAGCCCGTATCTGTTGTGAGCAAAACCTATGCTGGAATGAAGAGGTCAAAAACTGTATTGAAAAATTATTTGGTGTGGACTCTTTGCATTTGTACTGTCGGAAATGGCAACCGGAGATGAAGTTATTAAACAGAATAAAGGACAGGAGCGGGTGAAATATGTCGCCTAGTTATTTGGATTTTGAACGCCCGATCGCCGAACTTGGTTCCAAAATCGATGAGCTTTCTCAGATGGAGGAAAGTTCGGATATCAATATTGCCGAAGAAGTTGAGCGCCTTTCTTTGAAACGGATCAAGCTTGTTCAGGAAATTTATTCCGGTGCTGGTAGATGGGAAATTGCCCAACTGGCCAGACACCCGGATCGACCATACCTTCTAGATTATATTCCCCTGATTTTCGAGGATTTTCAGGAAATGCACGGCGACCGTGCCTTTGCCGATGATCATGCCATTGTTGGTGGTCCTGCCAGTTTCCAGGGTCAATCTGTGATGCTTGTTGGTCATCAGAAAGGACGAGATACCAAAGAGAAAATAAGGCGTAATTTTGGCATGCCGCGTCCGGAGGGTTATCGCAAAGCCCTCAGGCTTTTTCATCTTGCCGAACGCTTTGCAATGCCCATCTTTACCTTCATCGATACTGCCGGTGCCTGGCCGGGAGTGGATGCGGAATCACGTGGTCAGAGTGAAGCGATAGCCCGTAACCTGATTGAGCTGGCCCATATCAGGGTGCCGATTATATGTACCGTAATTGGGGAGGGGGGATCGGGAGGTGCCCTGGCGATAGGCGTAGGAGACCGTATTTATATGCAGGAGTTTACTACGTATTCAGTCATTTCTCCTGAAGGCTGTGCTGCCATCCTGTGGCGGGATCGCAAGTTTGCCAACCAGGCTGCGGAAGCCCTGAAAATTACCGCTAAAGACTTGCTTGATATGAAGATCATCGATGAAATAATTCCGGAGCCGGAAGGTTGCGCTCACAGAAACATTGCCAGGGCAGCGGCAGAAATTTCGACAGTGCTCAAAAAGGCACTTGCCGATTTGATTGACATTCCCGTAGATGAATTGCTGGCGCAAAGGGAATCTCGTCTGCGCGGTTTGGGAAGGCTAAACGAAGAATCCTGAACAGGCTGGCTAACGCGGGCATTCTCCCGCGCAGCTGGAGAGGTACCGAAGCGGTCATAACGGCACCGACTCGAAATCGGTTGGGCGGGTAATTCTGCCACGTGGGTTCGAATCCCACCCTCTCCGCCATTTTTCTTGTTTCTTGGATAAACGATCTTTACCATGCCCGACCTTTGTATGCGTCAGGCCACTTTTGGCCTCATATAGGGCATTGGAGAGGTGACCGAGTGGTTGAAGGTGCACGCCTGGAAAGCGTGTGTACCCCGAAAAGGGTACCGAGGGTTCGAATCCCTCTCTCTCCGCCAGGTATTCAAAGCCACCATCGCTGGTGGCTTTTCTTTTTTTTAATCCCCTTGTTTCCGTGCTTTTCTAGCTATATCTGAATTCTCTGAGAATTATTAAGAGAACTTTGCCGCAAAACCGCCTAATT
>JBHHTX010000125.1:0-4971 GCA_046753585.1 Mariprofundaceae bacterium
AGGTCTTGCTTCGCGGATCTCTTACAGAATAAGTCCGAAATCTGTCGGCTTAAACCGTCCTCAAAAACATTCAACGCATTGATTTATAACAATAAGGTTCCATTCATGGTAGCATAAAGTGCAAGAGAAGGAGGCCTTTCCACCCAAAAGGCTTGCACATGATACGCGAAGAACGACATCCGGTGATCTGATTTTGACTCATGGTGATAACGCTCAGTTTTTCCATCTACTCTGCCGCTACAATTATTACTTCATGAAGGGCCTGCCCCGGCATTGCTTCAATGTATTATTTCTCTTTTTCTGTCATGGAAACTCTCCTGATCAGTCATCCGTACGCGTGCTTACGCGCTCATTCAAGCTCAACAACCATCGGGGCCGACGCCTGATTCCTGACGGTATCATCCTCTTCTCAAATTCCGGAAACAGGGGGCAAAATGCCAGGATCCAGATGATATATTCAGTCAGGTTGGTGGGGTAGCTTCCTGTGAACTGATAAACAAAAGCAAAGAGAAACAATATTAATCGAAAATGGCTGGAATAGACCCTGGTATAAAAGAACAGGAAACATTCCAAACCAAGTCGCAATAACACTCCGGCCAGTCCAAGTTCTGCCATTGTTGCCGCTATCACATTCGGTATACGGGTAATATTGAACCCGGGCCAATATTGTTCAAACAAATCCGGAGCTAACAGCTTGGCTTGCCCGAAGCCGGAGCCCCAAAACAGGTTGGTTGATTTGGCAAGCTGATAACCTATGTCTAACGATTGCCAAGTGCGCACATTACCTGATGAATCAGCTCCTTCAATAACATTATAAATGCGCATTGATAATAAATTGTCTGTTAACAAAATTGCCAATAAAGTGCCTATCAATAACACTCCAACAAACATTGCCGGCGGGCTTCGAACCAGCGATCTGGCATTGCATACACCCACGACAGCTATAGCAAGAGCCAGTGCGGACAAAATACCCATGGAAAATGACAGAGCCAAGGGAGTGAGCGTTAATAAAAGCAGCAGGACGTTCCATCCGGTCTTCGCAACCACATAGCTGACAAGGGAAAAAACAAAAAGAGGAACAAGCAACATGGAATAATGAGCTGCTTCATAAGAAAACATTCTCAAACGCTGAATGATACCCGAGCCCTGGGTAATAGATGTGGAATACCACAGCATTTCAGAACCGGGGGAATCCTTTATAAGGATGGCCACACACACCAGGAAAAAATTGATCAGAATTATCTGCTCAAATAATCGCCGGGGTAACTGAACTCTTTTAAAAAGAATAAATGCTGCATATACGCTAATGTACACCAGCATAAGCAAAATAAATGAACGGCAGTAGAAATACATATCGAGGGTATCAACTGTCATAAGATGGGCCAACGCAAAAGGAAACATGACGATGAAAAACTTAGAAAGAACAAGTCTTTCGCCCTCACTCAACAACCAAAAGTAAAATATTGGGGCCAGCACAGTCGTATATAACAGACCATGCGGCAGACCAATATTATTGAGATAAAAACAGATCAGAACGAAGGGGAAAAACTTGTTTATATACAAACCGATACCCGCCTCGGGAACAGGTGAAGAGGGTGGTTTCTCAACCAACAACTGATAACCGGGCAATATTATATTGCCATGGGAAGAACGGCTGGTAGCAAGTTTTTTATCAGTTTGATCCATAAAACAATTGGAGATCTTTGCCGACAACATCCAGAACCTCCCTTTGATCAAGTACTGACAGGTTCTTTTTCCAAATATGTTGTAAAGAGTTGCTATCACGTTCGTATAATTCTGCAACACCGGGAGGGCCTTCAACCACGGAGCCCCGGGTTGTTTTGCTGACATAGTTCAACATTTTCTGCGTAAGCGGAATATTCAGATGATTACAAATCTTTTCGATCCATATTTCGGGAGCATTGCAGAAATCTTCGTGGCGCACCAACAACAGTTTTTTATTTTGATGCCGTGAACGAGACACAACCCGGGCCATCAACTTCCACTGTAATGACAAACTTAATAGATTATTCTCGCTGGCTAATTGCCAAACATCCCCGGAAACATCACTTCCGAATCGCTGAATCAGTGCAGACTGTCTTAGCAAATGATCAACATCAAATTGCCAATTCTGTTTTTTTACACTGTAATAAAAGGCACACGGGTGTTTAATCATGCAAACAACAGGAAAGTTGTTTTCCCTGGTAAGGTAATCGACCATGAATGTGCAAAAGGGGTCTTTCCAAATAATATTTCGGGGAAGCTTTTTCATCACCCTTTTTACCTTGAGAAGACGCCACCTCCTCTGCTGACGATTACCAATCAGCCTGGCTATATTGCGCCTCCAACCTTCTCCCCCTTCCGGCTCAGACCACCGACCCTCCAAACGTGTCAATATATCGATCAGTTTACTAACTTTTGGATCCGGATCACTTTGACTGATATAGGGATACCAGGAAGGCACACCTTCGATGCCATATTTGTAATTAAATGGCTCCTGCAATACCCTGGTATCAGGGGCGTATTTTAGAATCTTACCTATGTAAGTTGTACCGCTCCGATGAAGTCCACAAATAATCCCGGTAAAGTGATCAACTACCACGGTTCAGGAATGTCCCTTTACCCACTTCCAGTCGGGCAACAACTTCCACTTCTTTTTTAAAATTCGAACGTCAAATCCACAGAAAAACAGACCATAAAAAGCCATTATCAAGTCATATGGCAAACGCAACATACCATCATTCGGCAAGGCATCCAGTTCAGCGAGCAAACCATCCAACTCATACCCCATCACCTTCAACCGTTCATGACCCACCCATTTCAAGTATCGCTTACACCATGCCTTCCTGAACGGGTTATTCAATACAGTCTTCCACTTTTCCAGAGGTTCCTGGTTCAATTCCTTGTATGATTTGGCCCCGGTTGAATCACCCATCGGGCCTTCAATATCCACTTTTGTGAAAGTATTAATCAGATCAGGGTCTTTCTTTAGCTCGAGGTAATTAAATATGCGCCCCAGCTCATATTCAGGGTCATTAATCAGATGCTCATACTGGACTGAAAGAGCAGCACCCTGATGTTGAATAAATGCCGCCTCCAAATGTTCGACGCCATCAAATAAATCGACTTTCAGTTTAAAGATTTTCCAATTTCCTTTGTGCCAGGTTGTTATCATGGAGGCTATAATGGCCAGGGGATTCCTCCACAGGAAAATAAACTTCCCATCCGGAAACAAATGTATAATTTCATTACATATAAGGTGATATCTTGGAGTTTTATCGAGAAAATATTTCGCCGCACTCTTATCTGATCGTTTTTCATATAATCGAAGTACAAAATTTCGCACTTCAGCCAGGTAATCACCTTTTCCGGCCGGTAATTTTTTACAAAAGTCCTCCAGCGCTTCAACTGACAGTGAATGACTGTATTCGGTGTTTACCCCATGGCTTTTTAATGTGTAAAGAAGCGGAAGTAGAATCCAGGGTTCTGAAACGGAAGATATTTCCCGGTGTCCAGCTAAAATACGTTGCAGCAAAGTCGAGCCGGATCGGGGCAGCGAGAAAATAAAGAACGGTACCATTAATTAAATCACCTAGCCCAATGTGCTCTCATAACACAGGCATATAACTTCGGAGATACTGCCAGTAACAACATTTTCATCAAACACATTAAATCAGCATCGAAGGCGCGTTGAAACAGGCAGAAAAAACGATTCAAAATTGGCTCACTTATCATCTTCCTTTCACATTCCATAAGCAGACAGTATGAGTTAATCTGTTTCACAGCGAACTGAACTTCCTCTTCGGAAATATTTTTCCTCTCAAATGTGTTTATGGCACCTAACCAATGACTTACATTCTTTAATCTGTTCCGAATGTCTTGATTTCTTAGCTCAAGCCAATCCGAAAGAGAAGATGAAGACATTCTCCTCCTGAACGAGATATTTCTGTCATGAAAACGATAGTACAGCAGTGGTTGATTATAATAGTAACATCCACCCAATAATGCCCCTCTGAATGGCATTAACTGATCTTCATTGCGGATATCTTCAGGAAGATTCCCAAAGGATTCATAAACAAGACGATCCCATGATAATCCAGCTCCAAAAACACAACTGCACCCGGCTGAGATCATATCTGTCCACAAAATCTGTTTACTAGCCCTGCGTGTGGAGATGAAATGTTCTTTCTCATTCCCTTGGCCGTCAATCATGATGGCATTAGAAGAAATAACTGAACATCCGGTTTGTCTCCAGATTTGAACCAACCGGGAAACCCTGTCCGGAAAGGAAATATCATCACCCGCTGCTCCGACATTAAAATCACCGGAACACATAGCCATCATTTTGTTCACATGGGAACAAACACCTATATTTTTTTCATTCCTGTTTAATGTTATTTTGTGAGGCCCTTGATAGGAAGATGCTTCTTCTTCAATAATCTGAAAAGTCTTATCTGTAGAGCAATCATCAGAAATAACAATTTCAAGTGGTTCATAATCCTGAGCCAGAGCTGCACGAACCGCTTCACGAATAAATTCTTCCTGGTTGTATGAAAACAGGGCAAAAGACACCAGCTGTCGATCTCTCTTTTGTAATGTCATCTTGATAGCCTGGAATGCACAAAAGACAATACCTTTTGTTGCTCATGAGAAAAAAGAAAGCTCCATGAGGCAATGCAAGACGATAACAGGCAAATGAAAGCTAGCAGCCAGTTTACTTCCATAGCATTCCAGAACAGTACTGAGGTAGTGAGAATGATGGCCAGGGCAATAAGCCAATCCCTGAAGTTTTTCGAGTCAACAGCAAACCCATACTTTTTCCTTGCCAGAAAAAAGAAATAAATCAGATATGTAGCATAGGATATCAGGAATGAAACCCCAACCATTTCAAGAGAATGGAAAAAATAAATGCTGCATAATGAAAGGACAGTTGCCATTCCCCTCCATATCAGTTGGGTCCAGAGAAATGAC
>JBHHTX010000126.1:0-4963 GCA_046753585.1 Mariprofundaceae bacterium
CCTCGGAAACAGGTGTGGAACAGGAGGCAGCCGGTTTAGGCCAACCTTCAACCTCGACCAGGCACATCCGGCAATTTGCCGCCACGCTAAGCTCGGGGTGGTAACAAAAATAAGGAACTTCCGCTTCCTGTTGCTTGCAAGCCTCAAGAATACTGGTGCCGGCTGGCACGGTAACTTCCTGATCATTGATAAACAGCGTCGTCATCTTATGCCGCCTTCTCTGAAATACGCGAAGTCAAATCTTCAGGATAATGCTCAATTAAAGACAATACAGGCGCAGCTGCTCCTTCCGCCAGGGCACAGATCGTCCGGCCGGCCATATGCGTGGCAGCATCCTTGAGCACCTCAACATCCTCAGCTGTGCCCAGACCACCCTCAATTCTGTTTAGAATGCGTTCCATCCAGCCCGTTCCCTCACGGCAGTTTGTACACTGTCCACATGATTCATGCGCATAAAAGTGGGACAGCCTGCGGGTCACAGCCATCAGATCGGCTGTCTCATCCATGACAATTACGGCTCCTGAACCGAGCATGGATCCTGCCTTGGCCACATCATCATAGGTAAGCGGCACATCATAATGCTCAGCCATTAGCCAGGGTGTGGAAGATCCTCCGGGTATAATGGCCTTGGGCACGTTTCCATGCTGCAAACCACCGGCATAATCTTCAATCAACACCTTGAGCGGGGTTCCCATCGGCACTTCATAATTCCCAGGCTTGTTTACCTGCCCTGATACGGAAAAAATTTTGCAGCCGGCACTGTTCGGGGCACCAATCTCGGAGTGCCACTTACCGCCATGCTCAAGAATGGACGGAATAGTTGCCAGAGTTTCGACGTTGTTCACAACCGTCGGACAGCAATAAAAACCTTCCACAGCAGGGAAAGGAGGCTTGAAACGTGGCCGGCCCGGCTTACCTTCAATGGACTCGATCAAAGCGGTTTCCTCACCACAAATATAGGCCCCTGCGCCACGGTGAACGGTCAGATTCATCGAGTAATCTGTACCCAGAATATTCTTACCCAGAAGATTGGCTGCATAGGCCTCGCGGATGGCTTCATTGAGAACGTTAGCCTCGTGTAAAAACTCACCACGGATATAAATGTATGCGTCACGCACACCCAGAGCAAAACCGGCCATGGTCATGCCCTCGATCAGTAAATGCGGATCGAAACGCATGATGTCACGATCCTTGAAAGTACCGGGCTCGCCTTCGTCCGCATTGCACAGTAAATACGTAGGTTTGCCGGTGTTGCGCGGCACAAAGGACCATTTCAACCCGGTCGGGAATCCGGCACCGCCACGACCACGGAGACCGGAGGCCTTTACTTCTTCTATAATCTTCTCCGTCGTGAGCTCGTTCAGAACCATGGGTAGAAATGAATAAGCCCCATGTTTGCGAGCGACTTCAAGCGAGCTCATGCCGGGGACTTCAATGCAATCAAAACATATTCGTTTAACATCTTCAGGATTGGACGAAATCAAGACCCCTCCCCCGCTTTCGCCTGATCAATAAACCCGTCCAGGTGAGCTTTATTCACATTTTCATGGTAGGCATTGTTAATCTGAACCACGGGAGCTCCCCCACAAGCACCGGCGCACTCGACCTCTGCAATGGTGAACATACCGTCTGCCGTTGTTTCACCCACGCGGATATTGAGCTTCTTGCATAAATGATCGACGAGATTATAGGCTCCGTTCAACATGCAGGAGGCATTTGTGCACACTTCCAAAAGATAAGTGCCATCGGGCTTTTCATGGAACATGGTGTAAAAGGTTACAACTTCACGCACAGCCATAAAGGGAATGTCCAGAAGCTCCGCCACCATCCGTTGTGTGCCCTCCGAGAGATAACCAAAATCCTCCTGGGCCAGATGCAAAACGGGTAACAGAGCAGCCTGAGATGTTGGATAACGGCCAACAAGCGTCTTGATCTCGGCAAGCCGCTCAGCACTAAATCGGGATTGAATTTGTTTGACAGTGCTCATCGATCCACTTCCCCGAAGACTATATCTTGCGTGCCAAGAATCGTTACAACATCAGCAACCATATGGCCACGACACATATAATCAAGTGCCTGCAAGTGGGCAAACCCCGGTGCACGAACCTTAATACGGTAGGGTTTGTTGGAGCCATCGGATTTCAGATACACACCGAATTCGCCCTTGGGATGCTCCACCGCCGCATAAACCTCCCCCTCCGGCACGAAAAAACCCTCACTGAAAAATTTAAAATGATGAATCAAGGACTCCATATCGGATTTCATCAGGGAGCGAGGTGGGTTGGTCAGTTTATAATCATCGATCTTCACCGGGCCGGGATTCCGGGACAACCAGTCCACGCACTGTTTGATAATTCGATTGGCCTGACGCATCTCTTCCACACGAACCAGGTAACGGTCATAAGTATCGCCGGTAGCACCAACCGGAATATCAAAATCCACCTTGTCATAAGCATCGTAGGGTTGAGTCTTGCGAAGATCCCATGCCACACCGGAACCCCTTAACATCGGCCCGGTAAAACCCCAGTCCAATGCTGCCTTTTCATCGACAATGCCAATATCCACTGTACGCTGTTTCCATATACGGTTCTCGGTAAGCAAGGTCTCATACTCATCAACATAAGCCGGAAAACGCCCGGTAAAGGCGTTAATTTTTTCCAGAAGACCTTCCGGAAGATCCTTGCTCACTCCGCCCGGGCGAAAATAGGCGGCATGCATACGTGCCCCGCTAACTGCCTCATAATAATCAAAAATATCCTCACGTTCACGGAAACAATAAAGAAAGACTGTCATGGCACCGATATCGAGCGCGTGCGCCCCCAGCCACAATAGATGATTCAGTACACGGGTGAGCTCCGCAAACATGACACGGATATACTGAGCCCGCTCCGGAGGCTCAATACCGAGAAGTTTTTCAACGCCCAGTACATAGGCATGTTCATTGGCCATCATGGAGACGTAGTCCAGACGATCAAAATAGGGAAGACCTTGCATATAGGTCTTGTATTCAAACAGCTTCTCGGTACCGCGATGCAGCAAACCGATGTGTGAATCAGCCTTCTCAACTACCTCACCATCGAGCTCAAGCACCAGTCGCAGCACACCATGCGCTGACGGATGTTGTGGCCCGAAGTTGATCGTGTAATTTCTAATCTCAGCCATGCTCTGCCCTTGGCCAGGTTCTGGATACTAATACGCGGTTTTCAACCTTGTTTGGCCGATACACACATCGCCACTGCGTATCGTCGAAGAAAAGTTCCACACGGCCGACAAGCGGGAAGTCCTTACGCAAGGGATGCCCCTCAAAACCGTAATCGGTGAGAAGTCGCCGGAGATCAGGGTGATGATTAAAAATAATGCCATACATATCAAATGCTTCGCGCTCAAACCAGTTGGCAGCCGGCCATACCTCTACAGTCGAGTCAATCAATTGCCGCTCCGACACAGGCACGCGCAGGCGCAGTCTTTTATTCCCTGAAACTGACAACAGGTGATAAATCACCTCAAAACGTGGCTGGCCCTCTGCATGGCCGGGAAACTCCGACATATCCATACCACAAAGATCAATGAGAGATTCATAAGCATGACTATTTTTGAGATAATGACAGGCCTCGACGATAGCTTCTGCTGTCAGGTGCACAGTCGGCATATCCAGACCATCAGCCACATTTAGCAACTGATCGGCAAACTTCTCTCTCAAGCCTTCAATTTCGGGAAGGGATGCAGCATCGCTCCCTTTCTTATATTCTGTCACTGGCATTATCTGGCAATCGTGTTCGTGCGTTTGATCTTTTCTTGAAGCTGGATGATGCCATAAAGAAGCGCCTCGGCAGTCGGAGGGCAACCTGGCACATAAATATCCACCGGCACAATACGGTCACAGCCGCGAGTAACGGCATATGAATAATGGTAATAACCGCCACCATTGGCACAGGAACCCATGGAAATAACCCACCTGGGCTCGGACATTTGATCATACACCTTTCGCAATGCCGGAGCCATTTTATTGATAAGGGTTCCAGCCACAACCATTACATCTGATTGACGCGGCGAAGGCCGAAAGACCACACCGAAACGATCCAGATCGTAACGCGAAGCGCCGGCATGCATCATCTCGACAGCGCAACAGGCAAGCCCGAAGGTCATCGGCCAAAGCGAGCCTGTTCTGGCCCAGTTAATAACCTTATCAGCAGTTGTTGTGACAAAGCCCTTGTCGAGGAGACCTTCTATTCCCATTGCAAGGCCCCCTTCTTCCATGCATAGATGTAACCCACAAGCAGAATTAAAAGAAACAGCATCATCTCAACGAAACCGAAGAGTCCGATATAATCCAGCACGATGGCCCAAGGAAAAAGAAAGGCTGTCTCCAGGTCAAAGATGACAAACAGGATGGCAACAAGGTAGAAACGGACATCAAACTGCATACGGGCATCTTCGAAGGCTTCAAAACCACACTCATAGGCAGATATCTTTTCAGGGTCGGGACGTTGTTCGGCAGCAAAATATGTCAGCACCAAAGGAGCAGCACCCATTCCAAGTGCAATGAGTATAAATATAAAGATTGGCGCATATTGTGAGGCCAAATATTCGGCGCCCATGTACCCTCCTTCAGGCAGATAAAACCTCTCCGGCTTCTGTCTCCATCAACCCCGAGCCGAACCTCTCTCGCAGGATCGATAGCTTCAATTCAGAGCCTCTTAATGTCAAGCAAAAGACTCGGTGAAAAACCCCATAAATAAACTGGTTATCAAGCCACCCTTAAAACCCCGAAAAATCCTTAAAAACTGTGGGATTGGATACGGTAACTTTGCCTGTCCGTCTGGATTAAAGCCTTCCATACAACTTTTTTACCTCACAATCCTATGGCAATAAACAAAAAGGGCCACCATTTGGCGGCCCTTCTGTTTACTGGTGGAGGCGGCGGGACTCGAACCCGCGTCCGAAAATCATCAGCCAGTGGTTC
>JBHHTX010000127.1:0-4942 GCA_046753585.1 Mariprofundaceae bacterium
TCTACACCCCCCCCCCTCGGAAACGATACACGTCGAAGGCATTTGCATGCAAAAAGCGCCCGCCGAGAAACAACATCCGCGCCATGGCTTCAAATTAAGCCATCAAATCAGCGGGCCGGAAATCGTTCTTGATCAGGCGAATTACTGCATCTGGTGTCATCATCAACAACGCGATTCATGTTCCAAAGGCATGCGTGACAAGAAATCAGGCTCGTTCAGAAGGAATGCCTTTGATTTACCCATCGCCGGCTGCCCCCTTGAGGAATGCATTTCAGAAATGAACATGCTCATGGCACAAGGCTGTACACTAGGTGCGCTCGCAGCTGTGACGGTTCACAATCCTATGGCTGCAGGAACGGGCTTCCGCATCTGTAACGATTGCATAAAAGGCTGTATTTATCAGCGCCAGGAAGCTGTAAATATTCCCCTCGTTGAAACAGCTACCCTGAAAGATGTTCTTTCCCTGCCATGGGGTTTTGAAATCTACAGCCTGCTGACACGCTGGAACCCACTCAATCTGAATCGACCTGTTCCCGAAAAAGAAAGCGGTTACAAGGTACTTGTCGTCGGGCTTGGTCCGGCCGGTTATACCCTGGCACACCATCTTATGAATGACGGGCATAGAGTTGTGGGCATTGACGGACTGAAAATCGAGCCGCTGCCAGAAGATCTCTCGGGTATTTCTTCAACGGGTGATCCTGCTCCCTTCAAGCCCGTTCGCAATGTTCAGGATTTATATGAATCTCTCGACGAACGCATCATGGCCGGCTTCGGTGGCGTGGCGGAATATGGCATTACCGTACGCTGGGATAAAAACTTTCTGAAACTGATCCGCCTGCTGCTGGTACGCAGACAACAGTTTGCCATGTATGGAGGCGTCCGTTTTGGCGGAGCAATAGGCATTGATGCAGCATTTAATATGGGTTTTGATCATATTGCCCTGTGCATGGGCGCCGGCAATCCCACCTTTATTTCCATACCCAATATCATGGCACCCGGTGTCCGGGCTGCTTCTGATTTTCTGATGTCCTTACAACTATCTGGGGCTTCCAAATCCTCTTCCCTTGCCAATATGCAGATACGCATGCCCGTGGTCATCATAGGTGGAGGCTTAACTGCCACGGATGCTGCTACTGAATCCCTGGCTTATTATCCGGTTCAGGTGGAAAAATTCCTCAATCGTTATGAAGTCCTTTGTGAAGAACAGGGCGAAGCCGAACTCCGCTCCATGTGGACTGAAGAAGAAACCATCATCGCAGATGAATTTATTCATCATGCACGCATGATCCGGGCGGAGCGACAAGCCGCTGCCAACGAAGATCGGAAACCGGAAATATTGTCTCTTCTTGACTCTTGGGGTGGCGTAACCATTGTTTACCGCCGTCGTATGATTGACTCGCCGGCCTATACCTTAAATGACGAAGAAGTGTCGTTCGCTATGGAGGAAGGCATCCGTTTTGCCGAGTTGTTATCTCCACTTGCAGTAGAAGTTGATGCCTTCGGGCATGCTGATGGCCTGAAGCTGGCAATTAGGGAAGCCGATGCGTCCGGTCGCATTGCCGACAGTGGCAAAGAAACCCGCTTACCGGCCCGTACCATTCTTGTTGCAGCAGGCACCAGCCCCAATACGGTACTAAGTCAGGAAGATTCCGACAATATTCAACTAAACGGCTACTACTTTCAGGCAGTTGATTCTGATGGAAAGCCGGTAACTCCGGAACCGGCCTCCAAACCTGAGCAGGTTCATGTACTGATGAATGTACGTCCCGATGGCAGGGCCATGAGCTTTTACGGTGATCTGCACCCCTCCTATGCCGGCAATGTAGTCAGGGCAATGGCCAGTGCCAAAAATGGCTGCCCGATCGTCAGTCGACATATGAAACGGTACAAACCGTCAGGCAAAAAATACGGGGCATTGAGAAAACATCTTGATAAAGAACTGCAAACAGTTGTAAAACAGGTAAATCAACTGGCTCCGGGAATTATGGAAATCATTGTTTGCTCGCCTATGGCTGCCCGAACTTGCAAACCCGGCCAGTTCTTTCGCCTGCAAAATTTTGAGACATCTGCCGGAAATATTGATGGAACAAGCCTGGCCATGGAAGGCATAGCCCTTGGTGGAGCTGTCATGGACCCTGAGCAGGGTATCATTTCACTTATTCTGCATGAGTCGGAAGATGGTTTTGAGCTTTGCCGGCTTTTGCAACCAGGAGATCCGGTTCTGCTTATGGGCCCGACCGGAAGACCAACCGAGATCGTGGGCGGGGAAACAGTGTTCCTTCTTGGGCAGAAAACAGGGCATACCTTTCTGCCGTCAATCGGGCATGCCTTCAGATCCGCTGGCTCACGTGTGATCTATTTTGCTTCCTATAAAGAAAAGGCCGAACGGTACAAGGCAGAACAGATCGAAGCGGCCGCTGATATTGTTGTCTGGTGTTGCGAGGAATCTCCCGGCCTTAGCCCGAACCGAACGCAGGACAGAAGCTTTACGGGCAATTTGATTGAAGCCCTGATGCTTTACGATTACGGGATGAAAGACAAAACAGGGGTTAGCTTGTCAGACGCAGATCGTCTGATCGCCATAGGGCCGCAGGACATGATAGCCGCAGTCGCCAGAGCCAGACAGGAAGAACTCAAGGCCTTACTCAAACCCGGACACAAGGCCTTCGGCAATATCAATTCACCGATGCAATGCATGATGAAAAAGGTGTGTGCCTGTTGCCTGCAAACACATCATGATCCGGAGACTGGAAAACAATCGGTGGTCTATTCCTGCTGTGAGCAGGATCAACCGCTGGATAAGGTTGACTTTAACGTCCTGCGTGACCGTATCGGGCAGAATTCAGCTCAGGCTAAACTCACCCGACAATGGCTCACCCACTGCCTGAACAAACTAAACACAGGGTAACTTTCAGTGTTTGCTCCCTGATTTATGAGTCAGATACAGGGCCAATGCCACCAGCGTGATGCCAGCACCCAGGTACAGGATATTCAGTGGATTTTCGAAGCTTACATGCAGAACGTTCTTGAAAAAAACAACCACCAGAATCATGAGAACCACCTTGCCAAGCCGATCTTTCAAATCATCCAGGGTGTTGATAATCAGAACGTTACTTGCCGCACCTTGCGCATGGGCAACATCAATCTTGCTGATAAACAACTCATACAAACCAAGTGCAAAAATCAATAACACTGTAGCTAACAAAAAATCATCTACAGCCTGGATAATGTGGCTTACCACCTCAGTATGAAAACCAACATGTTCATGACCGAAAAAGAAATGGTCTACAAATAACCCGATCAACCCTGCCATGTCAAATGTAGCCAGCAAAAACAACAAAATAGATCCAACAAGCGAGGAAAATACCGCCAGCAAGACAATAAAGCGTGTATTCCATAAGAATGATTCAAAAAAACGTTCGAGCATGCCTGACCCTCCAAAGTCCTGGAGTTTAACAGCAACGATGATGATTTACATTTCCATAAAGTACGGCCAGCTCCCCTTCCGGGTGCTGTGAAGCTCTAACCTTCCCACTCCCCCAGCCCCTCCCTGATCATTTCAGGAACCTCGCCGCTTAAATCCAGTACTGTGGTTGTTGTAATTCCGCACCAGCCCGCATCAAGTATAATCATATCCTCTTTTCTTAAGCAGTTGCTAAAATCATCAGGGTCGTTGGCCGGATATTCTTCTCCGGCAAACTGAAGCGTGCTGGCCAGAAGAGGTGATCCAAGTTCGGCCAACAAGGAGTGGCAAACCGCATGGTCAGGAATGCGAATGCCGATATCCCGACGTCGTCCAAAAATTCTCCGGGGCAACCTGGAATTGGCCGGTAAAATACAGGTGTAAGGCCCCGGCAAGAGGCGGCGCAATAATCTGTGCGCCTGGTTGTTGATGTTCACATATTCAGCTGCCTGTGAAAGATCCGAACACACCAGCGACCATAAATGATGCTCATCATGTCGTCTGATACGGCGAATAACAGACACGGCATCATTCGACTCGGGCAGGCACATCAGGGCATAGGTCGCTTCCGTAGGCACTACTGCCGGCAAGCCCTGATGGATGAGTGCGGCAGCATGGCGAATATTACGGATGGAGGGCCGTTCAGGATCCAGCCGCAAGCGTTCAAACATAAGTGACTACAAGCCTTTCAATAAACCACCAAGCCCCTTTTTGATCACTTCCTTGGTGCCACCTGTCCCCCCCGCCGGTGGTTGTTTTAAGTCCTTTAGCATTTTCTTTGCCCCACGAACCGTGCCCTTTATCGCCTCCGGATTTTGCATTAACGATTTAAGGTCGACATCCAGGCTTATTTTGGGTGCTGAAAAGGGTCCGGTCACATGGATGGGTACAGCCAGACCCTTACGGGCAGCTTCTGTATCACCCTGACCAACCAGCGTACCAACCAGTTTCGGCTTGGCATGATAATCCAGAGTTTTGTTGGCAAGGTTGATAATACCATTGCCGGTCAGTCGAAAAACCGGTGAGGCCATATACAGATCGTCGTTTCGAGCCACGCCATTCCTGATTGCAAAGCTTCCAACAAGCTGGGAAAAATCTGTGGCCTTGTTGCCAGCCTTTGAACCCATGCCAAGCGAGCTAGCTCGGCGAATGGCTCCGGGGATGTCAATACCTTCAATCTTGCCATCGGTCAGAGCTATATTTCCACTGCCGTTCAAATTGGCAGTCAGGTTCGGCTCGACAATACCCACCCCGGATAATTGTGAGCTCGTCTCCAGAGCCCCGTGTAAGATACTGGTATCCGCAAATGTTTTCAGGAGCGGATTTACCTGTATCCTGGTTAGGTTTGTGGATGCCGACCAGGTAACCGGGTAGTTTTTTACCTCAAGCCTGGTCTTGTTGCGCACATTACCCTTGCCATAATCAAATCTGAACGGATCAACGACTAACACGCCCTTATTACTTTCAGTTACGACAGTA
>JBHHTX010000128.1:0-4754 GCA_046753585.1 Mariprofundaceae bacterium
TGTTCACGACCACCGCGGGCCTTAACGGCATCGACAACATCGCGAACCGACTGAGAGTCACCGCGTCGACACAATAGAATCGCATCATCAGTTTCCACAGCAATGATGTCTTTCAGGCCTGAAGCGGCAAGCAGACGACGATTTCCACGCAGCAGGCTATTCCTGCAACCTAGGGCCAGCACTTGCCCGTCAATCACATTGCCATCGGCATCCTTGTCGGAAACATCATAAACCGCATCCCAGCTACCCACATCCGACCAGTCAATATCCACCGGCACCAGCCGTACATTATCTGACCGCTCCATGACACCGTAGTCAATGGAAACAGACGTCATTTCGACAAAACGCTGACGCAAGACTTCCTGCCAATCCTCGCCACTGGCCCACTGTCGACGAATAGACTCAAGCACCTGGTTCAAATCAGGCAGGTGTTTACTGATTTCATCCAGGATAACTGAAGCCTTCCAGACAAACATGCCTGAATTCCAGAAATAACCACCTTCATCAAGAAATAACTCAGCTGTTCCCAAATCTGGCTTTTCAGTAAATCGGATCACATCCAGTACGGATGCATCACGTTGATCAACCTGAATGTAACCGAAACCGGTATCAGGCCGGGTTGGTTGAATACCGAAAGTAAGCAAAGAACCTCGCCTGGCCTCCTCCCCGGCTATTTCCAGACAATTTCTGAACGCCTGCGCGTCTTTGATCAGATGATCCGCCGGCAAAACCACCATAACAGCATCGCTTCCAACAATATCCAGCAACCAGGCAGCCGCAACCGCAACGGCCGGAGCCGTATTTCGTCCCTCAGGCTCAAGAATCGTCGAAAGCTTATCAAGCACGTCAAAGGCTTCGCCTGTTGCATGTTTTTCGCTGGTAACCACTACGACCTGATCCGGAGAAATCAACGGCTCAAGCCTTGAGACAGTTGCCTCAAGCAGGTTTTCCCTGCCATCAAGGCTCAGAAATTGTTTTGGAAGCTGTTGACGCGATAACGGCCACAAACGGCTACCCGAACCTCCCGCCAGAATCACCGCATAATAGGGATGTTTTTGATCCGATAAGTTTTTCATTATCACTGCAACTCCATAATCCAGGATTCGATGGCCTCGTCAATCAGTGTGAACGATTGTTTGATGGCAGATGACGATCTTCCATAGGGGTCTGGGATGTCCGCTTTTATCCATTCTGCTTCATTCCAGCCCGCCTGATAAGAACGTTTCAGGTCTGCCGGGACATCGACATCGAAACTCACATCAAGACACGATGTCCTGAGATCAGCGCTTTTCGCCCGCTCAATGGTTTGGGACAGTACTTTACTGGAACCCCAGTCGATATCATCAAATATTTCCTGATAAGCCCCAGTAAGGGCGATCAAATCGTAGCCACCATCTTCCACCGGGCCAATGACAATATCTGACTCCTTTAGGGCCTGTACAGCCAGCTTTAGACGTGATTCCGGCATATGGGGCGAATCAGTCCCCAAAAAGAGAGTCGCTCCGTTTCCATCCTGGTAGCGCTTCAGCAAAAGACGCTTTAAGCGCTCTCCCAAAGTCCCCTGCCCCTGTTCAACGATTTTCAGATCAAAGCTGGCAAAGAATGGATGTGCCAAATCATCTGCTGCCAGCCAGACATCCGGAAACAGATTCTCTATCTTTCTGATTGTGGTATTAGCCATTGCTGCATGAATATCGGCGGCCTGTTCGGGCGTGAATTTGCTGAGAAGTCGGGTTTTGACTTTTCCTGGTACGGGAGCCTTGCACAAAACGACAACCTGAATCATTGGTGATCCACATACTGTTGTTTAAGATTTGCAGGATCAGCCCCCAGCCAGTATTGGAAACGCAGTCGCCACATAAGCAGGATGGTGCGGAAAATCCCGTGCTTTTCCCAGCGCCGGCTTGATGTTACAACCTGTTCATGCAGACAGGTGATTTTCCCCAGAACTTTCAAGCGTTTACTCATTTCAATATCTTCCATCAAGACCTGATCAGGAAAACCACCCAGAGATTCAAAAATATCCCGGCGAATAAACATGGCCTGATCTCCACTGCTGATTCTGGTCAACCGTGAACGCCAGTTCACAAAGAGTTCAACAAGGCGAAACATTAAATTGCTGCCGGTTAATATAATATCAAATCTTCCAGCTATTACTTTACTATCCTGCATAGATGCCCGTATTTTTTGTAAATAACTTGAACAAAGCAGTGTATCTGTATGTAAAAAAAGAATTATATCTGATGTTACCTTTGATGCCCCTAGATTCATCTGTTTAGCGCGGCCAGGCTTGCTGGCATGCCAAATTACTTTGTTTTGCTCCAGAATTTTGGTGGAAGAATCAACGGAACCCCCATCGATAAACACAAGTTCATCGGCGTTAACGGTCTGCAAATGCTTGATTGCACTATCAAGTTCCCGTTCTTCATTTAAAACTGGCACAACAATAGCAATAGATATTTTTTTCATTTAGGGGAAAATCTCAACTGGAACAAAGCCGCTGCCGGGGGTTCGAAAGTTGGTCAGCAAACCCTGGTATACCCTCCCCCCTATAGCAACCAGATGATCGGCATGTGTATAAAGGCGAAGATCCAGCTTGAACTTCTCCCCTTCCCTCAGCACTTCTGAAGGCTGCACATAGCGTTGCATCACAGTCTGATCTGGTTCCATTGCGTGGTAACGCTTGCGGCTCATGTTCTTTCCCAGCAAGACTCCTTTACCGCCATGCCTGGCAACAGGCTTGAATACCCATTTTTTACGATCCTTCCAGACCAGATCACGATCCATTTCGGATAAAAGATGGATTTCAGGAACAATCTCACGGATCAGCTTGAGCGCTGCCTCGGAAATATTTACCGACTCAAGTAGTCCCTCATGCCACCAGTCAACCATGCGTCGTTTGTCCCCTAACAGTCCATAGCTGTGTGGATTCGGAGTTAAGTGAACTTTGCCGGCAACATAGGCACTGCAGATATGGGCCATATCCTTGCTCTGAAGGTAAAAGTCGGTATGTCGATTATAAATGGCATCAATTTTCATCCCCCCAGCCTGCAGGACTCCATCTTGATCCGGAGAAAGATCCTCCGGACTGAGTACAATGACCCTACGACCATGACGCTTGAGCAATTTGGAAAAAGCCAGCATCTCATGGTACATATATTGTTCTTCCACCTGCTCATCCATAATTGCAATGTTTCTCCAACTTTCGGGAAACATCTCAACAAGACGCTGCTCTATCGAACCATAAAGCTCTGGAATGTCAGGCTGGGTCAACCAGCTAGTACCTGTAAACAAGCCGCCGGCATTGTTGTTGATTTCAATCAATTGCGGTCCATCCGGGCCAAGATGAAAATCATATCCCATCAGAATACTATCACTGGCAGGCTGGAACAGGACTGTATCAGGAAGTTTATCCTGTAATAAATGGAGGTAAGTTGGGCTCTGTTGCAGGCTGTGAAGGGTTGTCACCAGTGATAGCATGGATTCAAAATCTCTTGCTGAAACTTTTACGGGCTTGGCTAAGGAAGCATGATTCATCCTCCGAAGAATACAGCTCAAATCAGCAAATCCAAAACAGTTCCTCCCAACAGAATGCATATTACCCCGCTTGCCTGTATAATTCACCGTCATGCATCTTCCTCAAACTAATACGCAACTACCGACAATGAGTAACTCGGATCTGGTCAACTGCATGCATCAATGGCATCAACCTGCATACAGGGCACAACAAATCAGACAATGGCGTAATAAGGGTATTCTTGATCCGGCGGCCATGCGAAACCTGCCCTCTCCTCTTGTTGAAACCTTGAAGCAGAAGCTGGATTGTCAGCCGGTATTGATGATGAAGCGAGAGCTAAGCCAGGATGGAACACGAAAATATCTTTTTACTCTTAAGTCAGGCCAAATGATTGAAACGGTTTTTATTCCTGAGCCGGATCGTGGCACCGTTTGCATTTCATCTCAGGTGGGTTGTGTTTTTGACTGCCCATTCTGCCATACCGGAACACAACGCTTCGAAAAAAACCTCAGTGCGGGCGAAATCGTGGCTCAGGTTCTGGGAGTCAAGTTCGACTTAATCGACAACCCGCCAACTACCGGTCAGTTTGGCATGGTAACGCATGTGGTTTATATGGGTATGGGTGAACCACTGGCCAATGAAGATGGTCTGAAAGGCAGCCTGTTCAGCCTCATGAGTCAGGACAACCTGCACCTTTCACGCCGGAGAATAACCGTATCCACTTCCGGCATCGTTCCTGCCATGAGCAGACTGGGAGAGAGTTACCCGGTAAATCTTGCAGTTTCCCTGCATGCCGCCACAGACGAGTTGCGAGACCGGCTTGTTCCCATCAACCGAAAATATCCCCTTGCCAGCTTGAGACAGTGTCTCGATAGCTATCCCCTTGGCAAACAACGGCATATTACCCTTGAATATCTTATGCTTGACGGCATCAATGACAGTAAAGCTGATCTTCATGCCCTGGCTAACTTTGTGCAGCCGGCCCGGGAAAGGGTTAACCTGATTCATTTCAATCCATATCCGGGAAACCCCTACCATTCTACACCCCGAAGCAGAATCGATAAATTTGCTGAAGGCTTGATTCAAAATGGCATCCGTGCCACCGTCCGAAAATCGCGAGGGCAGGATATCATGGCTGCCTGCGGCCAGCTTAAGGCAGTTTCAGAAAAGAATTAATTTGGAGGAGCGAAATATGCCAGTTCGTACCGGCATCATCGGAGGCAGTGGCCTTTACGGC
>JBHHTX010000129.1:0-4664 GCA_046753585.1 Mariprofundaceae bacterium
GTTGCTTGAGAATAGCGAGTGGATGGTGCAACACTGGTTTTATCCACAAATATATTGGTAAGAAGAACATACAAGCAGTCTTACCTCGCTTGACTCATATCAAGGAAGAAGAGAGTTTGATCCGCCATGTTGCATGGAAATGACCCGAAAGTTTGAATATGTGAAGGCCAGGAGGGGAAACGTGTTGTTTCTGAAGGACAAGAGAGGATTGCTGAGCAGCTTATTGCTTGTTCTCACCTTTATGATGGCGGGTTGTGATGGTTCGGGCGCAAATTCCGCCTTGCCGGAGGTAGGGCCTGAAGCTGTCACCAAAAAGTTCTATGATTTAATTACCGAAGCGAAGCTCAAAGGCGGGGCCTCCCCCGCTAAAGAGGCATTTAAGCTGATCGATAGTGAAAACGCCAATTTGAACATTCATCAGTTCCTGGAGATTATTAAACGTTATCCACCGGGTTTCATGGTTAATGTTGGTAAAGTCAAGATCAACGGAACTCAGGCCGTGGTCGCTATAAATTATAAAATGCGGTCCAGTTTTGGTGATGCGTTTACGGTGGAAGGCGAGTTGCCACTGAATGTGGATCAGGAAACTCACACCTGGAAAATTGATTTTACCGGCGACTCCTACGGCATGCAAAAAAAAGAATTTATGGCTCTACAGCCGAAAAACACACAGTAAGAGGGGCTAATTATGAGCGCTACAAGCATGGCGGAGTGGCTCAGGGAGCAGGTCAGATTAAAAAAGGGGAAACCAATCCCTTCCCATGTAAACTACTTTTACTGTTTTGGCGGTATTTCACTTTTTCTGATTCTTATCCAGTTGTTCTCTGGCGTGGTTATGCTTTTTTTCTATACGGCAGAACCCGACAAGGCTTTTAACAGCATTGTATATCTGACGAATGAAGTTCCCCTGGGCTGGCTTCTGAGAGATATGCACCGGTGGACGTCCACGCTCCTTCTGGCAACTGTATTTTCACATATGATCATCGTCTTTTATTTGAAGGCCTATCAAAGTCCGAGGCAACTCACTTGGCTGTCCGGGGTGTTTCAGTTACTTATGGTGTTCCTGCTGGTTGTCACCGGAATTATTCTTCCCTGGAACTGGAGATCCTACTGGTCTTTTGCAATCTGGATGGACTATGTCGGATCCTGGACAATCGGGGGCGAATCACTGCAGAACTTATTTCTTGATACGTTTACCATCAATTGGGCATATTATACGCATATCCTGATCATCCCTCTTATTATAGCCGTATCATTAGCCTTTCATTTCAAGATGATAAAGCGATATGGGATATCCGAGCCCTTATAGTCTATACAGGAGGTGGTGAACTATGGCTGATAAGAAAGAGGAACTTATCTTTGAGGGTGATAAATACGATCCTCCTTATCCTCAATCATTTTATGCCTTCTGGCCAAGGCATGCGGTCAAGGCCACGATACTGATATCGATCATATTGGTAGGGCTGCTGTTCTTGGCCTACTTCTACAGAATGCCTATGGACATCAATATGCCACCCATGCCCGATGAAGGAATGGGCATACCCTCACCTGACTGGTATCTTTTTTTGCTTTTTCAGCCTTTCTGGTATCTGATAGGAGATAATGAAAAATGGCTTTCCATTGGCACATTCTGGATACCCTTCCTGATAGTTGCCTTTCTGTTTCTGGTGCCCGTTATCTTTCGCCGGCGGACGGAGTCCCGCCAAAGAATGAAAACTGCTACCAAGATTATGTCGGCAGTTGTGATCGGGATCGTATGGATTGCTTCAATGGGATCCGTGGTTGGTAGTGGTTACCCTGCCAAGACGCAGGGTTGTCTGTCATGTCACAATGCCATGATGGGTGTCAGGCAGGCCTTGCCACCTGCTAATATCGGGGAATATTATCGTACTGCACGCCAACAACAGGTTAATCTCGGGGGTTACAATATCGGCGGCCAGGGCGGGCCGGGGTCCTACAAGGATGCAAACTGGCAGCTCAGGCATTTCTATGAACCCACAATGACATGGTGAGGGCGACCATAATAACAACCCGTGCCCTTTACGCCCTAATTCTTTTATATGGGGTCTTTTCAGGTTCATTGGGCATTGCGGCGGATGGGCCGCCAAGTGGCGTGATGACAAAAGATCAGCTAATCAGGGAAATAGCGCTTCCCGAGGGACTCAGTTCAGCCCAGTCGATTGCAATTGATGTGTCGGGACGTGTCTGGTTCACCGAAAAAGTTGGAAAAAAACTGGCCGTTTTTGATCCGGAAACAAATAAGTTCAGGGTTTATACATTGCCGAGATCATGGGGAAACCTTGGGTTTTCCAAGTTCGCCCTGAGTCCGGATGGAGATATCTGGTTTACCCTGAACCGATGGGCTGAAGATGGGAAAAATAGGCATATGCTGGGCCGTTTTACGCCCGCTGACGGTTTTTTTACGAAATATGACCTTTCCATTAAAGTTTTGCCCAAGGAAATCATAGTAGATTCCGGAGGTATGGTCTGGTTTTCAGCATTTGATAAAAGCGGTTTATACCGCGTAGATCCTAAAAGCTTTGCCATTAAAGGCTATGCACACCCTTCTGCAAACAGCTATCCTAGCGGCCTTGCCAGCGATGGCAATGGGGATATCTGGTTTTCCGATCCCAATGCCAACAAGATAGGAAAGTTTATTCCCGGCAAAGGGGCGTTTTATGAATACAGTGTGCCTACGGCATTTGCCAATCCGGGAGAAATCTCCATCGACAGGGACGGCAAGGTATGGTTTGTTGAAACCTCGGCAAATAGAATCGGGCTCTTTTACCCTGATTTAAAACGTTTCGACGAGGCTATTATTCCCACCCCGAATAGCTCACCCAGTGCCCTCACACATGACAGCAACGGCAATATCTGGTTTCTGGAATACCGCGGGAATAAAGTTGGTGTCTTTAATCCGAAGTCGGCGGTGTTTCGTGAGTTTCTTATCCCCAACTTCAGCAGTATGCCGGGAGATTTGGCAATCGATCACAAGCACTCCATACTCTGGTTTACGCAAGGCTCTACTGAAGCAAAACGATTGGGCATGCTTTCCATTGATAAGGCTTTGGCGACCTTTGATAAGTAGGGCCTTATTTTCCTGCCGGGAAGATGTGATACAGTGAGAAATGTCGCCTTTTTTTGGGCTATTTTCAGTTGTTTTCTGTGTTCATCCGCATGGGGAGATGGTGCTTTCAAATCTATTGAAGTGACGACTGCTCTGACTTTTCCGACAAGAATTGCGATTGATAAATCCGATGCAGTCTGGTTTATTGAATCAAACTTTAACAAGATCGGGCGCTTTCAGCCGGAGCAGGGCACCTTTTCCGAATTCAGCATTCCTACCAGTCGGGCCCTCCCCGGGGATATAACTGTTAGTCGTCGGGGGCAAGTGTGGATTACCGAGATGGATGCAAACCAGATTGGTATTTTCGACCCTGCCTCAGGCGCATTCAGGGAATACGATATTCCAACCATCGATAGTTATCCCTACAAGATCACGGCTGATGCCGAGGGAAATATCTGGTTTACAGAGTTTTACGGCAACAAAATAGGCATGTTTGACCTTAAAAAAGAGGAGTTTACCGAATATGAAATCCCCACCCCCGCAAGTCGGCCATCCGGCATAACGACTGATCGGAAAGGACGAGTCTGGTTTATAGAAACGCAGGGAAACAAGCTGGGCAGGCTGGACCCCAAAGATGGCGCGATCGTCGAGTTTAAATTGCCGTCGCCTTTTGAGGCTCCGGGCGATGTTGTCATAGATGAATCTGGCGTGATCTGGTTTGGCGGACGCAAAGGGCATAGCCTGATCATGTTTGATACAGAGACTGAACGATTTGATACCTTCCTTATACCCAATCAGGGGGTCAGTGAAGCTTTAACGGTGGCGGAGGATGGAAAGATCATTTGTACCCTGATAACCAGTAACAGGATTGTCTTGTTCAACCCGAAAAAGAAAACATTCCTGGAGGTGGATGCGGTCCTGGGAAAGAGTAAACCCAACGGCATTGATGTTGATTCCAAAGGGAATATATGGTTTGCGGACACGGTAAACAACGCGCTGTTCAAAATGGACCGTACTATGGTACGGAAGCTATGGGAGAATTGATGATGAGGTTTCAAGATTTGATGAAACATGAATAAGCGCTTGTGGGCTGCCGCCCTGTTTTTCACCGTGATTGCAGCAGCCATTTCTGTGCTAGTTATTCCGAACCCTCTTGGCGAGAAGGCGTTGGCCGAAGCCAAGTACAGGGGCTATATCGCCTACACGCCTGATGAGGCGATAAACATGGCCTTCACCCGATGCACCACCTGTCACGATTCTGAAAAGATGCTCAAGTACTGCGCCCGTTGCGGGCCTCCGTTTATCGTCATCTCCCAGTCAATGAAAAAATATGTACAAATTATGAACGAGCAAGGGGGAGATTTCAGGCCATTTTCCGATGCGGAGACGGTTGCGATTACACAGGCCTGGAATGCCATGGTAGGCAACTGGGAACCCGACTGGGGCATAAAAGATGTAACAACGCTCCTGCAAGGCGATGCCGCACTGATACGTTTGGCTAAGACACCAATAGAGGAAAGGCCGATCGAGATGGCGTTGAAAGGCAAGCGTGCACCTGGTGCATATAAAGAAATTTACGACAAGTGACGTTTGGTTA
>JBHHTX010000130.1:0-4620 GCA_046753585.1 Mariprofundaceae bacterium
CGTGAGGGTGTTTCTCTTGCATTCAATCAAACCGCCTACTCCGTGGTGGTAATCTTGAACCAATCAAATTCAGCGCTTACCTGTCTCCCTCCATCGTGAATTGCGACAATACCTGGTTTTAACCCCTTACCCAGATAGGACTGCGTTCCAATGGTTCGCCATTTCTTTTCACCTTCGACCTTTATAAATGCCGTGTATTTGAATCTTTTCTTGACGATTTTCATTTCATAAGAATGGGGATCCTGATTCCAAGCCCCAACTTGTGCTTCGGCGAATGAAATCCATTTACCTCCCTGCCTTTTGCCAAATGATGCAAAGCGTTGATTATAAACGCCTTTCCCGAACAACTGCACAACCATGAAATTGTCTTTATCCTTGTACAGGATCAGGCCAATCCACTGTGTGCTGCCGTAGTCCGGGATTGCGACTGTGAATTTTGAAGAAACTTCGTAATTACTTTCCGGAATATCCTTGGAATAAAGGAACAAATTTGGAATTTTCTCACTTTCGGTTTTTGATTGTGAAGTCAAAATAATTAAAGTCCCGCTATCAAGGATTCGGCTATCAGGATTATCGTTTTTGACCTGCCACGCATCCGACAGGAAGTCATCATTGAACTCTTCATCAAAAATAATCTTTGGAGCCTTCTTGACCACCTTTTTCTTGATCTCGGCCAGGCTTGTCTTCAGCTCGTCGGCATTGTTGGCAGCGTAGTATTTGCCGCCGCCAGCCTCAGCGATGGCAGCAAGCTGCGCCGTTTCATCAGCGTTCACACCAAGCCCCACCACATGCGTGGTAATATCAAAGCCCTTGCCGCGCAGTTTCTTCGCTACCGCCGCCGGGTCACCGCCGCAGGTTTCCTTACCGTCGGAAATCAGCACAATGGCCTTCTCCCCCTGCGCCACCTTGAGCGCCTCCGCGCCCTTCTCCAGCGCCGCGGCCATCGGCGTAGAGCCATGCCTAGGCGTCAGCCCATGGACATTGACCTTGATGGCGGCCGCATCCAGCAGACCCACCGGATTCATGACTTCGATGACCGAGCAATCCTTGTTCCCGTGATGGCCGTAAGCCTCCATGCCAACATCCACACCCTCGGGCAGCTCAGCCAACAGGTTGTCAAACGCATCCTTGGCAGCCTGCAACCTGGTCCGGTCGCCAAACTTCTGCGCCATGCTTCCCGACGCATCCAGAATAAACAGAACATTTTTGCTCGCCGCCAGCGCATTGCCGCTGGCGAACAGCCCTGTCAGTAAGCCTGTGAGTAAAAAAGTTAGGGCCTTATGTAGCACCATGATACACCTCCCCTTAAACATAGAGTGTTAATTCTTTATAGGCCATCATTGTTTGGCTGTCAAATACGTGGCCCACTGCTGTGAAGACTATTTTCCGGCAATCAAATACTGTCGTGTGAAAGGGGACGCTTCCCTTTTTAATAGATGGGGAGAGCATATTTTCCTGTAAACGCTTCTTTGTGAGCATACGGTCATGGAGTATTGTTCACATATCCTGTTATTTCTCTGTGAATGGTACAGATGTCTGTTTAGGGATACGCTTCAGGTACAGGAAAAATGTGTTCGTCTATTGAAGGGGGATTTATGTTGTATGTTTTGCTTTCGGTAAGTGGTCGTGATCGTCCCGGTATCTGCCGGGATATGGCTGAATCCCTGCTGCATCTTCAGGCGAATATTGAAGACTCATCGATGACCGCCTTAAGAGGGCGTTTCGTGATGATGTTGATTGTCCGACTGGCGGCGGGGGCCAGCCTGAGTGCGCTGCGGGCATCTCTGGCAGAGCTGGAACAAAGAACGGGGTTGACGATTCAATCTCAACCCATGACAGAGGATGAGGTGAGCGCCAGAGCTTCCGAACCGGATTGCATGGTGACAGTTAACGGTGCGGATAAACCCGGTATTGTGCATGCCGTAACCTCGGCCCTGGCTGAAGCGGGAAACTCGGTAATTGATATGTCTACGCGAACGGTGGAGACAGAGGATGATGGAGAGAAATACATGATGGCCCTGGAGATTGCCGCAAATGAGCCTGTAGACGGGTTGAGAGCCAGGCTTGCCAGGGTGGCGGATAGCACCAGTGTTGATATTGAGGTGCATACACTGGAAACCAACGTTCTTTGAGCTGCTCACGACTTTTGAAAGTGGCTCTTTAAGTCGGTTCTTTTCCAGTGAATAAGTCAGGGCGTGATATTCTTTGCCTGCCGGATGAAAGGTTGCGGCAGCAGGCACTGCCTGTGCATGATTTTGATGCCGGGCTGCAGGCGCTGTTAAGCGAACTGGAAACAGTTATGCGTTATCAATCCGGCAGTGTGGGTATTGCCGCCCCGCAAATAGGCGAGAATTCATGCGTTGTTCTGGTGGATTGTTCTGCTTCCAGAAGGCCATGCCGTAATCATGGTTTACTCGAGCTGATCAATCCGGAAATAAACTCGCTTGAAGGCGAGGTAGTGATGGGAAGAGAGGGGTGTTTATCTGTTCCGGACTGGGTTGGAATGGTGCCAAGGTCCAGACAGGCGGACATTACCTACCAGGATCGGAATGGAGATAAACACCAGCTTCAGGCAAGCGGTTTCGAGGCAAGAGTTATTCAACATGAAATTGACCATTTGCATGGTCTTCTTTTTATCGATCGTATGGTCTCCACCAGTGATCTGGTTCGCCGTATGGGTTGAACAGTCACGGGCTGTTTATTTCATCATTCAACTCAGAGGCGTTAAGATATTTTCCACGAATGTCCCCGGATTTATCGGATAACAGATAAAGAAAGGCTGCACACGCGGTTTCAGCTTTCGGAATGGTGTTTTCATCCAGGCCGGGGTAGGCGCGTTTCAGGATGCGCGTGCGCATTCGTCCCGGGTTCAAACAATTAAAGCGTATGTCCCTTGACGGATGTTCGAGTTGCCATAGTGCGGCGCTGTGTACCAGTCCGGCCTTTGCCATGCCGTAGCCGTGCCAGTTTGCCTGAGCGTCTTCGGCCATATCGCATGCTGTGAAAATAACCGAGGACGAACTTGCCCGAAGCAGGAAGGGGAATAACGTTTGAGTCAGCAGGTTGGGTGCGGCGAGGTTGATATCCAGCATGCGGCGAAACTCTGCAGGTTTTACATGCTGCATAGGTGCGCAGCGTTTCAAATCAGCCGCCGCATGAACCAGGCCGTCAAGATGGGGGATATGCTCGCTCAGGGCCTGATACATTGCCGGATACTGATCGAAATCAAGCAGGTCAAATGGAAGGCAAAGGCAGCGACCGCCTGCTTCTTCAACGCGTGCTTGTGTTTGCTCCAGTCCGGCCTCATCACGGGCCAGGGCAATGATATTTACTCCTTCAGAACCAAGTGCGACACAAAGGGCCTGGCCCAGGCCTGATGATGCCCCGCTTACCGCGATAATACGTTTATTGGATTGTTTATCCATATTCATAATCCCAATCAAGATATTTCAATCAGACATTCGTCGGGATTGACGTTTTCGCCTTCTTTTACATAAATGGCTGCAACCTTGCCAGAGACCGGAGCGTGAACCTGATTTTCCATCTTCATGGCTTCGACAACGAGCAAGGTGTCGCCTGCTTTCACCTGCTGACCCTCTTTCGCGTGGACGGCAACAATCCGACCCGGCATGGGCGTGGTAACATGATTATCCGAGGTGGCTTTGGGACGTTTGGAGCCTTTTGATGCCTTTCCTGTGTCAATAGATCCATCTTTGGTGGGGACGATCTCGGTTAAGGTTTCAACCAACACTTCTTCGAGTACATCATCTACCTTGACGTAAAAGGGACGAACATCGGCACTCTTGTGGCCGCTTCCGGCAATAGAAATATGATATTGCTCACCGTGTATGGTCATATTGAACTCAGTTGGTGCCAGCGCGGCACCCGAGGCTGCAGTGTGTTCGCCCGGGGGCGGTGTCTCTTCCAGAGATTCAGGTGACAGCACTCCCTTATTACGATCTTCCAGAAATTCGCGGGCAACGGCAGGAAACATGGCGTAGGAAAGTACATCTTCCATTGATTTGGCTTCATCGCCTATCTCGCGCGTCAATATATCCAGTTCGGAACCAAGTAAATCAGCTGGGCGAACCGTGATAGCCGGTTCATCGCCGAGAATTTCTTGACGAATATCAGGGTTAACCTCCCCCAGTGGCTTACCGTAATTTCCAGACAGGTAAGTCTTGCTTTCATTGGTAACAACCTTGTACTTTTTACCCGAAAGCACATTAAGCACGGCCTGGGTACCGACAATCTGACTGGTGGGTGTGACCAGAGGTGGATAACCAAAATCGGCCCGCACGCGTGGCACCTCCTCCATAACCTGATCCATCTTGTCCAGGGCATCCTGTTCCTTAAGCTGGTTGGCCAGATTTGAAATCATCCCTCCGGGAATTTGATTGATGTGAACGCGGGTGTCCACGCCAGTGAAATCCGATTCAAAGCGGGCGTATTTTTTTCGAACTTCCCGAAAATAGGAAGCAATCTCCTGCAATAGATTGATATCCAGACCGGTATCAAAGTCAGTGCCGGCAAAGGCTGTAACCATAGCCTCTGTTGGCGGATGACTGGTGCCCCCGGACAGAGGACTGATGGCTGTATCAATGATTTCACAGCCGGCTT
>JBHHTX010000131.1:0-4502 GCA_046753585.1 Mariprofundaceae bacterium
TGTGGACGACGCCGTGGTTGAGGATGATTTTCTGGTTACCAGCCGTGGCGCCGGTACTGCCGTGAAGTTTGCTTTGCGGCTGGTTACCAAATTATGCGGTGAACCTATATCGCAGGAAGTTCGAGCCTCCATCGTGGCTTGATGGTGGTGCGCTTTCAGGCAGAGGTGAAGTTCATTGAATGGATAACACAATATTGGCACGATGTATGCTAGTTGTTGACCGTGGTCGAAAGTCACTTAAGTTTTTGATTTCGTCCGCGATAGTAAAATGGTAACGAGTATTGTTGGGTGATTTGTTGTACTGGCGTTGTGGCTTATAATTTCGGGCCTATGCGCACTGAATGGGAGCATGTCTATCCTGGTTGTGTGAGTCCCTCTTTTGGGAAACCTGATGTCAGGGTGCTGCACCCCCCTTATCCAAGGGTTCGGTTTTTTATAGGCCATTATGTCAGTATAATGACACCAACATCCTGAAGGCCTGCCACCCCCACCCCCTATCGGCAGGCCTTCTTTTTTTGCAACTCTTTTTTTGCAACTATTCGGCTCACGCCCGATTATCACTAAGACCGCCTGTCTGTCCGGGGCCTGTGTATTCCTGAGGGCAATAACAAATAAAATGGGTTATCATGGGCTCATGTTTACCGGTATTGTGCAGGGTGTGGGCCAGATATGTGCTATTAGCAAGGAACGCCACCAATCTGAATTTGTGTTTTCAACTGCTCTTGACTGTTCCACCTGGAAGGAAGGAGATTCGATCTCGGTTGATGGCTGCTGTCTGACGATAAGTTCATTTCCGGAAGCGGATCAATTTGCTGCTATCCTGTCCCCGGAAACCCTGAAATGTACCTGTTTCGATAAAGCCCGGATCGGAATGTCTGTTAACCTGGAGCCGGCCTTGTGCGTGGGAGATGTGCTTGGAGGACATTTTCTTACTGGCCATATTGATGCCACAGCGACTGTGAAATCAGTGCATAAAGCTGGTGAACATTGCGAGGTTGAATTTGAACTTCCCGCTTCATTAAGTCGTTATGTTGTCGCCAAAGGGTCTATAGCAATGAATGGTGTAAGCCTTACAGTGAACGAAGTACATGACAATTGCTTTACCGTAAATTTAATTCCCCATACTCTGACGCATACGAGTCTGGACAGCTTATCGTCTGGCCATAAGGTCAACATTGAAACTGACATTATCGGGCGGTATGTGGAGCGTTTGCTTCACGGCCATCTGCAGGAGGATCATGAGTCTGGCAAATTGTGAAACACTGATAGAGGAATTAAGGGCCGGGAGAATGATTGTCCTGGCCGATGATGAGGATCGGGAGAATGAAGGCGATCTGGTCATGGCTGCCGAATGGGTTACGCCGGAGGCTGTTAATTTTATGGCCACACATGCCCGTGGCTTGATCTGTCTTACCCTGATGGAGAAGCGCATAAAAAAATTGAATCTGCCGCTCATGGTGGTTGATTCCAATGCGAAATTTAAATCGGCCTTTACCGTATCCATTGAGGCGGCAGAAGGTGTAACCACAGGTATTTCCGCTTATGATCGGGCCCAGACCATTCGTGCGGCTATCCATGAAAATGCTGTGCCCGGAGATGTTGTGAGTCCCGGCCATATCTTTCCGTTGATGGCCAAGAATGGTGGTGTGCTTGTGAGGGCGGGCCATACCGAGGCCAGCACGGACCTTTGTCGTTTGGCAGGGCTGAAATCTGCTGCGGTGATATGTGAAATTATGAATTCTGATGGCTCCATGTCTCGCATGCCGGAACTGAAAACCTTTGCCAAAGAACATGGGCTAAAGCTCGGTTCTATTGCAGATATTATCCGTTATCGAATTCGAAATGATTCGCTTGTAAAGCGGGAAGTTGAGGCGCGTCTGCCAACCTTTTACGGAAACTTCCGTCTTTACGGCTATAGCAACCTTGTTGATAAGGCCGAACATGTGGCGCTGGTTCTGGGTGATCCAAAACCGGATAAAGCATGTCTTGTTCGGGTACATTCGGAATGTTTGACCGGGGATGTCTTTGGTTCTCAACGATGTGATTGTGGCCCGCAACTGGATACTGCCATGCGCCAGGTTGGTGAAGCAGGTGAGGGCGTAATCCTTTATCTTCGTCAAGAGGGCAGAGGGATTGGCCTGATCAACAAACTCAAGGCCTATGTCCTGCAGGATTCCGGGCACGATACGGTTGAAGCCAACAAGGAACTGGGGTTCCGGGCTGATCTTCGCGACTATGGCATCGGGGCCCAGATACTGCGTGATATTGGCCTGAGAAAACTGAAGCTCATGACAAACAACCCAAAGAAAATCATTGGTCTGGACGGTTATGGTATGGAAGTTGTTGAACGCGTTCCTTTGCAGATGCAGCCGCATGATGACAATATAAGTTATCTCAAGACCAAGCAGGGGAAATTGGGACATTTGCTTAACGTCCGGGATCGGGCGGAATGAGTCTGAATGCTCCGGATCTGGAGGGAAGTGTAAGCGCCAGAGGGATGTCTATTGGTATCGTTGTCAGTCGTTTTAATGCGGAAATTACTGAAGCTTTACTGGAAGGGGCATTTGAAGCGTTGATCAGACAGGGGGCTGAAAAGGGGAATATTCGCGTCGTCCATGTTCCCGGAGCATTTGAGTTGGGAACGATAGCAGCCTGTATGGCCGCATCAGGCAGATATCAGGCGATCATCTGTCTGGGCTGTGTTGTTCGTGGTGATACCAGCCATTTTGACTATATTTGTAAGGCTGTAACTGAGGCTGTTGGCAGAGTTGCCCAACGTGGTGACACAGGCATCGGCTTTGGCGTGCTGATGGTAGACGATGTTGAACAGGCGAGGGAGCGTATCGGTGGTAAACATGGGCATAAGGGTGCGGAGGCGGCCCTGACGGCTATAGAGGTAGCGCAGCTTCTTACTATTCTGAAGGTAGAAGATGGCCAATCGTCATAAGGCCAGGCAATCAGCCGTCGAAATATTATATGCCTGGAGTAGCAGTGGGCGCAATTCTGAGGATATACCATCATTGCTGACCGGTCGACGCCAGCTAAAAGGCCGCAAGGATCAGGACAAGAAATATCTTTCCGAGTCGGTAGATGGAGTAGTCGCAAACGTTGAAACCCTGGATGATGCTATCAATGAAGTGATTCAGAGGAAGGATGTTTGCGATATTGCCAGTATAGAAAGAAACATCCTTTGTCTGGGTGTCTGGGAGCTTATTTACCGCCCTGACGTTCCTCATCGGGTTATTATTAATGAAGCGCTTCAACTAAGCCGTAATTATGCCGATGAAAATGCCCGTAGTTTCGTGAATGGTGTTCTCGACAAACTGGCAAAGAAAATTCGCGGCAAGGATGCCAATGCCTGAATTGGCTGAATCTGAATTTGAACTAATCGAAAAAGCCTTTCGCAGCCAGTGCCGGTTTACGCATCCTTACACACGAATTCCCAATGGAGATGATGCATCTGTTCACTGCTTTTCATCAGATATGGAACTGGTGGTAAGTACGGATTGTTTTGTGTCGGGGATACACTGGCCAGAGGACTTCCCGTTACCTGATGCAGGCGATAAGGCAATAGGTGCAGCCTTATCTGATCTTGCTGCTATGGGTGCTGAAGCGGCATGGATATGGCTGGGCATCCAGGCAGTGTCTTCTGCAGAGGCGGTAGCTGTTGGCCAGGGTGTATCCATAGCTGTGAACAGATATCAGCTTGAACTGGCCGGAGGAGATACAACCCGTTCATCGGTCAATGCAATTTCGGTAACGGTTGGCGGCCTTGTACCAGTGGGGACGGCCATGCGGCGTGATACAGCTAAGGTTGGCGATGACATCTGGCTTCTGGGCAACCCGGGCAGTGCTTCCTTCGGTTTTGATCAGTGGAGGCGGGGCATTCGCGATGGAATATACATTGATCGTTTCAGGAGGGCTTTGCCGCTGTTGCATGAAGGTGCAGGTTTGAGACAGGCTGGTGTTCGCTGTTGCATTGATGTCAGCGATGGCCTTTTACAGGATGCTGGTCACTGTGCCGAAAAATCGGGAGTTGGCATGCATTTGCGTCTGGACGCTATTGCTGATTATCATCTATTGCTCAAGTCTGTCCCGGCTGATGAAGCACAGGACTATATATTAACCGGCGGGGAAGACTATGCCTTGCTGTTTACCGCTCCGGTATCACTTCGCCCTGAACTACATCAATTTGCGTCTCAGATCGGAAGTTGTGAACTGGGAAAAGGTATGCGGGTTAGTCTGGATAATAAACCTGTGAAGTTGAGACGAAGGGGCTGGGATCATTTCGGCTAGCCTGCATTTTTCATGAGAACAGAGAGGGATAATGATTTGTCTTATAGATAACAATGAGTTAGTAAAAAACGTCCGCTTTTTCTCAAATGACGTTTTGTCTTTTGCGGCATCTGGCTTGCCCGGCCGCACCAGATCGAAGCCTTTAGTCTCAAACCATAGCTAAAGCTATGCTTTTTCACCTGAAAACTTCGCCTGGAATACCTGTT
>JBHHTX010000132.1:0-4493 GCA_046753585.1 Mariprofundaceae bacterium
TACCAACCGGCAAGGCTTCGGGTGGCGGGCACTTCACGCCATAACTGTTGCCGCGTGGATAACGTATAGCAGACGGCCCCTCAAGTTGCATGGCAGTGAATAACATATGTCGAAGCTCTGCCTCATCCTTCGGAGCCATAATAGTCATGTTAGGAAGACATCTGAGGTAGGCGATATCAAAGGTACCTGTATGTGTAGCCCCGTCGGCACCAACAATACCAGCCCGGTCCAGACAAAAAATTACAGGTAAATTCTGAATACAAATATCATGGATGATCTGGTCGTAGGCCCGCTGGAGAAATGTTGAATAGATTGCCACAACAGGTTTGAGACCCTCTGCAGCAAGACCACCGGCAAAGGTGACGGCATGCTGCTCGGCAATGCCAACATCAAAACAGCGGTCTGGATGACGTTTGGAGAATCGGCTCAAGCCGGTTCCTGCCGGCATGGCTGCGGTAATGGCGACAATGCGCTCATCCTCATCGGCAAAGTCAGTCAGGGTATCCGCAAACACCTCAGTGAAGGATGGCAGCGCCCCTTCCGCCTTAATTGTCTCCCCTGTCTCAGGTTTATATGGTCCCAGACCATGCCAGGTTTCAGGATCTTCCTCTGCCGGAGGGAAGCCAAAGCCTTTCTTGGTGACCACATGCAGGAGAATCGGTTCGTTCAGGCTCTTGCAATTACGCAAGGTGGGTAACAAATGGCTCAAGTCATGGCCATCTATTGGTCCAATATAGCGAAACCCCATCTCCTCAAACAAAGTGCCGGGTGTAATCATTCCCTTAATATGTTCTTCCAGTTTCTTGGCCGCATCAAAAGCCACGGGCACTTTTTCCAGTATCTTTTCCGTTGCAGACTTGATACTTCCGTAAGTCTTGCCGGTAATAATCCGCGCCAGGTAGGCACCCATCGCACCCACATTCGGGGCGATAGACATTTCATTATCATTGAGGATGATCATGAAGGGACGCTTACTATCGCCAGCATTATTCAGAGCCTCAAATGCCATGCCTCCGGTCATGGCTCCGTCGCCGATGACTGCAATGCAATGTTTTTTACTGTTCTGCAGGTCTCGGCCCACTGCCATGCCAAAGGCTGCGGAGATAGATGTTGAGGCATGTCCTGCTCCAAAGGGATCATGCCTTGATTCAGAACGATTGGTAAAGCCGGATAAGCCGCCATATTGGCGCAGCGTTGGCATGCGGGAAAGACGGCCAGTTAACATCTTGTGCGGGTAGGTCTGATGTCCCACATCCCAGATGATCCGGTCTTTTTCGGAATCAAAGAGGTAGTGAAGCGCTATAGTCAGCTCCACCACACCCAGGCCTGCACCCAGATGACCACCAATCGGAGCCAGCGTTTGAATGAGATAACGGCGCATTTCCTGAGCCAGCTCCCGAAGCTGATCTTCACTCAGTCTTTTAACATCATCAGGACCGCCAATCGCATTCAGTATGGGATAATCACTCATTGACGACGCTCCAGAATATAGCAGGCCAGCTGACGTAGCCGCTCACCCCGTGACCCCAGGGGTTCAATCGCACTCAGGGCAAGTTCCAGCATTTCACCTGCCAGTTCCCTGGCTTGCTCAATGCCAAGGACAGAAACATACGTTGCCTTGTGCTGGCTGGCATCTTTGCCGGCGGATTTGCCAAGTTCCGAACTACTGGCAGTGGCATCCAGAATATCATCCGCGATCTGAAAAAGAAGGCCTACCGCCTTGCCAAAACGTGTACAGGCGTTGATCCGGGAGTCATCTGTAACCGCCAGTAAAGCGCCTGCTTCACAACAATAGCAAAGAAGCGCGCCGGTTTTATGAACATGAATGCGCTCCACATCCAATAGATTTTCTATGTTCACTTCGTTGGATAACATGTCCAGCATTTGCCCGCCCACCATGCCCTGAGCCCCTGCCGCAATACTCATTTTGTGGATAAGTTGGCATCTGATGTGGTCTGGGGCCGTTAGATCGGTGAGCAGTTCAAATCCCAATGTCTGCAAGGCATCTGCTGACAAGATTGCTGTAGCCTGTCCAAATTTCTTATGGCATGTCGGCCGTCCACGGCGCAGATCATCATCATCCATGCAGGGCAGGTCATCGTGAATCAGTGAATAGGCATGAATGCATTCAACACTGAGCGCGGCATTCATCATATCCTTACTGCCGCCACAGGCCGTATAACATTCCAGCATCAGTGTCGGGCGAATTCTTTTTCCGGGTGCAAGCAAAGAGTAATTCATTGCTTCCTGCAAACGCTCCGGGACAACAGCTTTCCTTGCCTGCATCATCGATTCCAGGGCTTCATTAACCTGGCTAGCGTGCTCTGCCAATAGTTGCGACGCAGACATAGACTAATCGTTGCTTTGATCAGTGAGGACTTGTAAGCGCTGTTCAGCATGCTCGAGCAAGGTCTCACATCGTCTGCTCAACTTCACTCCTTCCTCAAAGGCAGCGACGCTTTCTTCCAGCTGCAGTTGACCGGACTCCAGCTTTGCAACCAGCTGGTTCAGGCGATCCAGAGCCTGTTCAAAATTTAATGCATCTATGCCATTTTCATTCTTTTTTGCCTTGTTCACTATTGCGTTACCTCTCGCCTACGATTGTAAGGCTGATTCGGGTTCGGTCAATCAAAGCTGAAGCGACATACATCAATCGTAGTGCTCCTACTCCCTTATCCTCCGGATCTTGCAGAACAGTGCTTTGGGAGACTCATCCGACACCGCTGGATTAAAGAAGGATTCATGTGCCTCGATCAATTCGAACCCATCATCAAAAAAGCAGTTTATATCCGCTTCGTCATATCGTCCCGGTGGCCCTTCTTCCCTCTGCTCATCTTTATGAAAACATTTAAGCAGCAAGACTCCGTCCGGTTTAAGCAAGCGTCTGACGGTAGCCAGGTATGCCTTCCGGTCGACGTTATCAGCAAAGCAATGAAAAACGCCTCGATCAAGAATCAGGTCAAAGGGGCCGGAAAGCCTGCTATCAAGCACATCATCAACAAGGAAATGAACTATAACTTTCTCCGCATTGGCTAGCTTTCGGGCAGCCTCGACAGCACTCCCGGAAACATCGCCGGCCGTGACAGAAAAACCGCGTCTGGCCAATGCAACCGCCTGTGTGCCAGGCCCGCAGCCGATATCGAGTATGTTTCTCTCTGTTGTTTCCATAAGATCCAGAACCTGTTCAAAATCCGCATCCAGGGCCGCATGAAACCATGGCAGCTGTTCCACCGGAGTTTCCTGATACCGGGCTTCCCAGCCAGCCGCCAATGGCACATGGATGGATCTTTCCCAATATCCTGCATGGGCTGTCTCTTCTATTGGCTTACGGGTTCTGGGCATTATTTCAACAGGACGAAAGTCCTCGGCTACTCTGTTCGCTTCACCAGGGTAGCCAAGTGCGATTACACTCATCGCCACCATTTGCTTGGGGGTTTTCAGTACTTTCTTCAATGTTTGGGGATCAAAGCCACCCATCTGATGACTGGCCAGACCCAGTGCAGAGGCTTGCAGACACAGACAAATGGTTGCCTGGCCAGTGTCGTATTCGGCCCAGCGGTTCGGATTTCCATTGTGGGAAAACTCGGGGTTGGCGAAGGCGACAATCAATACCGGTGCATGTTCGGCCCAGACCTGATTCGTTGTAGCAAGAGAACGCAACACATTGCGCCAGCCTGCTTCATCGTCAAAACGATCAGCAACAATATACTGCCATGGTTCCTCGCCAAAACAGGATGGTGCCCAGCGGGCTGCTTCAAGACAGGATACAAGCGCTTCGGCCTTGACCGGCTTTTTGGCATCAAAGGCACGCGTACTCCAGCGTTCTGCAAACAAGCGTTCGATCGGAGCCTGTACATTCATTCTTTGTTGTGCCATGCCTTTACTCCTCTTACTCGCGTACGCCCTCGATTGAAAGAAACAACTCCACCTTGTCAGCTGACGGACCGAGCATCGTTGCCTTTTTCATTTTGTAATCGGAAAGGTGCAAGGTCGTGGAACCCTCAAAACCGCGACGATAGCCACCCCATGGGTCAAGCCCGGTCCCTATCTGCTTCAAATCAATGCTTACCTCTTTGCTAACGCCATGTAGTGTCAGCGTACCCTTCAGGACACCTTTACCAAACCCCTTGTCCTCGTAGGACGTACTGACAAAATTTGCCTTAGGGAATTTAGCAACATCGAAAAAATCTGCGCTGCGTAGATGTTTATCTCTCTCCGCATGGTTACTGTCGATGCTGGCCACATCAATTTCAACCTTGACGCTGTTGTTCTCCTGTTTGTTTTTATCGAAGGTAAACGAACCGGTAAAGGTCTTGAAGTTGCCAATCAGCCAGCTGTAACCCAGATGTTTGACCTTAAACTGGATAAAAGCGTGTTGTCCTTCGATATCAAACACATAGTTTTCAGCTGCCTGCAAAGGCATAGCCGCCCCCAGTGTGATCAACAGTGTTGCTACCCATAATCTTGTTTTCATTTTCTGTCTCCTTGTACTT
>JBHHTX010000133.1:0-4491 GCA_046753585.1 Mariprofundaceae bacterium
TTCACCATCCCGGTAAAATTCAGAGGCGGCAATGTCCATAGCCAGAAGAATATCTTCCCCTGCCTTGAGCCCGGTCTGATCAATCGCTTCCATGATTGCTGTCAAACCTGCCTCATTGGATGGCAAGCTGGGTGCAAATCCACCTTCATCCCCCACTGCCGTACTGTAACCCTTGGTCTGCAACACGGCCTGCAGGGCATGAAAAGCTTCAATACCCATCTCAAGAGCCTCACGGAAATTGCTTGCCCCTGCAGGCACAATCATATACTCCTGCACATCCATATTGTTGTCGGCATGGGCACCGCCATTAAGAACATTCATGCATGGCACCGGTAATAGTTGTGCGCCCATACCGCCCATATAGCGATATAACGGTAAATGGGATTCACGTGCAGCAGCCTTGGCTACGGCCAGAGACACACCCAGGATAGCATTGGCACCAAGTCTGCTCTTGTTTTCCGTGCCATCCAGCTTGCAAAGAAATTTATCCAGGGTAATTTGCTTCAGGCCTTCCATACCCAGAATAGCATCGCTGATTTCACCGTTAATGGAATCCACCGCCAGCCTGACTCCCCTGGCCTTCATACGCTTGCCGCCATCACGTAATTCTACAGCTTCACGTGAACCAGTACTGGCACCACTTGGCACCGAAGCACGGCCAAAGGCTCGCGATTTCAGGCGCACATCGACCTCCACGGTGGGAATCCCTCGAGAGTCAAAAATCTCCCTGCCATGCACATAGATGATTTCACTCATACCATTCTCCTTACCTGGAAATGAAGCCGCGGAAGCAGCTCCTTCCATCAACTGTCTTTTACGATTCTGTCCAGGGCTATTAGTTGGGAAAGAAGGCTCTCCAACCGATGTAATGGCAAGGAATTAGGCCCATCGGATTTGGCCTCATCCGGATCGGGATGTACCTCCATAAATAACGCTGCCACTCCCACTGCAACCGCTGCTCTGGCGAGGGCGGGAATATACTCAGCCTGACCGCCGCTTGCACCCCCCAATCCACCTGGTTGCTGTACTGAATGGGTGGCGTCAAAAACCACCGGAGAACCTGTCTCTTTCATCATCATAAGCGAACGCATATCAGATACCAGGTTATTGTAACCAAAACTTACCCCGCGCTCACACAACATAATGTCATCATTGCCGGTGGCACGTGCCTTCTCCAGCACATTTTCCATATCCAGGGGGGCCAGAAATTGGCCTTTTTTGATGTTTACGGGTTTGCCCTGCGACGCCACGGTTCGGATAAAGTCGGTCTGCCTGCACAGGAAGGCAGGGGTTTGAAGGATATCGGCAACCTCGGCAACGGGCGCAGCCTGCTCCGGTGTATGAACATCTGTAATCACTGGCAGATCAAGCTCATTTCGCACACGTTCCAGAATGCGTAAGCCCTCCTCAAGGCCCGGGCCACGAAAACTGTCTCCGGATGTCCGATTGGCCTTATCGAAACTTGCCTTGAAAACAAGCGGCACGCCAAGCCGTTTCGTAATCTTGGCAATATCCGAGGCCAGGGACAATGTAAAGTCCTCGCCCTCTATTACACATGGCCCCGCCATCAGTACAAAGAGCAAATCATTTCCAAGCTGAAAGTCGGCGATATTAATCCGATGCTGCTTCATGAACCCTCTGAAGTATCACCATGCTGGTTCGCTGCCCGTACAAAGGCGACAAACAGCGGATGAGGCTCGTAAGGCCGTGAGGTAAATTCGGGATGGAACTGACAACCAACAAACCAGTCATGCCCCGGAACCTCGATAATCTCGACAAGAGAATGATCAGGAAGTGTTCCTGACACAATCAGCCCGGCCTCTTGCAACCTCTCCCGATAGGTGTTGTTGAATTCATAACGGTGTCTGTGCCGCTCCTGAATCTCATCCGTACCATAAGCACGGCCTGTATGCGACTCGGCCAGAAGCTTGCAGGGATAGGCTCCCAGCCGCATGGTGCCACCCAGATCATCCTGCGAGCTGCGAAACACCCGAACCCCGTCACGTTCCCATTCAGTCATCAGGGCAATGACAGGCAACTCTGTTTCCTTGTCAAATTCGCTGCTGTTGGCCATCGGCATATTGGCCACATGACGCGCAAACTCAATTACCGCCAGTTGCATACCCAGACAGATGCCAAGAAAGGGGATGTTTTTCTCACGGGCATAGCGAATAGCGGTAATCTTGCCCTCAATGCCGCGTTCACCAAAGCCTCCGGGAACCAGAATCGCTTGCGCAGACTCAAGCCTGTCCAGACTTCCCTGCTCCAGTTCCTCGGCCTCGACATAATCAAGCTCCACCTGCACACCATTTGCCATGCCGCCATGCATCAGGGCCTCATTAAGCGATTTATAGGCATCCGCCAGGTCAATATATTTGCCAACGATGGCGACCCTGACTTGCCCCGAAGATCCTCGCACCTTTCACAGATGTCCTTCCAGATACCAAGGTCAGGTTGGATATCCTCAATGCCAAAGTGCTGATTGAGAACGCTACCCAGCCCCTCCTCACTCAATTTTAATGGAACTTCATAGATTGTTTCCACATCCGGTGCTTCTATCACCGCTGTGCTGGGCACATTGCAAAACAGGGCGATTTTATCCCGTTGCGATTCCGGAATGGGCCGGTCACAGCGGCAAAGCAATACATCCGTCTGAATACCGATCTCACGCAGCTTCTGGACAGAATGCTGGGTTGGTTTTGATTTCAATTCGCCGGCTGTAGCAATGTAAGGCACCAGCGTCAGGTGAACAAAGGCTGTTTGCTTCCTGCCAAGATCGAACCGGAGCTGACGTATCGCCTCAAGAAACGGCATGGCTTCGATATCACCCACTGTGCCGCCGATTTCAACCAGGGCAATATCCGGATTATCAGCCCTGAGGCTTAGAATCGCCTCCTTGATGGCATCGGTAACATGTGGAATGACCTGCACGGTTGCGCCCAGATAATCGCCACGCCTTTCCCGGCGAATAATGGATTCGTAAATACGTCCCGTCGTGTAATTGGAACGTTTGGACATGTGCGCATGGGTAAAGCGCTCATAATGGCCGAGATCCAGATCAGTCTCGGCACCGTCTTCGGTGACAAAAACCTCGCCGTGCTGGAAGGGGCTCATCGTACCCGGGTCAACATTAAGATAGGGATCAAGTTTCTGCATGGCCACGCTCATGCCACGCGCCTCAAAAAGCGCCGCCATGGAGGCGGCAGCAATACCCTTACCGAGTGAAGACACCACTCCACCGGTCACAAAAATAAAACGTGTTTCTTTAGCTTGCATTTGTTACCAGAGCCATGATGCATGGCGCAGAGCAGGCCGGGAAGATGTGGGTTTGCGGTTAATAAGCGTAGCTGCAGCTATGATTGAAGCCGAAGACAGCTCTCTGACGCGGATGGGCAAGCCATTCGTCGGGCAGGGATAAGTTGTAACCAGAATCATGTGCTCAATTGCAGTACAACTCTTGTATTCCAAAGTCAGGTTGCATTTGCATACTCCGATCTGGTGATAAATGCGGGCTCGCCATAGATGGGCCGATACGGTAGCAGAAGCATCCTTCCTATTCCACAAAAAGGGAGTAAACAGGGTCTAACAATCCAACATAATCTGAACTTTCCCTAAACAGCCCACTCCCGCCAGCCGTCGAGCATGGGAAAATACAGGCCAAGACGAATGGGGCGATCTTCCATTTTTCGGATAACTGCGGCATAGCGTTGCAGTTGTTCCGTATGGCGTTGCTGCTCACGATCAAGAAACGTTTCGGTATCACCGCCAAGGTGCGAGCTGGTCTTGTAATCGACAATCCAGCGCACTCCTGCCTTGTCTATAAAGCTCCGGTCAATGATATGATGGCTCACCTTCCCCGACTGCATCAAGCTGAGTGCCCATTCCGAGTGTGCATCGTTATGCCCGGAAGAAAGCAGCCATCTGCCTTTTTTGCTGTTCAGTATGCATTGGAGTCCATTGGAACAACGAACAGATGCGGCTTTCAGCATCTCACCGGACAAACCCTCGGATATTAGCAGGCGAGACATACGATTAAGTTCTGCCGCCGTATTTTCGGGGCTCCAGTTTTCAATACCGACCACAGCAATATGTTGCAATGCTACATGCACTGCACTACCTACCGGCGCAGCCTCGGCACCCGCCCAGACATATTCGGTTTCACGTTCAGCGGGGTTTTCTCTGCTTTCAGGTATCGGCTCCGGCAGATGGCTGATGCGTTGCAAGGAATTCCGAGTGTGGCTGCTATGCCGGGCCATCGACTCAATGTGCCATATCTGTGCGCCAAAACAGTCCTCACCTCCGGCAAGTAGCAGACTCAACAGGGAGCCTTTGCTTGCTTCCCTGCCCTCCTCGGAAACATGACCGAGCATATGCAAGGTTGTTTCACATCTCGTGCAGGCTACATAAAGCAGTCTCTTTACCTCATTGTCATCTTTTGTTTTCTCTATATTTCTGATAAAAGTATACAGTGCATCATTGTCGCGTGTTGCT
>JBHHTX010000134.1:0-4432 GCA_046753585.1 Mariprofundaceae bacterium
ACAAAAATGACCAAATCGCCGCCATCGAAATTAGTGTGAACAGGCCCTAGGTTTTTTGGCATATTCATTGCTTGAGAAAGTGTCATGGGCTTGAATATCTCTGACTCTCCAGCCATTTCAGGTACATCCACTCACTGGAATCAAACCACCTGTCATGCAAAAGATAGCGGAAAAAATTCATTCCAGTATAAACTTGCCCGGCTAACATCTCATTTAAATACTGAGCTACAGCCTGCGCCGACTGAAAGGTCATTGCATGAATCCGGAACGTCGTCTTTTTCCGGACAATTGATCAAAGATGATGCACTCAGGATGAAGTCGGCCCAAAACGGTCTGGATGCATTCATTCAGAAGGCCGCAAACACCTATAAGCTCGATCCGGATCTGATTGCTTCCATCATCAACACCCAAAGTGATTTTAATCCGAAAGCGATCTCTCCGGCCGGGGCACAGGGTCTGATGCAACTTATGCCAGCCACTGCGGCGGAACTTGGTGTTAGCAATACCTTTGATCCTGAACAGAATATCATGGGCGCAAGCCGTTATCTGAAAAACCTGATCGGTCGTTATGATGGTGACCTGAACATGGCCTTGACTGCCTACAACTGGGGCATGGGAAATCTTGAACGACGGCCTGAAAGTGTGCCCGCAGAAACCGTCCACTTCGTTTCAAAGGTTCTGGCCAGGATCCCGCAGAAAGCAACTCAGCAGGCCACGAATACCCCTTTAGCTGACACCAGTGCTCTGCCGGAGACCTCAGGACAAACAATCAGGAATCAAATAATCAGGGAGAAATCTTCTCAAAATAGCATTGACGCTATTATTCAAAAAGCCGCCAACACCTATGATCTGGATCCGAACCTGATCGGGTCGGTGATCAACGCCGAAAGTAATTTCAACCCGAAGGCGGTCTCTTCGTCAGGAGCGCAAGGACTGATGCAACTCATGCCAGCTACTGCAGCGGAACTTGGCGTCAGCAACGCCTTTGACCCTGAACAAAATATCATGGGCGCTAGTCGTTATCTGAAAGGGTTGATTAATCGTTATGGTGGAGATCTGCATCTGGCCCTGACCGCCTACAACTGGGGCATGGGCAATGTTGAACGTAATCTGGAAAAGGTGCCCAGAGAGACCACCAGTTTTGTCTGGAAAGTTTTATCACATATGAGCTAAAGATTGTTCGCCTGTAACCGATAATAGATACTATATTGTTTTAGTGGTTCGGATCTGGCGTGTGGTGTCTCCTCTCCCCCTCCCCTCCCTGGAGAGACCATATGCCTCCGGATCGCTGTTTATCCGGACAAACACTCCAAAATACTTTGCAAGCAACTCGGTTGGCTATTTCTTCATGGCTTTTAGCTTTTCACGCGCAGCCTCTGATCTCGTATTAGAGGGATGCTTTTGAATCAGGGCGTTGTAAACAGCGGTTGCTTCCTTCACTCTCCCCTTATCTTCATAGATCAATCCAAGTTTAAACATGGCATCAGCGTGTCTGGCTACTTTCGAATTCAACTTGCTAATGGACTGAAAGACCTTAATGGATGAGGAGGTATCACCTTCTGCCAGCAATGATTCCCCGTACCAGTATCTCGCTTCATGGATCAGTTTGTTTTGTGGATAGTCTCGAATAAAGTTTTGGAAGGCGAGGCTTGCTTCTATGTAATTCCCCTTCTTCAGCGCAAAGTATGCATCATTGTATGCCTGTTTGGCTTTTTCCTGCTGAAACTTGTCCATTTTTAATTTCAGTCTCTTTTTTTCTCCAAGTTGATCAGTTCCCGTTTTTTTGTGCTTCGTCGCTTTTTGAGAATCTTTTTTAGAGCTTATTTTTGTCTTCTCCTTTCCTTTTCTTTGCTGGCCCATCCTGGTTAATTCTACCCTTAAGCTATCAAGCTCCTGTTCAAGATTATTCACCTGATGAAACATCATCTCCATCAAACGAACTGATTCCTGACTGTCCCTTTCATTTTCTGCCTCAAGAATGGCAAGTTTTGCTCTTAATTTTGATAACTGATGATCGATGTCCGGGACAACCCTGGACCTGGACTCCAGAGATCCAAGCCTCTGCTCAACCGTATCTTTCCAAACGGGAGCGCCCCTCTTGTGATGGGCCTGATTGGCACAGGCACTAAAAATTAATGGAAAGACCCATATAAAAACAAATATCTTGGCGGCGATTTTCATGTTCTCTCCTCTATGATTAATTAAAATCTAATCAGCTTTGAGCAAGAATCACGCCACAAAAAATCATTTCCGCAGGCGCACAGGTTAAATGTTTGCTTTTCACATACATGGAAAAACCATCCTTTATGCCAGCAGACAAGTCGAGTATACTGACAGGGTAGACAAGAGGAGGTTTTGATGATTGCTGGCAAGGTAATGAGCACCAATCTGGTCAGCCTGACTCTGGATGCGACGGTAAAAGATGCGGTTAGACTGTTTAGGGAATACGCACTTCAGGTTTTTCCCGTGCTTGATCATGAGGGTAAGCCCGTCGGCATTGTAAGTGCCAGGTCTATCTTGCACTTTGCTTTGCCTGGCTATGCATCCGGTGAAATGATCGCTGTCATGGGTGCAGGCCCTGACATCAAATCCGTATACAAAAACCTTAAATCCGAACTGGATCAACCAATCCGGGATGTGATGAATCGAAATATTGAAACCATCAGTGCCAGCATGCCGATAAGTGCCGTTGCAGCCATGCTGATTAACCTGAAAAGCGACATCCACGGCGTTCTGGTTATTGATGATGCAGGAAAGTTAACAGGTATTATTTCCGCACGGGATATTATCTGCAGTTCGCCCGGGTGATCTGGAATTATTCATGCTAAGTAAGGCTTAATCATGGATGCCGGGACAATGTTTCTGTCACTCGTCATGATCCTGCTGTTTGCGCGGGTTCTGGGTGAAGCTGCGGCATGGCTCAAAGTCCCGCCCGTCATGGGCGAAATGCTCGCCGGCATTCTGCTTGGCCCCAGTTTATTGGGCTGGATAGAATTAAATGATGTTCTCCATACTCTGGCAGAAATCGGCCTGATTCTGTTGCTGTTTGAGGTGGGACTGGACACCGACATCTCCAAGCTGGCAAAAAAGGGGCACAAGGCATCTGTCGTTGCTCTGTGCGGATTTGTTTCCCCCTTCTTTGGTGGCTTCGCGCTAAGCTACTGGCTATTTGATCTGCCCCTGCTGATGTCAATGTTTATCGGCGGCACACTGACCGCCACCAGCATCGGCGTAACCGTACGCGTGCTCCGGGACCTTAAGCGGCATAAATCCCAGGAGGCACAGGTGGTGCTCGGCGCGGCTGTAATAGACGATATTCTCGGTGTAGTACTGTTGGCATTGCTGTTTGAATTTTCCGTTTCCGGTGGTGTCAGCCTGATCAACGCCAGCAAGGTACTTACTTTTATAATCATCTTCATGTTTCTCGCCCCGATTGTGGCCAAGGTGATGGCAGAAATGATCGGGCGATATGAGAGCAAAAATAAAATCCCCGGCCTGATCCCCACGACTATTGTAACGCTGGTGCTCTTTTTTGCCTGGCTGGCTCATGCAGTCGGTGCGCCGGCATTGCTGGGCGGTTTTGCAGCAGGACTTGCCCTCTCCCGCCGGTTTTTTCTGCCTTTCGGGGCGGCACTGTTACGATCCAATGGACAGTTTGTGAAGCGTATCGGCCACTCGATGCAATCAATCATCCAGTTGTTTACGCCAATATTCTTTGTTGTGGTCGGCTTATCATTAAATCTTCAGGAAGTGGACTGGGGCTCAGGATCAATAATGTGGATGGCTGTTGTATTTATTCTGGGGGCACTATTCAGCAAGGTGGCCTCTGCATTTCTCATCAAGGAGTCTACGCACTTCCGCTGGGCGGTCGGGCTCTCCATGATTCCACGCGCCGAAGTCGGGCTGATCTTCGCAGAGCTTGGGCGTGTCTCAGGTGTGTTTGACCAGGATATCTACGCTGTCATGATTATCACCATTGCGGCCACCACGATACTGCCACCTTTTATGCTGAAATGGTTTTATGGACGGTTTGGCCACCATCTTCCGGAAAAAGATGTGCAGAAGTAGATGCCTCTTTTTTCATCCGAATTTTCACGATGACCCAGCTCTACCGTTATTTCATGGATGGAATGCCATCCTATCTGGTCCGTTATTACTGGTGGGCCTATCTATGGTCGAAGGCCGTATGGTTTTTTGATCACCAACCAATCATTAATACCATTTTGTTCGGTCAGTACAGTGCGTTGATGCGGGCCACACTGGAGCGATTGCAACAGGCTCCTCTACAAAGTGTCCTGCAACTTACCTGCGTTTACGGCTCACTAACACCAAACTTGATCCGGCATATCAAAGCCTCCGCCCTGCACATTACCGATGTGGCCATGATTCAACTGAGACTGGCCAGGAGCAAAACCCTGGCTGAAAAGGGTCT
>JBHHTX010000135.1:0-4422 GCA_046753585.1 Mariprofundaceae bacterium
AGAGTGGCATGGAATAGTCCGAGTGCAAGACAGTCAATGCTGAACATGCTGGCGGTTGGGGCCAATTCAGTGGCGCTGATTGTTTTTATGAAGCAGAGCGGGCCGAACTCTACGGATATACGTGTTGGAAATAATGTCACGGTAGCACAATTAACAGCTGCGATTGAGACTGCGCATCAGTTGGGGCTCAAGGTTGTAGTCAAACCTCAGATTCTGGTTCGTGGTTCGTGGGCGGGTGAGATATCATTCAGGGATCAGGAGCGCATGCAGCGCTGGTTTCAGAATTATTCTTCTCATATATTGATGTATGCCCGATTATCTCAAAGGCTTGGCGTGGAAGCATTTGTGATTGGTACGGAGCTGAAAAAGGTTGCCAGAGATGTACCATGGCTGGGATTGATCAGTCGGTTGCGCAAGGAATTCAGAGGGAAGCTGACTTATGCAGCACATAATGTGGATGGTGTGGAACAATTTCCTTACTGGTACAAGCTGGATGCAATCGGAGTTTCACTGTATCCGGAACTTGGTGATATGGGTGAATATGATGAAATGTTGACGCATGTTGAACACAGCATGTATAAACTCGGGCAGGCGGTAAAAGATCAGAGAACCAGGAAGATCTGGTTGCTAGAAATTGGAATGCCGTCCGCTGAAGGTGCATCAGCCCAGCCTTGGGAATGGAAATCGCTGCATAAAAAACGGCACAGGCCGGATATCACAATGCAGGCCGGTGCAGTGGCAGCCTGGTTGAATGTGATTAACAGAGAGAAAAATATTGATGGGGTGTTTTTCTGGAACTGGTTTAGCGATCCATATGCCGGTGGCGCGCATGATATCGATTATACTGTGCAGAATAAGCCGGCAGAGATTATGATCAGACAATATTGGAGAAATTAAGAAATGGGAAAGGGGAGTGAAAAAATGACGAATGGATTAGGCCGGAAGATGGCACTCATAATTTTTGCGGGCGGACTGCTGCTTGCCAATTCTGTAACAGCGCGTGCAAGTACTGCATTCATGTTGTCTGAGGGGGAGCACCAGTATTCAACCGGACTTACGTATGCTACTGCAAAGGACGTGTTTGATCTGAACAGGAACAGGATTCCAAAGGGATGTACTTCGCATGATATGTTTTGGCATCATTCGTATACCTATGGGTATTCGTATGATTTTAACTTTTTCGTCAATGGTGCTATAGCCCATCAGAGCTGTAACCCGCCTGCTGGTCAGATTAAGACAATCAACGGTGTAGGGGATATTCAGCTTGGTATCCGTGGCAGGCTTGATGAACTCAGAAACGGCAGGACCTGGGAGCTGGCTGTGTCTGTTCCGACTGGCTATGACAACCAGAAAATCAATCGGCTTGGCTTTGGTCGGGTCGGCATTTGGGGCGGTGTGGCGTGGTCAACCCAGAATACCGGCTGGGAAGCCAGTATGCCTTCATATTATGAGTTCGGAACGGGTATCCAGTTCTGGTTTGGATCTCCTGCGACACAATCAAGAAGTTATCTGAAATGGTCATGGCGTGTGGATGAAGAAGGCAAGAATCGAGTTATCCTAGGTAGTAATTTGTGGCTGTCGTTGCGTGATGGTACAGCTACATTCCCCCCTGCATTTGCCGGGTTCCCGCGGTATGCCAACGACTATGATGCATTAAAGCTCTATGCCAAATATGAACGCAGGTTATCGAACCAGTTGTCTGTTTCTACGTCCATTGGAAATATCGTTTGGGGCCGTAATGTCAGTGCCAGCTGGATCGGTGATTTAGCATTGACTTATAAATGGGACTGAGGTGCTTATGCGTAACAATAAAATAGCCCGTATCATCATATGTATGAGTCTGTTTTTGTTTCCGGCCGGAATGCTACAGGCCGCCACCAAACAGGCAGCTGAGAAACAGGCCGACCTTGGCTTTCAGGAATCGCATTTTGCATATTCTCCTGAGGCACTGGCCAATGCCCGCAAGGAAGTGGTGATTTCAGATATCAATGTAAGCATGAACAGCCGGGACGCCCGGATTCTCTTCCTGAAAGATCCGAAAGATAAATCGAGTTTTGCAGCCCGATTCAATATCGGTGGTGAAGATTTGCGCGGCAGAATCAAGTCTTTTGGCAGTTCCACCCGTTCGCTCAAGAAAAAATCAATCATCCTGAAGTTCAAGGGCAAGAAATGGCAGGGCTATAAAAAGGTTTCGCTGCGTTCGATGGGTTCGGATGGTTCACTGATGCGGGAATGGCTGGCCTGGGAGCTGATGCGGGATATGGGCATGATGGTTCCAGATACCCATTATGTTCGACTGAATATCAATAACGAATTTATCGGATATTTCCTGTATATTGAGTGGACGGGGAAACATTTTCTTGAGAAGCGTGGCTATAGCGCCTCCAGTGAATTGTATCAGCCTGACGATGCCAACTATTGTGGCGATTTTCGGAACAAGTCTGATATCAAGCATTGCTGGATGAAGCTGGCGCCGAGGGATGAGAATTACGATAGCCTTAAAGCATTTGCAAAAGGTGTCAAATCGACACCAGTCGATACATTTGATCAATTTGTTGCCAAGAATTTTGAAGATGATTCGCTGATCAACTGGATCGCTGCCAATACGCTGGTCAGTCAGGGTGATACTTATAATAAAAACTATTTCCTGGTGAAGTCCGGGACAACAGGGAAGTGGAAAGTGATTCCCTGGGATTATGATCTGACTTTCGGGCAAACCTTTGATCCGTTTGTGAAATTCCCCGAGTCATTGTTCAATGATCGTTTCCAGTATTATTATACACCGGATCTGGGTGTATTTAATCCGATGAAAGCCAAAGCGCTGATGAACAAACAGCTGAAAGCCAAGTTTTATACGCGCCTGAAACATCTGATCGGAAAAGAGAAGAATGGCCCGGAAAAAACCTTCGGCTGGTTTTCCCCCACCGTGATGAATGCCCGTGTTGAACATCTGGCCAGAGTCCTTGAGGCAGGTCAGGTCAGGCAGAAATATGGCAAGCGTTCGCCTCAATCCTTTATCGAACAATATGATGCGGTGGCCCATTATGGCATCGCAAGACCGTTTTATCTTGAATCCAATCTGTTCAGTACGTTTGAGTGGTCTTACGAACATACCATGCAGATGAAGGAATATGTGGCCTATACCAAAGGCAAGGATGTTTATCCGGAAGATTTGGCCAAGCTTGCAGTTGAAAATCCCTCAGTGCATGCGGAGACAAAGAAATTTATCGAACCGGCAGGTGAACCGAAAAAAGGCCTGGATGAGCATGAATTCATGGCCAAGTTGCTTGAAAAGCCGTTTACCGGCAGATCTGCCACGGCATTTCCCCGCCATTCGCTGATTGTGTACGATCCCGGTTTTGGCTATCTCCTGACACGGCTTGATTTCACGTCGGCGTTCAGGGTTGCTGATTTTCAGGCTGAAGCTGAGGGGTTCAGGCCTCCAATGTATGTATTTGAAGGTGCAAATCCTGAGCAGTGTATTCAGAGATCATGGGTATTGTTCACCAGGATTCCTTCACTGAATACCAAGGCGGATGTGTCGTTCGAATATTTCGATGAGAATTCACAGAAAAATGAATTGGGTGGCGTGAAGAATGAGCATCAACTCAATCTGTGGGTACATACAGGTAAAGTCTGGAAACCGTTGAAAACAGAGGTCAATATGAGGTCAAATACATTGACCGTGAAAAATTTCCAGCTGGATTCCGGAAGAATTTATCGTTTTGTTGCCTGTTTATCGCCTGAGTCCAGATTGTGGAGCGTTCCGGTCAGTAGATAAGGTTTTCAGATCCGAAAGGCGGGATACAGGCTGGAGTGATGACCTGTATGCCGCCTTTTTGTATTGAAGGTGTGAAAACCAACCCGGGATTGATAATCAGTAGCGGATGCTGTTTGTTTGGAACCAGGGCCTGTTCACACTAATTTTGGCCATAGCGATCACAAATTAGTGTGAGCAGGCCCTGGATACTGCCGTGTGCGGAGCATAAATTTGTGGTGAAAATATACTTCTTTCATTATCGGCTCAAAGGTGACACCATCCCAGTATGGTGAGGGTTGGTAGTTTATTGCATAATGCATGGACGGATATGTGCAGCGTTGAGGGTAAGGCTACATTGCGGCTTGCTTTCAAGTTGTTTCTTATTCTGCTTGCTTATTATTTGCTGAAACCGGTTCGTGAATCACTGATTCTTGAACACGGCAGTGCCGAATTGCGCAGTTTTGCACTGGCCGGTCAGGCTGCACTGTTGCTGATTATGATTCCTTTCTACAGTTCCCTGATCAGAAAGTATCGTGGTGATCGACTTTTCCAGTTCGTCACCGTATTTCTTGCGTTCAATATCATGGTGTTTTACAGCCTTGGCACAACAGGAAAAGAAATCGGCGTGGCATTTTTTATCTGGCTGGGCATTTTTTCGGTCG
>JBHHTX010000136.1:0-4419 GCA_046753585.1 Mariprofundaceae bacterium
TGGGAGGCAGAATTGCCGAAGAGCTGGAGCTTAACCAAATGACCACCGGAGCATCCAACGATATTGAGCGAGCGACACAAATTGCCCGTAATATGGTTACCGTATGGGGCATGAGTGAAAAGCTTGGTCCGATGGTTTATGGAGAACGTGAGGAAGAAATCTTTGTTGGTCGTGAGATTACGCGTCACCAGAATGTATCTGAGGGAACTGCCAAGCAGATAGATGCTGAAATACGCAAGCTGATAGACAGCAACTATACTCGTTCCAAAAAAATCCTCACGGAGCAGAATGATAAACTGCACCTTTTGGCCGAGGCCCTGATTGAATACGAGACCCTTGAAGGAGATGAAATTGACCTGATTCTGGCCGGAAAAAAACTTGATAAGTCGGATCATGAACAAAGCAAAAAAACGCCGCCAAATGATACATCTTCAGCATCGGCTCCAAGAGCTGGCGCGAAGGTTGTTGGAACCAAAGAGGCAGGCCAGGGGGCTTGAGGACATCTTCTCCGTGGCATCGCCCGGAGACGGGTGATACCTGGATTATGGGGGTTCTTAATTGCACCCCCGATTCATTTTCGGATGGGGGTTTGTTTACTGATAAGAAACGGGCAGTTTCCCATGCTATTTCCATGTACGGGGCAGGTGCAGCCATTATTGATGTCGGGGGAGAATCAACCAGGCCTGGCTCGAAATCAATCCCGCTTGAAGTAGAGCTGCATCGGGTTCTGCCAGTTATCGAAGCACTTGTTTCAGCAGGGGTTTATGTTTCGGTAGACACATCCAAATCTGAAGTAATGCGCCGAGCCCTTGGGGCGGGTGCCAGAATGGTTAATGACGTAACTGCCCTGACCGGAGACAGTAATTCTATGGCCGTTGTAGCCGAATCAAGCTGTGATGTATGCCTGATGCACATGCGAGGAACGCCTGAAAAAATGCAGGATGATCCTCATTACGATGATGTTGTCGCTGAGATTGAAACTTTTTTCCAACAGCGCCTTGAAGCTTGTGTTCAAGCCGGAGTTTGCGAATCCAGAATTATTCTCGATCCAGGCATTGGCTTTGGAAAAAGTCTTCAGGATAATCTGATGATCCTGGCCAGCCTTTACCGTTTCAAAAAGCTTGGTTTTCCTGTCCTTGCAGGTGTATCGAGGAAGTCCTTTCTGGCTGAACTCACGGCTAGCCCGGCAAGTGACCGGGAAATTGAAACAGCAGCCGCAGTTACAGCCTGCGTGTTGGCTGAAGTTGATATTCTACGGGTGCATGAGGTTTTATGTCAGGCTCGGGTCGTCAAGGTTGCTTCAGCATTTCACCGGACACTGTCTAAACAGTCTAAAGTTTCGTAGCGTACTGCTTCTATTATGTGGCATATCAGTTTACTTGATATTGTAGATATCACCCTAGTTGCGGTGGTGGTTTACTACATTCTCAAACTCATCCGTGGTACGCGCGCTGTACAGATGTTGCTCGGGCTTGCTGTGGTTGTCCTTGTATATGTATTGGCACGGATATTTGGCTTGCTCACTGTTGAATGGATGTTTGGACATTTCTTTTCCGCAGTTATCATTATTTTGGTTGTGTTGTTTCAGCACGAGATTCGACGCGGACTGATGCGCGTTGGAGTGAATCCGCTTGGCACAGGAACGGAAGCAACGGCAGGGCTGGTGGATGATCTGGTGGATTCTGGTTTTGCACTGGTACATCGTGGTTGGGGGGGGTTGATTGTTATTGAAAGGGACACCGGTTTGAAACATCTGTATGAAATGGGCGTCGAGATGAAAGTAGCCTTGAAGCCGGATGTGGTGCAAACGTTGTTTTGCCCTCAGACACCATTGCATGATGGCGCACTTATTGTCAGAGGCTGCAACATAGTTGCAGCAAGAGTCCTGTTGCCCCTCGCTCAGGCCGGTACAGTTCAAATTAACCTCGGAACACGACATCGGGCGGCAATCGGCATCTCCGAAGAAAGCGATGCCCTGATTATTGTTATTTCTGAAGAATCAGGAACTGTTTGTCTGGCTGAGGATGGCAAGCTAAGTAACCCGCTTGATCATCAGGAGTTACGATTCCAGCTTCAAACAAGACTGATGCCAACCCTGTCCCGGACTGAGGAAAAAGAACGTAGCTGATGAGCAAGATATGGAGTCTCTTCCGTTGGGATGTTACAAAACTTGTGGCATTGGCAATTGCTATCCTGTTTTGGGCTCTGGTACGGGGGCAGGGAGTCGGTTCGCTGAATATTGATGTACCATTGCAGGTTCAGGGGTTACCCGCTGATTTGATGATTATCAATGATTTGCCAAATCATGTGCAGGTAACTGTAAGTGGTCCTCAGACCAGGCTTTCCGAGTTGAATGCCCGGGAAGTGTATGCTCCATTAAACGCTTCAGGGATATCCGAGCCAGGTGTGAAAGAAGAGCCCTTGAATATTGATAACATCAAGTTAGCTGCGGGTCTGAAGGTGGATCGCGTTCAGCCTGACCGGGTTGTTTTACAAATTGATAGACTCATTGAGCGCGAGATCAATATTGAACCGAGAGTGGCAGCGCCTTCCGGTTGGTTTGTGAGGGATATGAAGGTTGTTCCGTCAAGAGCCCTGCTCAGAGGCCCGGAGGTGTGGCTTGATGCACTTGGCAGCGTCAAGACCCCGTTGATTCGACTCAATGCCAAACCGGGTTTTTTTGAGAAGAGTGTTGGAGTAGAAAGTCCGGCAGGCAAAGCGATTCGACTCGTCAATCCCGATGCTAAATTTAAAGTTCGTGGAAGTCTTCAGGCGAATATAGCTTTTGATAACTCTTCGGACGTTGATGCCTCGATCGCTGCCCCTGCTGAGAAAAATCAGCCCTCTGGAGTAGAATTGCAATGAGACATTATTTTGGCACTGATGGAATCCGGGGCACAGTTAACCAGGAACCCATGACGGCCGAATTCTTTCTCAAGCTGGGTCAGGCAGCCGGTCATGTTTTGACCCGACATCTTTCTCATACGCCGCATATTCTTATCGGGAAAGACACACGGGTTTCAGGCTACATGTTGGAATCAGCTCTTTGTGCTGGTCTGACAGCTCAGGGAATGAATGTTTTACTTGTTGGCCCTGTGCCGACACCGGCAGTGGCTTATCTGACACGCTCGTTGAGGGCGGATGCAGGGGTTGTGCTATCGGCCTCTCACAATCCTGCAGATGATAATGGTGTTAAGTTTTTTGGGCCGGATGGTTTTAAACTTTCTGATCAGCTGGAACATAACATTGAGGGTTATTTTGAGCAGCTTCCAGATTTGCCATCAGCCAGTAAGGTTGGCAAGGCATTCCGGGTAGATGATGCCCGCGGGCGTTACATTGAATTTCTGAAGTCTACTTTACCAAGAGGCATGCGCCTTGATGGGTTGAAGGTGGTTGTCGATTGTGCCAATGGAGCTGCCTATGATGTTGCACCTCAGGTTTTTGAAGAATTAGGCTGTGAGGTAATTTCTCTGGGATGTCTGCCGGATGGCTATAATATAAATATTGATTGTGGATCAATGCACCCTGAAGCTATGTGTAAAACCGTTGTGGAGCACGGAGCTGATGTCGGCTTTGCTTTGGATGGTGATGCTGACCGTCTGATTGCCTGTGATCATCTCGGACATCTTGTAGACGGAGATCGTGTCATTGCTATTCTGGCCAGGTACATGTTGCAGCGGGGTGAGCTCAGGGAAGGTGCAGTTGTTACCACACTGATGAGCAATATGGGTCTGGAGCGTTATCTAAAACAGCTTGGGCTGGAAATGCACCGCGCTCAGGTTGGGGATCGATATGTTTTGGAAACAATGCGGCAAACCGGATGCAATCTGGGAGGAGAGCAGTCTGGTCATATCATTCTTCTGGATTCAAACACCACAGGGGATGGTCTTCTGAGTGCGCTGAGCCTGCTTACTGCGATGTGTGATCTGAATTGTCCTCTGAATAAGCTTGCACCCGATCTGGAATTGTTTCCTCAGAAACTGTGGAATATAAGGTTGCCCAAAGGGATAGACTTGCTCTCTCGGGTGGATGCACAACTGGCGGTTCGGGAGGCGGAGGCAAATCTTGCAGGTGACGGCAGGCTTAGTGCTCGTATGTCTGGCACGGAGCCGATTCTCAGGGTTATGGTGGAGGCAAAGAATAAGAAGGCCATGCTTGACGCCGGTCAGTGTCTGGTGGACAGGCTTGAGACATTGATAAGCTCCATTGGATAATCAACGTGCGAAAGAAGTTCCCAATGATTTTTTGGATGCGCTGAACCTGCAGGGAGATGCTCCCGATCCCTGTATTATAGTTATTTTTGGCGCATCAGGTGATTTGACCAAGCGACTACTTATCCCTTCCCTCTTTAATCTTTATTGTGACCATTTGTTGCCAGATTCCTTTGCCATTCTTGGTATGGCTATGGACGATTTCAAT
>JBHHTX010000137.1:0-4352 GCA_046753585.1 Mariprofundaceae bacterium
GCAGGCCGTGATCAGCCCGACCATAAAAGCGGCATAGAGACCTGTCAGAGGATTTACCCCGGCGACAAAGGCAAAGGCCACTGCTTCCGGAACCAGAGCCAGAGCCACGGTGAGGCCGGAAAGCACATCATCCTTGGCCCGGGAAGCATGTCTGTAATACAGCGTGAACATGACAAATCTCCTTCATCAGTATAGATGGGATCAAATTGATATATATGCCCGGAATCCGACAGATTCCCACATGATAAAACAGACAGCCAGTCCGGGCGACCATAAAATGTAAAAGGGGCATATATGATCCCCTTTCTCTTTATGTTTGCCGATCCTCGAAGAATCATCGCAGTCGATGTAAAGCACAGCAGGATTGAAAAGCATTACTACTGCTTTGGTGCAAGAAGTTTATGAATATCAGGCTATAATTCAGCAACTGCTTGATATCTATGCCAAACAACCGCAATCCTGGAAAGGGGACACTTCCCTTTTATTTGCGGGATGTGATCTCGATCAGATGATAACAGAACTGGGTTTTGACCGGGCCATGAACCTTATTTTAATCAGTGGAAAAGACGATGTCGTCAAACTCTCTGACCATCTGTCCATGGCTGAAGGTACCCAAATCGCCTCCCTGTTTGCCGGAGGGACAACCAGAATGTTGTTTTTCCATTTCAGTAAAATCAGCCCCGGCTTCTATATCAGCCTTTATTTTTCCACACTGAACTTCGTCAGTTACCAGGATATGTCGTGCCGATGCGGACGCTTTTTCTTCTCCAAATCCAAAAATAACTTCTCCTTTTCTCTTCCTGGCCGGCACTTTACCATGAAAACAGCCTGCTGAAATTAGTGAAAATATTGTTATGCTGGAATGCAAGGGGATTTACGGATCAAATAGAATACCGGAAACAATCGGGGGCGAGGTTTATGCCGAAAAACATAATTGTTTGTGCTGACGGGACTGGCAACAAGGGTGGGGACACTCAGGACACTAATGTATACAAAATATACAAGGCCGTGGATAAGCACTTCAAGGGTACGGATCAGGATAATTTCAAAGAACAGGTCATCTTTTATGACAACGGTGTCGGAACTGAAACCAACAAATATCTCAGAGCACTGGGCGGTGCTTTCGGCTTCGGGTTCAAAAGGAACGTATGTGACCTATATAAATTTCTCGCACGCAATTACGAGACTGGCGATCGTGTTTATTTCTTTGGCTTTAGCCGGGGGGCTTCAACCGTAAGGGCATGCAACGGATTCATCAGTATCTGTGGTCTGTTTGATGGTAGTGATCGAACACTTTCCAATCAGGAGCTGGACAGAAAAGTTAAGGAAGCCTTTGAAGCGTACAGATGGCACGGCATTAAGGGTAAATTGTGGTTCAGGCTAACAAAGTTCCTGTGGAGAAGGCTTGGTTCCCCCTGTGCGAAAGATCTGAAGGAGGCTGGCAATTCTCATGGCGAGATCCCGATCCACTTCATGGGTGTCTGGGATACAGTTGTGGCATTGGGGTTCCCCAGTCGTACGGATATTACCGGCCCTGTTTCATTCATTTTGAATATACTCCTCTGGCTGCTGGAGAAGGGACTCGATCTCATCTGGCCGCACAGTTTCTACTATTACAAGCTGACTAATAAGGTGGAATACGCTTATCAGGCGCTGGCTATTGATGATGAGAGAACATCATTCTGGCCTCATGTCTGGCGCGAGCAAGGCAGAGAAGATGTTTGCTGCGAGCATGGTCGGGAAAATAACAGGATGGATAAAAACAGAAAAGAGGGCAAGGTTGAGCAGGTCTGGTTTTCCGGCATGCATTCCAATGTCGGGGGAGGGTACGGGCGATCAGGTATGGCCAGTGTGGCCTTGCACTGGATGATGCTAAGGGCTCAATCTTGCGGCCTTCAGTTTGAGGACGGTACTGTGGGGCAGGCCTTTGATGACAGCCATGAGCATGGCCGCATGTATAATTCAAGAGGGGGGTTCGGTTTTTTTTACCGCTATCACCCAAGGGAAATTGAACAGCTATGTGAAGGGCGGCTCAAAGAGGATATAAGGATTCACCGCAGCGTCATTGAGCGGATCAATCACCGGACAGCCAATTATGCGCCAGGCCAGATTCCGGCTAGATTTGAGGTGGTTGAAAGTGATCCGAAGGTTAAGCCCGTGGGTAGAAATCCGGGGAAACATCCCGATTGGGATGGGATCCGGAAGACAATCGATAAATGGGTACTAAGACGTAAAGGTTTGTATGCCTTCATGCTCACTTTTGTGGTTACCATTTTTGTATCTGCGTACCGTCTCTGGGCGTGTCCTCCCAAACCGGAAAAACGTGAGGGTTTATCAGGACATCTGGCCGATGTTCTGGACTATATCCTGCCCGATTATTTTGCCGGTTTGATTGAATTTACAGTGGTTCAGAATACATGGTGGTTCATTGGTGCTGTGGTTCTGGTCATTGTCTATATGTATATCAGGGGGAAATTCAGGCAGTACACGGTACAGGCTTGCGAGCGACTTCGTCATCTGATTATCACGGAAGCAGATATAATCGAGAGTGAGAATCGGGTTAAATAGCCCGCAACTGCTGCAGGGTTGTATTTATTCAGGTGGGGTAAGATAATTCACCGTTTTTTGGACGGAGGAGTTTATCGTGCATATTAGCGCCCTTACCCGAGTTATACATTATGGTCTGATTTTTTCTGTGCTGTTTCAACTGATCAGTGCTGAATGGATGATCATTCCGGAACCGGGAAAAGTAGTGGTTCTGGGCACGAGAATTTTCTACATACACATCTGGTTCTCTGGCTGGGTGGTATTTGTCCTGGCAGCGGTCTACGCCATGCTTATGACGGATGATCCTGACGGTCTTGGGATGCTTGTGCCGTGGTTTTCCGCCAAAAGGCGGAAAGCTTTCTTTAAGGCGGTAAGAGTCGAGATCCCTGGCATGTTCAGAGGCAGGCTTGCTCCGCTTGAGCCTAAAAGCCCTTTGGCTGGAGGGATCCACGGTTTAAGTATCATGGCTTTACTTGGCTTGGGCCTGACCGGTTCTTATGTCCAGCTTGGGGTGCGTTCAGATGGGTCCATGGCAGCTGATATGCTTCTTTTCCTGGAAATTCACCAGTGGTTCGCCGTGTTTGTCTGGATATTTCTTGCCGGCCATATCTTTATGGTCATCTATCACCTGGCAGTTGGTCACGAGGGGATAAGAGAGATGTTTAGCTCCGGGGAGCAAAGGGAAAGATAACCCCCATGAAGGCTTCAATCCTCCCTGATAATGCGAAATCCGATATAGGGGAGTCGGCGTCTTGGGCTGTAAACACGTCGATCTGCTGATCGCATGCCTTTCGGAAAAAAATACCATGAACCGCCTCGAACTGAACGTTTCTTGTTTGATTTTATGGAGCTAACTGCCAACTCGTAGCCATCGTAATCCTCATTATACTCTGATGCTGTCCACTCCCAGACATTGCCGTGCATATCATACAGCCCCCATGGATTCGGTTTTTTCGTGCCTACAGGGTGGGTCTTTTTATTTGCATTTTCGCCATTCCAGGCATAAGCCCCAAAGTCCGCTTCATTATCGCCGAAAGAAAAAGCTGTGGTTGTGCCGGCACGGGCTGCATATTCCCACTCTGCTTCCGTGGGTAAACGGTAGGTATGACCTGATTTTTCACTCATCCAGATGGCGAATTCGGCTGCATCGAACCATTTAACATCGATTACAGGACGTTTGCCCCGGCCCCAGTTGTGGTCTAATGCCTTCGCATGCTTTGCTGACTTACTGAAGAGATCATATTGGGCAAAAGTGACTTCATACTTGCCCATCCAGAAGCCGTGTTTGATCTCCACCTTATGTTGTTCTTCGTCAGGATACCGGTTCAGTTCGCTCTCAGGGCTGCCCATCATAAAACTTCCCTGCGGAATATAGACGAACTCCATACCTAACTCCGGTTCGGTCAGGTTATCCCCGGGCAACGGTTCCTGTTTTTGCAAGCCTCCATTGTCGTTTTTCGCCAGGGAGATGGATGGCAGTGCAGCAGTAAAAAGAAAAAAGGTGCACAATCCGATAATATGGCAGTTTTTCAAGTTAACCTCCAAAAAAGAAAAAAGGGGACGCTTCCCTTTTATTTGCGGGATGTGATCTCGATCAGATGATAACCGAACTGGGTTTTGACCGGGCCATGAACCTTATTTAAATCAGCGGAAAAGACGATGTCGTCAAACTCCTTGACCATCTGTCCCTGGCTGAAGGTGCCCAAATCGCCTCCCTGTTTACCGGAGGGACAAGCGGAATGTTGTTTTGCCATTTCAGTAAAATCAGCCCCGGCTTCTATATCAGCCTTTATTTTTCCACACTG
>JBHHTX010000138.1:0-4331 GCA_046753585.1 Mariprofundaceae bacterium
CAAAGGCAATGGCAGTAAAAGTCAAAAGCGGACTTGACCCCTTACTCCTACTGGATGCCAGCCTTGGGATGGGCTTGCCTGTGAAAAATGGCAATAGTGCGCGATCTGGCATGCCTGATCTGAATTTTAATCTGCAGGCAGGGCCACGCCTCAACTGGCAGGCGCACAAATCAGAGCAGAGTATATTGACGCTGCGTTTACCATGGCGAGGTGTCATGGATATTAAGGGTGATTACCTTGGTTGGGTTACAGAGCCTAATTTCAATGTTGAGCTCAGGCCGACAGACAACTTGACAGTGAAATTTAATGGCGGTGCTCTTTTTGCATCACAACAGCATAATGCAACCTACTACACCGTGAAGCCTGCCTTCAGTACCCCCGCCCGCCCTGCATATATTGCCAGCGGTGGACTGCATTCCTTATCAATAAGTGGATCCGTAAAATGGTCTGAAGGGGGCCGTATGGGCGCTTTTGCAGGGGTTCGCTACAGGAACCTTCGTCCCGGAGTGGTACTGAACAGCCCTTTGGTCAAAACAAGCCATTATATCTCAGTTGCAGCCGGGTTCACATGGAGCTTTGCCGTTGCAGATGAGACAGTTCGATATACATCAGAGCATGAAACGCCATAGTATTGCCGGATTAAATAAGCAATCAGTCACTGCTGAGTGGAGGAGAAGTGAACACAACACATCACCAAGTCTGGGATAAGTTCATTCGGCTCTTTCACTGGAGTCTGGTTGTTGTGTTTATAGTGCTTTATGTCAGTGCCCATTTTAAATATGACGACACTCACTTTCTATTTGCTTATATTCTGATGGCGCTGCTGTTCAGCCGTATTGTCTGGGGCTTTACATCGTCCGGCCATGCCCATTTTGCTAGTTTCTACTATCCAATTGCAGAAACCATCGCTTATTTCAGAAGCATGCTGCATGGAAATAGTGATCGCTACATTGGCCATAACCCTGCTGGTGCAGCGATGACATTTACTTTTCTCCTGTTGTTGATCGTAATGGTGGTGACTGGTCTGGTAATGTTGACATGGGGTGAGTATGAGGGCCCCTTATGGGCAATGGGTATCGATTTCAGCAGAGAGACTGCATTGCAGTGTCAATGCTTACACGAAATGAGCACAGATCTGTTGCTGGTCATGATCGCCCTGCACCTGCTTGGTGTGATGCACTCCTCTTTCAAACATAAAGAGAATCTTGCGAGTGCCATGTGGCATGGCAAAAAAAGAGCGCCGCATGATGAATAACGGTGCGATGCAGTATCGACAAACTATCAATGCATTTATACTATTGCGCCTCCTTCAATCTAGAAAGTCATGGATGAATCTGGATTAAATCTGTAACTACAAAAGGCTAATGACTATGACTATTTTCTCATCCCTACATCGCGCTATGGTGACGCTTATCCTGTCCTCAATGCTCTCTTTGATGGCAACTAGTGCCTCTGCCAATGAACTTGATCTGGATATTTCACCGGTGCTGTATAGCGATGATGCTTTTCTGCTGGCGCAGTCTGATACCAGCCCATCTGAATACAACTATACTTCAGGCGATGCACAGGTCAGCCGCGAAAAGCCTTTTTTAACCAACAATCGCATTCATCAGATTCTCGGACTTGGTTCGATGGCCTTCGCCATTGCAGCAGGAATTGCAGGGCCTGAAAATGAAAACGGCGTTCGGGCTTCTTCCAGCAAAGTAACCATGCATAAGGCACTGGGCATTACTGCGGCTGCTCTTGGCGGCGCTGCGATTGCCAACGGCTTTTATATTCACGCGGATGATTTTAAGCTGTCGAATGGTTTGATGGACCCCGACAATCTGCATGTTATGTTAACAGTGCTTGGTACTGCGGGCTTTATTGCAGCGCTGGCGACCAATGGAAAAGGTATTCATGCAACCGCCGGTATTGGTGGTGCAGCAGTGATGGCAGCTGGTATTGTGCTGGAGTGGTAAGATGTTGTTGCGATTCGGCTTACTCTTTTTTACGCTGACATTTTTTTCATCGGCTGTAATGGCTGGTGAAAGTGCTGTTTCTGAAATGCTATCAACTTATCAGCAACAGGGAGCCAGCAATTTCACAGCCGATGGTGTCGAAACCCTATGGAATAAAAAAGTAATGGGCCCGGACGGTAAAGAGCGTAGCTGTGCAACATGTCATCATTCTAACCTAAAGCTTCCGGGCATGCATTTTAAAACAGGTAAGGTCATTGAACCGATGGCAGCCTCTGTCAATCCCGAGCGCTACCAGTCAGCAAAGAAAATCAAGAAATGGTTTTTCCGCAATTGCAAATGGACATGGGGTAGAGAGTGCACAGCTCAGGAGAAAGGGAACTTTCTGACCTATCTTGAATCTCAATAAAAAACCGGAGACTGCTTACTGATGCAACAGAGAAAAATATTCATTACGTTTATATTATTGCTGTTTCCAGGCTTGGCAGAAGCTTCATTTTTTGATGGACTGCTCAGTCACAAGGGTGTTAACCCCATCAGAATACCTCTCTATGAGGAGAGCTGTGGCGAGTGCCATTTTGCTTATCAACCCGGCCTTTTACCGGAGCGCTCGTGGAAAAAAATGATGCTGCCTCAAAGTCTGGAAAATCATTTTGGCGATAATGCCGAACTTCCAGAAGATGATCGTATGGCCATTTTGAAGTACGTGATGGAATATGCTGCGGATCACTCACTGTATAAACGCTCTGTTAAAATTTTCCGTTCGATCAATGAAGATGTAACACCACTAAAAATCAGTGAAGTGCCATATATCAAGCGCAAACACGCTAAAATCCCTAACCGAATGATTACAGGTAACAAAGCTGTCCGCTTGCTTAGCAATTGCAACGCCTGCCATACCAAAGCCTCTACAGGCAGCTTTGATGATGATTCCGTATTTATCCCCAATTTCGGTTATTGGGATGATTAATTATTGCGGGTTCTGGGCCTGCCATAACAGGTTTTCTCCCACCGCATAAACAAACCTTCACAGGTGTCTGTCGGAGTCATACACTCTCTTCACCCTTTGGAGAGCAATATGAATGTACGTTCCGCTGCAGTTGCCAATCTGTTTTATCCGGGTGATGTCGGAGAATTAAGCGCGTTAATATCCACTCTTCTGGAGTCTGCATCATCGGAACGGGTTGAAAAACGCTCTATTCCCAAAGCTATCATTGTACCGCATGCCGGTTATATCTATTCAGGCCTGACTGCTGCATTTGCCTATCAGATGATCAAAGGGGCTGCGATTGATCGCGTGGTGCTGTTTGGGCCTGCGCATCGTGCCGGTGCCTGGCTTGACAATTTGCCGGTGCCTGGCATGAATGATTGAGTTGTTTACATGGGAATGTATCGCTGCGACCAATCTCGGATTGTGTTTTCACGTTCTTTGTCGGGTGAAAGGCTCAACGGGTTAGAGTAAGCTATCAAGCCATGGGGATGATCTGATGCAAGCTACCAAGATTTAATCGAAAAGATGACAAGTTCCCGCTGGTCGAAAGAGCAGGTGAAGCTGGGCTTTAATTTGTATTGTCAGCTTCCGTTCGGGAAGTTGCACAGTAGAAATCCAGAGATCATCGAGCTTGCCAAGCTGATTGGGCGCACGCCATCGGCGGTTGCGATGAAGTTGTGCAATATCGCCAGCCTTGATCCGGCAATCACCAGTTCGGGGCGTAGCGGATTAGGCAATGCCTCTGCACTGGATCGGGAAGTGTGGGATGAGTTTCATGCTGATTGGGATCGTTTGGCTTTGGATTGTCTGCATATCCATGAGCAATTGCGGGCTGAGAAAGGATTGCCGCATGATGAGCCTGTTGGTGCGGCGTTAGAAGACATTGATGATTTTACTGGCGAGACAAGACGCGTGGTTACTGAGCAGCGGATTCGGCAGAACTTTTTTCGCCGGGCAGTATTGAGCAGTTATCACGGGAGTTGTTGCATGTCCGGCCTATCGGATGCTCGTTTGTTAATCGCCAGCCATATCGTGCCGTGGAGCAAAGATAAAAATAATAGACTCAATCCTCGCAATGGCCTGTGCCTGTCAGCATTGCATGACAAAGCGTTTGATCGCGGGCTGATCACTTTGGATGACGATTTTCGCGTGGTGTTGTCAAAAGATTTGAAACATCGTGACGACCCCTTTGTGCGGGAGTTTTTTCATCCGCTGGCCGGACAAACAATTACACTGCCGGAACGATTTGTTCCCGATAAAGGTTTTTTGGCACGTCATCGGGATATGGTGTTTGTCGACAGTCTGTAGCTGTCAATCCAAACCATCTGCCTTGCCTGCATGTCTCCTATGGGATACACTTTAGCCATGATGCACGAACTTGT
>JBHHTX010000139.1:0-4277 GCA_046753585.1 Mariprofundaceae bacterium
GGGCCGGTCAAAACTGCTGATATGCTGGCGGCAGCCATGAAGCCCCAATACCTGAAGAATATCCTGGCGAGTCTGGGCATCTGCCGTAGCCGTTAAAGCAACCAATGGCACCTCGGGAAAACGTTCACGAAGCACGCTCAAGCGGGCATATTCCGGTCTGAAGTCATGCCCCCACTGGGACACACAGTGCACTTCATCAATAGCAAAAAGCGCTATATCAATATCAGATAATCTTTGCAAAAAGCTCTCACCCATTAAACTTTCCGGGGCGATGTAGAGCAGGTCTATTTCATGCGCATGAAGCCTCGCCAGCACCTGTCTGGCTTGCCGCGAGCCAAGTGAAGAATTGTAACAGGCCGCAGAAACACCATTGGCTTTCAAGGCATCGACCTGATCTTTCATCAGGGAAATGAGCGGAGAAACCACAATGCCGACACCGGGCCGAATCAAGGCGGGAATCTGATAACAAAGAGACTTGCCGCCACCAGTCGGCATCAATACAAAGCTGTCTTGCCCGGCCAGAAGGTCTGAGATTACCGCCTGCTGGCTGGAACGAAATGAATCATACCCAAAGGTTTCCTGAAGAAGCTTGAACGCTGACTGGATAAGATATCTCCTTATTAGATTATCTGCTACTTTGCCGATTCAGCCGGGGAATGGAAACAATCAAAATTATCAATGGACATCAATATTTCCAGCTTTATACTGCGGCGCTCTTTCAATAGACCTCTTATTGAATTGTCAGGTACGGTGGATTAACAGGAGAGATTCATGGGCACTTGGACTTATCGTCCCGGCGATGTTCAGACAGAATGGTATGTTATTGATGCAGAAGGTGCGATATTGGGTCGCCTGGCAACCAAAGTAGCAACCGTACTGCGTGGAAAACATCGACCACAGTATACACCACATGCCGATCTTGGTGATCATGTTGTGGTTATCAATGCCGACAAGGTTCGGCTGACCGGCCGCAAAGAAGATCAAAAGAAGTACTATCGTCACTCCGGCTATGCCGGTGGCCTCAAAACCACAAGTTTCAAGGCATTGCGCGAAAAGTATCCTGAACGCATTGTTGAATCAGCTATCAGGGGTATGTTGCCAAAGACATCTCTCGGACGAAAAATGCGTAAAAAATTGAAAGTGTATGCCGGTAACCAGCACCCGCATACGGCCCAGCAACCCAAGACGCTGGATATGAACTAGAAAGGGGTTTGTAGCATGGCAGAAAAAAAATATCTGGGCACAGGCAGGCGCAAAACATCCGTTGCCCGCATCATGATCACTCCGGGAAAAGGTTTGTTTCAAATCAATGGCCGCAGCGCTGAAGAATATTTCCCGGGCGAGCTTGTCCGCCAACAGGCGATGGCACCATTGGCAAAGACGCAGATGACCGGCCGCATGGACGTTCGGGTCAATGTTTTCGGTGGTGGCCCCAGCGGCCAGGCCGGTGCTGTACGTCATGGTCTGGCACGCGCCCTGCTCAGTTATGATGAAGGTAATCGTCCGGCCCTGAAAGAAGCAGGCTTCCTTACCCGCGACTCCCGCAAGGTTGAACGGAAAAAATATGGTTTGCATAAAGCGCGTAAAGCTCCGCAATACTCAAAGCGGTAATTCTTGCCGTATTCACGAAAAGGGAAGGCTTCTGCCTTCCTTTTTTTGTTCTACGTCGCCTTGTATTTTGGAAACTCATTGAACCAAACGGGCCTTTCCGTATGATGCCAGGGTTATGAACATTCCAGTCGCTATTCTTGGTGCAAGTGGTTATGCCGGTGCCGAATTGATCAGGATCATCGCTGCGCACCCATATTTTCAAATCGCCCATCTTGGCGCTCATTCACAGGCAGGAAAAAAGGCATCTGAGGTCTTACCCTGCCTTAGTGGTGACATCGCTGACATGACATTGCTTGCAGCCGATCAGCCACTGCCAGCCGAGGTCGAGCTTGTATTCACCGCCCTGCCCCATGGTGCCGCTGCGCATAGCGTCAAAGGTTCGCTGGATGCAGGTAAAAAAATTGTCGATCTATCGGCTGACTTCCGCCACAAGCAGGAAGACATCTATAAAAATGCCTATGGACTTGACCATCCCTATCCGGAGTTGTTGGCTGAAGCTGTTTATGGAGTCACGGAATTTGCCAGAGAAGAAGTCAAAGCTGCACGCCTTGTAGCCAATCCCGGCTGCTACCCGACTTCAACCCTGCTGCCGCTGATTCCTTTGCTCAATGCCGGTGCATTAAACACTGACAGCATCATCGTTGACTCAAAATCCGGCACTTCGGGCGCTGGTCGTTCCGCCAAAACCGAATTGCTGTTCTGCGAAGTTAACGAAAGCGTCCATGCCTATGGCCTGCCACGACACCGCCATGTCTGGGAGATGGAGGAATGGGCTGCAACGTTTAGCGGCAAGGCGGCATCCATCCGCTTTGTTCCACATATCATGCCAATGAGCCGGGGCATGCTTTCGACCTTACACCTGAGCGGTGAAGACCCGGAAAGCTGGCACAGCATTCTGGCGGCAGCCTTTGAGGCCGAACCCTTTGTGCAAGTGCTTCCGGAAAACATACTGCCAGCCACAAATCATGTGAGCGGCAGCAACCGCTGTGATATTGGTGTCGTTGTTACCGGAAACAAAGAAGCCGTGGTTGTCAGCTGCCTGGATAATCTGATTAAGGGAGCTTCCGGCCAGGCTATTCAAAATGCCAATCTTATGTTTGGCTTTGATGAACAGAGCGGGCTGAGCAACCTTGCTCACTGGCCATGATTCGGGATTACCGGCATTGGTCGCCTGATATTGATCCGGCTACTTTTATCGCCGACACAGCTGATGTCATAGGGCGAGTCTGGATCGGCAAAGACTCCAGCATCTGGTATCAGTGTGTTTTGCGTGGTGATGTACATGATATCAAGATCGGCACAGGATCGAACATTCAGGATCAGTGTGTGCTACATACCAGTCATGGTGTTTCTCCCTGCCTTGTTGGCAACCGGGTCACCATTGGTCATAGAGTTATTCTGCACGGTTGTGAGATTCAGAATGAATGTCTGGTAGGCATGGGTTCCATTGTTATGGATAGAGCCGTTCTGGAATCGGGTTGTTTTCTGGCTGCCGGCAGTCTTGTTTCCGAGGGCAAAGTTCTGCGGGGAGGCTATCTTTATGCCGGTTCGCCGGCCCGCGAGAAGAGACCGCTTAGCCCTGATGAGTCAGAATTTATAAGCCGCTCTGCTGATCACTACATCGATTTATCCAGGACCCACCTGATCAACCCAGCCAGTGAGTAAAGTCCGGGCTGCCATCGACATCGGTTCCAATACTGCCCGGCTGATGATCGCTGAACCGTCAAAGACGCAACTTCCGTGGAACATTAAAGTCTGTCACACCCATATCACCAGGCTGGGTCAGGGGGTTCATGCCTCTCACAAGCTTCAGGATAAGGCTATGGCACGAACTCTGAGCGTCCTGGCTGAATTTTCTGAACTTCTTCAGGAGCATGACGTGACTCAAGATCATGTTCTTGCAGTTGCAACTGCAGCAATCAGGGAGTCCGCTAACGGTGGTGATTTTTTAAAGCGTGTCGCCAAAGAAACCGGTATCAGCCTATGCATAATCGACGGGCAGGAAGAGGCCCGGCTTTGTCTGCAGGGAGCAACAGCTGTATTGCTTCCACAATTTCGACGGGATTTACTGCTGGTGGATATTGGTGGCGGCAGTACAGAGTTTATTCGGGCCCATAACAAAGGCTTCGGAGAAGCTATAAGCCGCAAGCTCGGAGCTGTATCTCTGGCCGAGACCAGCTTGCAAAGCGACCCTCCAGCCGATAAGGACTATAAGACCATGCTGGAAGACGCTCGGCAGCACCTCGTCGAGGTTGAACAATCCTGGGGCTCTGCCCGGGCACCGCAAACGCTGGCCGGTGTGGCCGGAACGTTTACCACCCTGGCTGCACTGCACCTGAAACTTTCACCTTACAATGCGAATCAGGTGAATAACCACATAATCAGTTATACCGCCTTAATAAAGCTGAAAGAAACTCTGTTGGCCATGACCCATAAGCAGAGAGCCGAGCTTGCCTATATTGAAGAGGGTCGGGCTGATCTGATCATTGCTGGCCTGGCCATTATCGAATCGATCATGACACGATGGCATTACACAGAACTGGTTACAGTCGATGCCAGCCTGCTTGAAGGCACGTGGCTGGAGTTAGGGCCTGTTCACACTAATTCTGATCGAAGCGCTGCTGCCCCAAATAAGGCCAGTCAAGGCGCGAGGAGAGAAGTTTGGT
>JBHHTX010000140.1:0-4198 GCA_046753585.1 Mariprofundaceae bacterium
CAAAAGCGGACATTTCTACTTTGCGTTGACAGCTATCGTCCTCCTCTCTTGTAAACAGTATGGTGCAATAATTGAACTTTCAAATAGGGGAAGATATCGGCATCCTTCGCGCCGAAAGAATTAAAGGAGTGTGTTATGCGTAAAGTCATTATTTCAGGCTTGCTGGCCATCTGCTTTCTCATGGCTGGTGCTGCATCGTCCTATGCAGGCGAGCAGAAAGGACCAAGTGCTGAAGCAGCTATCCGTGAAGCAAATAAAGGTATGGCTATTATCTATGTAAAGCCTTTTGAGGCAATTCCCGGGCTGTATGAACTCGGCGTCCCCGATGGAAAAGGGGGAAAGGCAGTTCTATATTCCAGTGCCGACGGAAAATATATAGTGAATGGTCACATTTTCGATACTGAAACAAAGGTGGACCTCACCGCTGCTACTATTGATACGGTCAATGGTATTGACTGGAAAAAACTCCCCCTCGACAAGGCCATTGTTTCAGGTGACCCAAAGGGGTCTCCTGTAGCCATTTTCACTGATCCTGACTGCCCTTACTGCAAGCAGCTTGAAAAAGATATCATCAATGCCAAGGGACTTAAAATTTATACCTTCCTGTACCCCATCAAACAACTGCATCCAGATGCCCGGGCCAAAGCCGAGACAATCTGGTGTTCCAAAGATCAGGCCGGGGCCATGCGTGACATGATGGCTAGAGGCAAAACACTTGATGCCCTGACCTGCGAAAACCCTGTAGATGAAATCATCACACTTGCCGGAACCTTGGGCATTCGTGGAACCCCGACAATTATTGCCGGAGACGGCCGCAAACGAAGCGGGGCTTTACCAGCTGCTCAATTGGTTGAATGGGTCAAAAAAGGTAATAAGTAATCCATCTGACGTTTGTGAAGAACATAAAAATGCGTCAAAAACGAGGGGTCGATCAACTCCGAAATGTTCATATTGATACGGGCTTCCATGCACATGCTGAAGGCTCGGCCCTGATCAATGTTGGTCAGACCCGTGTGTGGTGTACGGCATCCGTGGAGAAAGGCGTACCAGCTTTCAAAAAGGGATCCGGTTCCGGCTGGGTGACTGCTGAATACAGCATGCTTCCCCGCTCCACCCATAGCCGAAACAGACGGGAGGCCGCCCGTGGCCGACAAGGCGGCAGAACGCTGGAGATTCAGCGCCTGATTGGTCGATCCTTGCGTGCTGTGATCGATATGGACTTGCTGGGCGAAAACACAATCGTGCTGGATTGCGATGTACTTCAGGCCGATGGAGGTACACGCTGTGCGGCGATCACCGGTGCCTGGGTGGCATTAAGACTGGCCGTAAACTCGATGCTGGATAAAGAAGCCCTGCAGAATGACCCGATCATCGGCCAGGTAGCTGCAGTCAGCTGCGGTATCGTCAACGGAAAAGAGCTTCTTGATCTGGAGTACTGTGAAGACAGCCGGGCTGAGATGGACGTTAACTTTGTTATGGCCAGTGATGGTGGTATCGTGGAATTTCAGGCTACAGCCGAAAAACACCCCATGGCCTGGGATCAGTTTCTGAATCTCAAATCTCTGGCTGATAAAGGTATTCAGGAACTATGCACCATTCAGCAGCGGCTTGTCTGAACCTGGCATCTACATGTGAAACAGATGCGTTTGATCATTGCCAGCAACAATCAAAAGAAAAGATCGGAAATAGCCAGCGTCCTGCAGGCTCTGTCAATTGATATTGTACCAGCCGAACAAACCGTATTTATTGAAGTTGAGGAAGATGGAAACACATTTGCAGAAAATGCTGCGAAAAAGGCTATCGCCTTTTCAAGAATAAACCGGCTGCCAGCCTTGGCCGATGATTCCGGCCTTATTGTCGATACCCTGGACGGTGCACCCGGCATTTACTCCGGTCGCTATGCCGGAGAACATGCCACGGATGCCCAAAATGTTGAAAAACTTCTTTTGGATATGGCAGGAAACCCGGAGAGAAAAGCCCGGTTCGAATGTGCCTTACACCTTGAATTTCCTGGTGAACAGGCTGCTATTACAGCTAGCGGCAGAGTATACGGTTACATCCTTGAGCAAACAGAAGGTAACAAGGGCTTTGGCTACGACCCTGTCTTTTACTGCCCCGAACTTGGTAAAAGCTTCGCCTCGGCCCGGCCTGAGGAGAAGGTCCGCGTTTCACACCGTGGCCGGGCTCTGATTCAGTTTTTGGCTCTCCTTAACCGATCTTTATCATTGAGAGCCAAGAAGGAGTTCACATTACATGGGGCGAGTACAGTAACCGATTAATCTATAAAGAGAGTTGTTTTTACGGTTGCATTGTACTGACGAAAATGAGTCATGTTACCTGTTACTGATGAGTTCTCCCGCTGCGCGGGAGAATGCCCGCGTTAAGCTCCATTGCCCGCCTTGTCCTCCCGCTCCGCGTGAGAACGGGGGCAGTAGCTGCCCGACTCGCCCAGCATCTAATACAGTGACCCGTATAAATCTGCAATCTCATGAACAATTCGGTTTAAGGCTTGCCGGTCCCCTCAATGTTGATAAAGCGGATGCCGTCATTCTCAAGTGCAATAATCTTGCGCTTGTAAAGCGAGCCGATTGCCTTCTTGTACATCCCTTTGCTGAGGCCGAACAGATCCTTTATTTTATCGGGGGAGCTCTTGTCGGTCACAGCGATAAAGTCGCCTTCGCGCCGCAGTACTTTCAGGACGGTGTCAACAATATCATCGGTCTTGTCGCGCCCCCTTCTGTGTAGGGTTGCATCAATTCTACCATCGTCACGTATCTTCTTGATAAAACCCCTGATCATCTTGCCGCGTTTGAGCGGACGCACCGCTTCGTGTTTGTGCAGCATGCCGAAATGGGTGTTGTTGATGATCACCTGATAGCCAAGTTCGGTTTTGTTGGCGACAAAAAGATCGACCTCCTCATGAAGTTCGAATTCATCTTCGGATTCGCGGTGGAGAAAATCATGCAGTCGGGCCGAGCCCGCTATACGATCTGTATCCTCATCGAGATAGACACGAACCACATAGCGTTTACCCTCTTCCATCTTCGGTTTCTGCTCGGAAAACGGCACCAGCAGGTCTTTCGTAAGTCCCCAGTCAAGGAATGCTCCTGTATGGTTTACCGATACCACTTTCAGGCAGGCGAACTGACCGACCATCACATAGGGCTTCCGGGTTGTGGCGATAATACGGTCTTCCGAATCGCGGTAGATGAACACCTCGATTTCATCACCGATATTGCAACCTTTCGGTACGTAACGGGAAGGGAGAAGGACTCCGTCTATACCTTCGCCTGCATCAAGGTAGACTCCGAAATCGACTTCTCTGATCACCTTCAGCCTGTTGAGCCTGCCCACCTCCAAACTTAAACTATTCACCATACTCACGTAATTTTTCCATACTGTTGATACCAATAAGTTTGCCCTTCAGGTTGATGAGCCCTTGATCAGACAGACTATGCAAAATACGTGATAAAGACTCCGGAGTCAGGTTCAGATGTGAGGCGATGACATTGTAGCTTACGGGCAGGTTTACAGACGCTTCTGCTTCATTCTGTAACAGATAGCCGATTACCCGTTGAGCGCCGGAATTCAGCGTTAAGGACTCTATTTCTGTCATAAGCTGGTGCAAACGCCGACTCAATCCAGCCAGCATGCCCCGGGCGCAAACAGGATTTTCCTCAATGCTCTGGAAAACAACATCTATGGGTATGAATAATACGGTGGCAGCGGATAAGGCCTGAACGCTGACCGGGGCAGGTTTATTGTGAAATGCTATAGCTTCAGCAAAGCTTTGCCCCGGTCCGATGATTCGTACCACATGTTCCTTTCCTGCCATGGACAGGAATGAAAGTTTAACATTTCCCCGGACCGTAATGTAGAACCCTTTGCAATGGTCACCTTTATGGAAAATAAATTCGCCTGTCTCCAGAACGATAAAGCGGGACTCGTCAGCAATACGTAGCAGGTGCTTCTCATCCACTTCTCTGAACATAGGAACATTTCTTAGAACTGTATATGCCCTTTCTGCCGTCATAGATGCTGCCGAGTTCATATCGTATCCATAATGATAATGTATCAGCAACTAAGGCCTTGTAAAAACATTTCTTATACCTGAGATGAAAGCTGATGCCATAAAAAATCACAACAGGCTTGACCCAAATCAATGTATCTGTGCCAGGTGGCTGGTAGCTGTACCGCT
>JBHHTX010000141.1:0-4137 GCA_046753585.1 Mariprofundaceae bacterium
TCCCATCGTCTAGCGGTCCAGGACGCCGCCCTCTCACGGCGGAAACAGGGGTTCGATTCCCCTTGGGAGTACCAAATAAAGAAAGCATTTATATAGAATAATCCGGCGTGGGCATCTGCACATGCATTACTATCTTTGGAGAATTCAATGATTAGAAAAATATTATTCGCCCTGGTTGCTTCATTACTTATAGCCCTTCCCATTTATGCTCAGGAAGAACCTGCTGACTCGATGATCAAGGCTGTGGTGGCTGATCTGGATAAATATGAGAAACAGGCCGAGGGGCTCACTCCGGCGGATAAACGCTATATCAACAATATTTTACGTTTCCTGCCTATGACGGAAGCAAGATTGAGCAGTTCGAAGAATCAGAGTCACCAGTCATGGCTTGATGCCTCGGAAAGACTTTCCAACTTAAAGAGCCGCCTTAATGATCTGAAGGCAGGGAAGACGGCTACTGCCACGGCAGCGAAGCCAGTCGAGACCGGAGCGGCAGCACCGACCGGCATGACAGACGCACAGCTTTCAAAGAAATATCAAAGCGATTACAAAGCACTTTCCAATGAATTGAGGGGAACTCACATCTCGAAGTTTGTTGATGAAGCGGTTGTTTCAGGCTTTAAGGCGAAATTCACTTCCCTGAAGGGCGTTGTTGACTCCTTCAAGGATGAGAAAAACAAAAGCCAGTTCATGACGAACTACGCCGGGCTTGAAAAGTGGTTCAAACAAAAGGTCGCAAGCGCCAACAAACAGGCTGCCGGGCACAAGGCCAAAGCGGACTCCAGAGTTGCAGCAGAGCAGGCCAGGCAAAAAGCGCAGGCTGATGCAGTTGCAGCCAGAGCCCTGGCTGAAGAAAATGAAATCAAACGGATTGCCGCTGAAAATGCTCCGGATGTTGTGGCACATAAGGAATTCACAAAGGCCTATCGGAATGTACGTGTCGCTCTTCAGGTTCTGGATCCGGGCGAACTGGCCAAGCCGGAAGAAACCAAATACTGGAAAAAGAAGCTAAAAGAGTTTGCGGAGATCACTGCCAAATTCAGTGACAGGGAAGCACCTGATGCGAAAAAGGACCTTGCGCTGTACGCCGAAATGAAGGAAAAGATTGAAGGGGGTCTGGCGGCATCTGAACAACTGGGAATCGGTCATTATCCGGATTATCAGAAAGATGTTGAAATCCTGGATGCCCTGTCCGAAAAATATCGTGTGGGCAATGTGTTTACCAAAGGTAAGGAACTAAAGGCAAAGAAGCTTCATGCCGCCTATGCAGCAGATCAAAAAACCTATGATACGCTGCTTGCCAAATACAAGGTATTGATGGACGGGAATAGGGCGGCATACCACGCCGCCTACAAAGAGGCTAACACCCTGAGAACTAAATTCAGATACTCGGGTGAGAGGCTGACCAAATTTGCCGGGCATCGGGATCAGTTCTTTTCCGGAATTGTGCCGGAAATTAATGGCTACCTGAAAGAAATAGAGGACATGATTGCGAGCGCAAATGAAAAGAATGATCCCCAGTTTTTTACCGGAGGCATTCAACAGAAATCTGACTGGACTGAGCGTTCATTGTTTGTCTATAAAACTGTGGCCGGTGAAGATAATGCCGATTACAAAGCCATCAGGAGCAAATTTGACAATCTGAAGATTGAAATAAAAAAAGCTGAAACCCGCCTGATTGAAAAGATCATTGTTGTCAGAAAAACCCCGGATGATCAATACAAAGGTGCGGACAGAGAAAAATTACTGCAAATGCTTGTCGAAGATTTCAAAGAGTTTTTTCCGGGCGAGGATATTATTGCAACAGGTATAGAAGATTCGCAGTGGGAAAGAACAACCGAGTGGAAAGCCTACGGTGGTGGAGGGCTTTACAAAACAGATTATTCAAAGATGGATGCTTGGCTCATCACCAAAAAAGATGGCAGGCTTGCAACGCTGTACTGGACCAGTGTTAGCAAAAATCATATGAAGGGTAATGAATTGCTGGTGTTTGGTTACAGAGATGGGTACAAAGGCAGTGATATGCTTTTATCAAATGTTCAGCCCTGATGTTTCTCCTGGGCAGGGGAACCAAGGTATTTTTCGGCCCATGCGGCAATAACAGTACCGACATAGCGCGAATCGTCCTCATTGCTGAGTAAATGATCAGCACGATCGAGGGAGATGAAACTTTTCGGATGCCGCGCTGCAGCATAGATGTTGGCGGCATGGCGAACGGCGACGGTTTCATCTACGGGAGAATGGAAAATCAGTAAAGCCCGGCCAAGGTTTTTGACTGCCTCGGCCATGCGCGTTTCCTGAAGATCATCCAGAAACTGTTTTTTAATCGTGAATGACCTGCCGGCGAGTGAGACTTCTGCAACTCCATCCCTCTCTATTTTTTCGTGATCCCTGGCAAAGGTACGCGCAACATGGGCCGGGTCGCTGGGGGCACCAATTGTAGCGACAGCCTTACATGAGGGGATATGATTTGCCGCCACCAACACTGCCGAGCCACCTAAAGAATGGCCAATGAGAATTCGTGGGGCAAGATACTCACGTTCCAGAAAACGGGCTGCATCAATGAGATCCTGCACATTGGACGAGAAATTCGTCTCGGAGAAATCGCCGTCACTTTCTCCAAGACCGGTGAAGTCAAAACGCAATACGGCAATGCTATGGCTCGTTAGCGAACGGCTTATTCGCGCTACAGCGTTGAGATTTCTCGAACAGGTAAAACAATGCGCAAACAAGGCGTAAGCTAATGGCTCAGCCACAGGTGGAAGATCCAGACTGGCAACCAACCGATGTCCCTGAGTATTTTTAAAGTGGAGTTTTTTTGTGCGCATTGCCTTCCCCTTCTAACCATCATAGCCTAATCAAGGCCTTGTCCTTAGGCACAAGGATTCTTATGATCTGTTAATAGATATTGACGGTATACCTTTTTTACTAAAATAATATACAAATGGGGGACCATGAAATGAAAAGACATTGGCTTATACTTTTATTTGCCCTTATATGGATATTTTCCGCTTGCACCTGGGTAAAACCCACTTCGGACGGGGATCAGGTTCGGGTTCTTGGTGCAACGCAGGTTTCAAGTTGTAAAAAAGTCGGGAAAACTACGGTGTCCGTGCTGGACAAGATCGGATTTGTTAGCAGAAGCGAGGAAACAGTTGGTGAAGAGCTTGCAACACTGGCGCGAAACAGTGGTGGAAATATGGGTGGCGATACGGTGGTAGCCGTTTCAGGCATTAAAGACGGCGAACAATCCTTTGATGTATACACATGCATGAAGCCTTGATTTATCTGGAGAATAGATTATGACCGGACCGAAAAAATTGATATTGGCGGTAGTCAGTCTGGCAGTTTTTTGCATGCCTGCCCTGGCAGCTCAGCCTGGGCAGAACAACACCACTCAGAATCTGATCAACGAACTGAATCGGCTAATTCAGCAGGGAGAGCGAGATCGGCTTGCCAGCCCGGGCTTCCTGGATCAATTGCGAGGTGTATCCAGGCAGTACAACTGGCCATGGAAAAAGACTGTCCTGTTTGACGATTTTCGGGATGGGAACTTTACTCAGAATCCGCGCTGGATAAATCAGGGTGGAGACTTCTGGATCGTCCGCGAGGGACTGCGAACTCAGTTCAAGGGAGTACAATCGACTCCAGCTCAGGGAAATCAGGGTACGAAAGACGCATTGCTGGGCCTTTTGCTGGACCAGGTCATCAAGGATGGTGCTCAGGGTACGACAGCCACCCAGGCAGATATATTTACAGATGCCAGAACAGGCAATGCTGTTGCCGTAACTTTGGAGCTAAGCTCCTCTACGCAGAAGCAGACACGGGGACATCTGGAGTGGGGATTAACCGGGACGGGGCAAGCGCCCGGTTCGGCTGGCTACAGGCTGGTTTATTATACTGGCACAAAACCGGCTCTTGAACTTCAACGCATAGCCCGGGGACGTACTTCCATCATTGAAGCCTATGAGCGAGGCAACTTGCTGGAGGATGGGCAGAAACACCAGATTATCTGGCAGCGATATGCAGATGGAAGGATGGTTGTTCAACTGGACAAAAGAATCATCATGCAAGCCGTGGATCGGGGCATCAACCAGGGTGCAGGGCGTTTTTACATTACAAATCGCGGCGGGGACT
>JBHHTX010000142.1:0-4136 GCA_046753585.1 Mariprofundaceae bacterium
AACCCATTGTTATCCATAAGAAAAATAATTGTGCCTCTCTGTTCTCATGAAAAATACGGGATAACCCCTGAAAGTTCCTGAACATGCCTGTATTACGATGTCCGGGAACTTGCATGCACATAAAAAATAGCCAGTCTTGCCGAACCGGTTTAGTGAACCGGCTAAATCATCATCTGATTACAAGGAGCCATTATGCCGGACAGTTTTCATGCCCTGAGCCAACTGAATGTAGGTAGCAGGGAGTATTCGTACTACCGACTTGATGCAGCTCCCGGCGATGTATCCCGTCTTCCCTTCTCACTGAAAATCCTGCTCGAAAACCTGCTGCGTCGTGAAGATGGCGATAGCGTAAGCAGTGATGATATCAAAAGGCTGGCCAACTGGGATGCTCAGGAAGAACCGGATCATGAAATTGCCTATATGCCGGCACGTGTTCTGATGCAGGACTTCACTGGCGTACCCGCAGTTGTTGATCTGGCTGCCATGCGTGATGCGATCACTACACTTGGCGGAGATCCCGAGAAAATTAATCCGCTTGTGCCGGCTGAACTTGTTATTGATCACTCTGTGCAGGTGGATACCTTCGGATCTGATTCTGCATTGGAAAAAAATGCCGAAATCGAGTTTGCGCGTAACCACGAACGCTATACATTCCTTAAATGGGGCCAAAAGGCCTTTGCTAATTTCAAGGTTGTTCCGCCGGATACTGGTATCGTGCATCAGGTGAATCTGGAGCATCTTGCCCGCACCGTTTTTGTTGACGATAATAATGTGGCCTATCCAGATACTCTGGTCGGTACGGATTCACATACAACGATGATCAACGGCCTGGGTGTACTCGGCTGGGGTGTTGGCGGTATTGAAGCTGAAGCCGCCATGCTTGGCCAGCCTATCTCCATGCTGGTGCCAAAGGTGGTTGGCTTCGAACTCAAAGGCTCCCTGCCCGAAGGTGCAACAGCTACCGATCTGGTTCTGACAATTGTAGAAATGCTGAGATCTCACGGTGTTGTTGGTAAATTCGTTGAGTTTTATGGTTCCGGACTTGATCACCTGCCCTTGGCTGACCGGGCTACAATTGCCAATATGGCCCCGGAGTACGGTGCCACCTGCGGCATCTTCCCGATTGATCAGGAAACCCTGAATTATCTGCGTCTTTCCGGGAGATCAGAGAAAAATATCGCACTCGTCGAAGCCTATGCCAAAGCCCAGGGCATGTTTCGGAATGATTCGGTTGCCAATTATAGTGAACGACTGGGTCTCGACATGAACACTGTCGTGCCAAGCCTTGCCGGGCCGAAACGGCCCCAGGATCGCGTAGCATTGACCGAAACGCGACTGAAATTTACCGCTTCTCTGGAAGCAATCCGAACCGAAGCCGGACTCAATTCGAAGCCGGTGACAACTGAAATAAACGGGCAGCAAGTCACCATTGCAGATGGTGCCGTTGTCATCGCGGCCATCACCTCCTGCACCAATACCTCAAACCCGTCGGTGATGTTGGCAGCAGGACTGGTAGCCAAAAAGGCTGCCTCCCTGGGTTTGCGATCCGCACCGTGGGTTAAAACATCTCTTGGCCCCGGCTCACTCGTTGTCAGTGAATACCTGAATCAGGCAGGACTCATAGAACCTTTAAAAACACTCGGTTTTCATGTTGTCGGCTATGGCTGCACAACCTGTATCGGCAACTCAGGCCCACTGCCTGCCGAGGTATCGGAAGCCATTGCGGATGGTAATCTTACTGTAGCTTCAGTGCTTTCAGGCAACCGCAACTTCGAGGGTCGTGTCCATGCTGAAGTACGCATGAACTATCTGGCCAGCCCACCTCTCGTCGTTGCCTACGCCATCGCCGGCACGATGGATATTGACCTGCTCAAACATCCGGTCGGCAAAGGTACAAATGGTCAGAATGTGTTCCTGAAAGACATCTGGCCAACTCAGAAAGAAATTGCCACGGCTGCATCTGAAGTGAATCGTGAGCAGTTTGCCAGATCATACGCCCGTGTATTTGAAGGAGATGCCAACTGGCGGACGCTTGCCGCACCGGATGGTGACCGCTTCTCATGGGATGCTTCTTCGACCTACATTGCCAATCCACCCTATTTTACCGGCATGGAAAGACAGGCAGGGAACATCAATGACTTCATAGGGGCGCGTGTTCTGGCCATGCTTGGCGATTCGGTCACCACCGATCATATCTCACCTGCCGGCGCCATCAAGGCGGGTTCACCGGCAGGCCGGCATCTGCTCAAGCTCGGTGTGAAACAGAAAGACTTCAATTCCTATGGCTCTCGTCGAGGTAATCACGAAGTGATGATGCGTGGCACCTTCGCCAATATCCGCTTGCGCAACAAACTGGCTCCCGGCACTGAAGGCGGCGTAACCATACACCTGCCAGATGCTGAAGAGATGAGCATCTATGATGCAGCCATGAAGTATAAGTCAGCCGGTGTGCCGACCATTATCCTTGCAGGTAAGGAATACGGCTCTGGCTCCTCCCGCGACTGGGCCGCCAAGGGACCTGCCCTGCTGGGCATTCGGGCAGTTATTGCAGAGAGCTACGAGCGTATTCACCGTTCCAATCTGGTCGGCATGGGTATTCTGCCCTTACAGTTCCAGCATGGGGAAAATGCTGAATCGCTGGGACTGAGTGGTCGGGAATTATTTTCCATCGAAGGGGTCAGGGAAGGTGTTCGTCAGGTAAAAGTAACAACTGATAATGGCCTGGCCTTTATTGCCAGCGTGCGTATTGAGACACCCAAGGAATGGGATTATTACCGACACGGCGGCATCCTGCATTACGTATTGCGCCAACTTGCAGCTTAACCAGGGCCTGCTATGAAAAACCTGTGGGATAATCAGGAGGCTGCGGCCTTTGCGGATGATCCGGTTCAAATGCGGGTCTACACTTCCCGCCTGCTCGGCCGGGAAACCTCACTGGTACTGCATGGCGGTGGCAACACTTCGGTCAAGGCAATAAACAATAATCTATTCGGGGACGAAATTGATGTCCTCTATGTAAAGGGAAGTGGCTGGGATCTGGCCACAATTGAAGCGGCTGGTTTTGCGCCGGTAAGGCTCGATGTTCTCCGTCGTATGGCAGAACTTAAACATCTCAGCGATACGGATATGGTCAGGGAGCAACGTGCGGCCATGCTTGACCCTGCTGCCCCTACTCCGTCTGTTGAAGCTATCCTGCACGCTATCATCCCTTTCAAATACGTGGATCATACCCATGCGGATGCTGTGGTAACGATCAGCAATACCCCGGATGGTAAGAACCGCATTCGTGAAATTTACGGTGAGAATGTACTCATTGTCCCCTATGTCATGCCGGGCTTCATTCTGGCCAGAACGATTGTGGAAATGAGCAAAGATATCGACTGGGAGCAATACGAAGGTATGATTTTGCTCAACCATGGCCTGTTCAGCTTTGCCGATGATGCCCGTGCCAGTTATGAGAAAATGATCCATCTCGTTTCAAAAGCCGAAAATTACCTTGCCGGCTATGTCCCCATGCAGCGGAAACAGCTAACCCCGAAAGAGAACCTGCTTGCTCTGGCACGCTTGCGCCGGGAAATTTCCGATATCAGAGACGAACCCGTGATCGCCAGGCTGGATGCCGGCAACAGGGCTTTGACTTTCTCATGCCTGACAAATATAGCTGATATTACAAGCCGGGGCACACTTACGCCGGATCATGTCATTCGCACAAAACCCTGGCCGGCCATCATCAGTAATGATGTGGAGTCCGACGTAAAGGCCTACGCAAAAAGCTACCTTAGTTATTTTACACGCAATACAGACGATAGTCTCACTTGCCTTGACCCTGCACCGCGCTGGGCCATCTGGACCGACCACGGTTGTGTCAGCTTCGGGCGTTCTGTGGACGAGGCAAACATCGTCTCCGATATCAAGGAACATACCATAAGCGCTATTGTACAGGCTGAGACCATGGACAAGTGGCAACCGGTATCCGAAAAAGATCTGTTTGAGATCGAATACTGGGAACTTGAACAGGCCAAACTGAAAAATGATAAGCCTGCCCCTGTACTACAGGGCAAAGTGGCACTGGTTACAGGTGCAGCCAGCGGCATCGGCAAGGCATGTTCTCTGGCTTTGCATGCTCAGGGCGCGGC
>JBHHTX010000143.1:0-4104 GCA_046753585.1 Mariprofundaceae bacterium
TCCTGCACGGTCCTTTCCAAAACATGGACGATGGTACTGCTGCTAACCCCTAGACTAAGCATCAAATCGGGGATGTCAGCCCGGAAGTAGCCATCATCATCCAGTGAATCGACGATCGCATGTGCGACCAGGCGTTCATCCTCAGGCATGGGTTGACAATCAAGTTGTTCATGCAAGCCCTTTTCAAGACATTTTCCAGCCTGCAACAGGTTTTCAGGGGATCTGTAATTTTCGCCTGAACCTGATGAGTACATCATCTCCCAACGGTCATCACCCGTCTCACGCCAATCATTTTCCAAAGAGGTTTCCCTTTGTACCGAGAAAGCATCATCAGATTTATCGTTTGTCTGCTCCTCATTTTCAAGCATAGGGTTACTATTGAGGCATTCATCAATGTATCCCTCCAGATCAATTGCATTCATAGCCAGTATTTTCAGGCTTTGGGCAAGCTTGGGCGTAAGAATTAATCGCTGTCCGATACTTGTACTTAAGTTTGCTCGCATAGTTCCCCCCACCAATTCTTGGTCACAATATAAATAAACAAGTATCGTGCCAACGAATAAAAGGCATTTATATCAATTTTCTATTGGTATAACTGACAGACATTCATAAGCCGTCAATTTATTGACAAATTAAGTGATCTGGCGGGGAATAGGGTGCGTAAGACCCATGCCACTACGCATCATCATACGCTTTACGGCTCCGGAATTGCTAACTGCTAACATCCCTATATCACGCAGGAAGTTCAAAGGCTGCCAGTTGCTGGTAAAAAGCCTGTGAAACCCTTCCATGGCAGCCATCACTGTTAGCGTATCCGGCAGGCGTGTCCGCACATACCTGTCCAAAACCTGCAGGGAGCCGATATCTTCCTCGAACAACCTTGCATCCACGACCTCCTGAGCCAAAACCATAGCATCGCGGAAGCCCAGATTGGCGCCAAGCCCTGCCAGGGGATGGATCGTATGCGCAGCATCACCAATTAAAGCAAGTCTCGGGCGAACATGATGACGTGCAAGTTGGGCGCGCAAAGGAAAGGCCGCGCGTTCCCCGGCTTCCTGAAGGTTTCCCAGCACCGGGCCAAAAGCAAGGTTCAATGATTGCAGAAACTTCTCATCATCCATCTTCATGAGGTGATCGGCCTTCTTATCGCTGGCACTCCAGACCAGAGAACAGAGATTGTCGCTCAAAGGCAACATAGCCAAAGGTCCGCTGGGCAGAAAACGCTGAAAGGCAACGCCGCGATGCGGAATTTGAGGCCTGGCTGTTGCAACAATGCCGCGCTGATGAAAGTTGCGCCTGTTGACACCAATCCCGGCCTGTTCGCGCAACCAGGACCGACCACCATCCGCTCCCACAATCAGGGCCGCCTGAAAAAGACTGCCGTCATTCAGTTCCAGTTGGACATGATCCGCTTTCCAGGTACATGAAACAGCCTCAGCGGGGCAATGGATGGAAACATTGTCAGCATCTTCCAGTGTTTTCAGCATTGCCTGCCTCAAAACACTGTTCTCAATGATAAAGCCCAGGGCATCAAGCCCCACCTCTTCTGCTTCAAAACGAATGCTGCCGAAGCTCTGGTTATCCCAGATACGCATGGCATGGATGGGTCCAGTCCGTCCGGATACATTTTCCCATGCGCCAATACCATGCAATATCTGTACTGTGCCGGCGACAATAGCGCTAACTCTGCAATCCCTTTCCAGAGAAAGCCTTGGTGCTTGTTCCGTTCTTTCAAACACATCCACTTTCAGATCATGATCCTTGAGGGCACAGGCCAGCGCCAAACCGACCAAACCCCCGCCAAGGATTAATACATCACTTTGCCGTGCCTTTTTCACGATTTCAGACCCATGCTCTTCAGCTGAGACATGCCGGAGGCCTGACCCATCAGCCAGTCGCGAGCGGCTGGAATCTTTTGCATACTATCCAGCCCCAAACCGCGCAAGAAACGCAGAGGTGGAATAGTATTGCTGAAAACTCTGTTTAACCCTTCCGTGAAAGAAGCCACAGCCGCATTGTCCAGGCAACGCCGGTCGGAATATTCAGCCAGGACAATCCCCTCCCCGACATCACGTCCCACCCTGGCAGCCCTGCTCAGCACATCGGCCAGAATCACCGTGTCCCTCATGCCCAGATTAAGTCCCTGACCGGCAACTGGATGGATGGTATGCGCAGCATTTCCGACCAGAGCAAGACGATGATCTGTATATCTTCTGGCCTGCCTAAATTCGAGAGGAAAGACAGCCCGTGGCCCGACTTCTAATATTCGACCAAGCCGTGCGCGTACCTCTGCACCAACTTCCTTAGCAAGAATGGACAGAAAACGATCTTCATCCATCATCAGATGGCGGCTTGCATCTTCAGGTTTTAAGGTCCAGACAATGGAACAACGTTTATCATCTAAAGGCAATAAAGCTAGTGGCCCGGAAGGTCTGAAACACTCAAAGGCCACCCCCTGATGCGGTCGATCCGGACAAATACTGGCCACCAGACCGAAACGGTTGTGATCCCAGCCAAGGCAATCGATACCCGCCCACTTTCTAAGCTGTGAACCTGTTCCATCAGCACCCACCAGCAGGGATGCTGAAATATCGCGCTCTCCCTCATTATCCTGTAAACGAACATTGATGCCCTCGTCGTTTCGTTCCAAGTCCAGAAGTCTGGCAGGGCAGAATATCTCCGCATGATCCTGCGCATGTTTAAATAAAATCCGGCTAATCAAGGGCAACTCAACCACATAACCCAATGCCTCGGTACCAGCCTGGGCCCGATCCATCTGTACCTTGCCGCCATAGCCGGGTTCGGCGACATGGACCTCCGAGATGACGGCAGCTCCAGTCTCTCTGACTTCACTCCAGACACCGAGATGATCAAGATAACGGCTACTCCCGTAAGAAAGTGCAATAGCCCGCTCAGGCCCGGCAGCAGCTTTAGCCGAAGGCCGAGCTGCTTCAATGACTGCAATTTTTAAACCCGAACCCTTCAAAGCCAATACCAGAGAGGAGCCAGTAACACCCCCGCCAATAACAACAATGTCGTAATGTTTTAGATTATTGCCACTCAAGATCAGTCAGCCTCCCGGTTCTGGAACAGACATTAGGCTAATCTGACTTCCATGCCAACAGATAGCCCGAATTGCCGGGCAGCATTTCCCTGATTAATTGCTACTTCTACCAACCCGTTGGAATTTTCATACCAGAATACCTCGCCTTTTTGCACATCGGAAAACGTTCGGGCATGTTTGACAGATATCTTCCCCAGCTTTAACTCATCTTCGGCAGATAGATTAGAAGCACATATGCCGGTCATCATATTACCAAAATAATCAATATAGATGAGCTCAAACAGATCATCAGGCCAGCTCTCCTTATCCTCCTGATCAAATATCGTGCGCTCGCCAGGAACTTTATCCTCCCTCGCCAGTCTGGCAGCTACAGGGGCAAACAAATCCCGGCCATGAAAGCTTGCTGACATCTGCTCCGGTCTCCATATTATTTTCCAACAATCAACCTGCTTTGCATGTCGGGCGATCATATTGAACAAGCCATTGCCAGGGCCAACAAACCAGCGGCCATCTGCCTTGAGCATGAGCGGCAGTCGTTCCCCTCCCACGCCAGGGTCTACCACACACAGAAACACGCTTCCGGGTGGAAATTCATGAACATAAGCAGCCAGAAGATAAGCTGATGCCTTCGGCTTGCAGGAAGGCGCATCACAGAACAGGTCAATGACAGGCGTATGCGGCGCCTGACTGTAAAGCACGGTCTTCATCTGGCCCATGTATGGCCCTGTTGGTCCAAAATCAGTGAATAGCACAATCATGGCCTCTCATTATATCAGAACAAAACTATCGGGACATTCCCTCTTTGATACAGTGCAAAAACACCTCACCAAACCTTTCCAGCTTGACCTGGCCCACACCATTTACCTCCAACATCTGATCCGGAGTTTCGGGTTTAAGATGGGCCATAGAGATCAGCGTAGTATCTCCAAACACAATATAGGGTGGCACGTTTAGCTCATTAGCCAGTTTTTTGCGCAATTCACGTAACTTTTCAAACAGGGACTCATCATGGGGCAGATCCGGATACTGTTTTTTCCTGC
>JBHHTX010000144.1:0-4057 GCA_046753585.1 Mariprofundaceae bacterium
AGCCTACATCCAAAGTCAACATCGGATCTTGGGAATATTAATTTTCTTGTGTATAGTCCGAACATCTTTCACGGGCAGGAGAGGTATTTTGAAACGAATCGCTTACGCAACAGGAATCTTTTCCATCATGATCATGAGTGGCTGTGCAATTGGCATGCATCAGAGCGAGTCCGGTTGGGGTGACAGCGTTGAGATTACCGATGTAACCGGCGCGCTGGTAGCGAGTCAGATTTCGAGCCAGTTGCAGTCAGTTCCGGCTTCCAAAATTAATGCCGGGTTGCAGAAGAAGATCAAGCACTATCAGTATCGAGTCGGCCCCTATGATGTTTTACAAATCACGGTTTGGGATCATCCTGAATTGACTACGCCCGCGGGACAGTTTCGCGGCGCATCTGAAACCGGTAATGCCGTACGCGCCGATGGCACCATTTTCTACCCGTTTGTTGGGGTCATGAAGGTTTCCGGCAAATCCGTTGAGGAAATTCGTCTTGCGCTTACCTCCAGACTGGCCAAATATATTCGTTCGCCCCAGGTCGATGTCCGGGTCGCGGCCTTTCGCAGCCAGAAGGTGTATATTTCCGGAGAGGTTGCCAAACCCGGAATTTTACCCATAACAGACAAGCCCTTGACGATTCTGGACGCGGTCAATGAATCCGGCGGCATCAAGCCGATTAATGATGCCGGCAAAGAGTATGAAGCGGATTTGCAGAATGTTATTCTTACCCGGGCGGGACGCGAATACAGGATTGATTTGCTTGGAATGTATAAAAACGGAAATATCTCCCGCAATTACCTGTTGCGGGATGGCGATAGTCTGTATGTTCCCGATAATAATCATAACAAGGTATTTGTCCTGGGCGAGGTAACAAAGCAACAATCACTGCGCATGCACAATGGCCGGAAAACCCTGGCCGAAGCCCTCAGTGATGCCGGTGGACTGGATCTGAACTATGCCAATGCCAGCAGAATCTATGTATTGCGTGGAGTCATATCCGGTCAGAAAGGTTCCGGGACGCAAGTGCCCTGGGCCCGGGATGTTTCTGAGCCGAAAAAACCGGCTATCTATAAACTGGATGCTGGTTCCGCCGATGCCTTGATTCTGGCCGACCAGTTCCAACTCCAGCCCCGCGATGTTGTTTTTGTCGCTACCCATGGTATAGCCAACTGGGGGCGTACTCTGAATCATCTGTCATCAACGATTACCGCGATCGGGGTTGGTCTGGCCGCCAGAAAATGAAGTTAACTTAATCCCCGGTCTTTTTTCCAAGAATTTCTTCTTACAGGATTTTTTATGAGTAATGATTTTCCGGGTGGCCGGCCCTCAGGTTCCGGCGCCGAGGCATCTGATTCTTTCATCGAAGATGAGATAGATCTGGCTGATTACCTGGCCATTATTATCGAGTCCAAATGGCTGATTGCTATCACTGCCGGTGTTATTTTTCTTGCCGGCCTGAGCTACGCTCTTCTGGCTACGCCTATCTTTTCAGCCGATGCCCTGGTGCAGGTGGAGCAGGAGGGCAAAGGAATCGGGCCCCTTGAAGATTTGAATACTGCTTTAACCGGCGAGACGCCTGCCGAAGCTGAGATTGAAATCATTCGCTCCCGCTCTGTCGTGGGAAAAGCGGTTAAACAACTCAAGCTTGATATTTCATCCTCCCCGCATTATTTCCCTTTTTTCGGCCAGTCATTTGCCCGTTCTCATGACGGGAGCGAGCCCGCGGCTGCCTTATGGGGCCTGAATTCTTTCGCCTGGGGAGGCGAGCGCCTTCAGATTGATCGCCTTACGGTTCCCAAATATCTCGAGGGTAAGGATTTAACCCTTGTCGCCGGTATGGTCGGGAAATACAGGCTGCTGGATCCGGACGGTAAGGAGATCACTCAGGGGACTGTCGGCAAGACAGCGTCAGTGAGGCTTTCATCGCCTGAAACCGGCGAAAAACGGGTGGATATCTATATCTCCGAGCTTGTTGCCCGGCCCGGAACCCGGTTTGATATTATGAAGCACTCCTGGCTGCAAACCGTTGCTGATTTGCAGACAGTGTTGGCAGTGAGTGAGAAGGGCAGAAAGACCGGTATCCTTGAACTGAGCATGCAAAATGCTGACCCGCAACAGGCCATGGTTATCATCAACGCTATTACCAATGTGTATCTGCGCCAGAATGTTGAGCGAAAGTCAGCTGAGGCTGAAAAGACGCTGAAATTTCTGAATACCCAATTACCGAAGCTGCGTACGGAACTTGATGTGGCTGAGGAAAATCTCAATGAATACAGGGCGAAACATGGCTCTATTGATCTGAATCTTGAGATGCAATCCATGCTGGATAAGGGTGCCGAGCTTGAAACCCTGATTTCCGGCCTGCTTCTGGAACGGGCTGAGCTGAAACAGCGCTTCAGGGCAGAGCATCCCAAGCTACAGGCCCTGGAGTCAAAACTGACTCGCCTGAGAAGCAAAGAGTCCAGGCTCAATAAAAAAGTTCAGCTGCTGCCGGAGACTCAACAGGATCTGCTCAAGCTGAGACGAAATTCATTAGTGAAGACGCAGTTGTATACCCTTCTTCTGAACAAGTCGCAGGAATTGAAGGTCGTAAAGGCAGGGACGGTGGGTAACGTTCGTATTATCGATTATGCCGTGGAACCCGAAAAACCTGTAAAACCGAAAAAATCTCTTATTGCCGCGCTTAGTCTTGTCTGCGGACTTATTCTCGGTGTCCTTCTTGCCTTTGTCCGTAAGAGTCTGCAACAGGGTGTTGAAGATCCTGGTGAAATTGAGCGCAAGCTCGGTTTGCCGACCTTTGCCATCCTTCCCCGCAGCGAGAAGCAGTTTGAGCTTTCCGCTCTGCTGCAAAAGAAATCAAAGGAGCATTCCATACTTGCCCTTCATGATCGTAAAGACCCCACCATTGAGAGCTTGCGCAGTCTGCGTACAAACCTTCATTTTGCCCTGATGGAGGCAGAAAATAATATTGTAGCTATTTCCGGCCCCAGCCCGTCAGTCGGTAAGTCTTTCGTTTCGGTAAACTTCGCTCATGTACTTGGCGATTCCGGAAAAAAGGTTCTTTTGGTCGATGGTGATTTGCGTAAGGGACACCTGCATCAATATTTTGGCATGGCCCGTTCTCCCGGCTTGTCCGAGATTGTTAGCGGTCAGGTAAAGCCTTCTGATGCAATCAGACGGACGTCCGATGCCAATGTCTCCTTCCTCACAACAGGTGCCTTGCCGCCCAACCCTTCGGAACTTCTCATGAATGAGAACTTCCGCAATCTGATCATAGCGGCCTCAAAACAATTTGACCTGGTTTTGATTGATACGCCTCCGATTCTTGCGGTTACCGATGCGGCTCTGATCGGAAGCATTGCCGGCACCACCTTTCTGCTTGTGCGTCATGGTGTGAACCCGATAAGGGAGATTGATCTCGCAAACAAACGACTTGCCCAGAGTAATATCAAGGTAGAGGGAATCATCTACAACGATATTCAGCGACGTCAGGGCCACTATGGCTATGGAAAATACGCCAGGTATGGCACCTACCAATACGAGTATAAATGAGGTGGCTGACTAACCGAACGGCTCGTCCTCAGACTGCCCGGGAATATCTTGTTTGCGTATTCATAGGCTAATCCTCTCAAGAGTTTTTGCTACCAACAAACCCGGGGGTTTCATATGCTGGAAGTTGAAAATTGCAATTATCGAATGCTTAGGGTGCAAAAGAGAGCCTGGAATTGATAACGGAAGTTTTATCATAGGTTTGGCTAGATGAACTGGAGAGGGGTAATGAAAAACACATGGCAGAATAAGAGCGTTCTGATTACTGGTGTATGTGGGACTGTAGGTGCGGAACTGTTACGTCAAGTTGTGGCCCACAATCCCCGTGAAGTCATTGGAATTGATAATAACGAAAGCGAACTTTTTTTTCTAGATGAGGCCTATCGCCCATATGACAATGTATATCTCTATTTAGGAGATATGCGTGACAGGGACAAGCTGATGCGGAAGATGCATGGTGTTGATATTGTCCTGCATTCAGCAGCGCTTAAGCATGTCATTCTTTGTGAGAAA